>JAYVTR010000060.1:0-20923 GCA_043788625.1 Planctomycetota bacterium
TATGAGATCATGACGCCGGCCTCGGTGGGCGTGCCGATGACCAACCTGGTGCTGGGCAAGCACAGCGGCAAAGCAGCCGTGGAAAAGCGCCTGCAGACCTTGGGTGTGGCGGTGTCGGAAACCGACATGACGCGCTTGATGGAAGCCTTCAAGATCCTGGCCGACAAGAAAAAGGAAATATACGATGGCGACTTGTTCGCCCTGGTCGAAGAGGTCGTGCGCGGCACCGTTGTGTCGACGTGGAAACTGGACTACCTGCACTCATCAGCCGGCACGGAATCAGTTGCCACTGCTACCGTGCGTCTGTCGAAAGACGGCGTTAGCAAAACCGACGCCGCCACTGGCGACGGCCCGGTCGACGCGGTCATCCATGCCTTGAACCGCATCTGCGGCGTCGAAGGCACGGTCGAGGACTACCGGCTGCGCGCAGTGTCCAAAGGTGGCGACGCCCAGGGCGAGGTGTCGATCCGCGCCAGCTTGAAACCAAGCGGCAAGACCGACGCGGTGGTGGTCGGTGGCAAGGGCTTGTCGACCGACATCGTCCAGGCCTCGGCCCAGGCTTACTTGGATGCGATCAATCGCATGGGCTTTCAGGTCGCGCGTCTGGACTATCGGACTGTTTAGCAGGGGCTCGCGCCCCTGGTACCCCCGGGCTTTGTCGGAGCTCATTTTCAGCGCGCAGCGCTGAAAATGTGGCGGGATCGGCTGCGCCGATTGTATCCCGCCACCGCTCCTCGGCGCCCGATTAGTGCAGTTTTTGTTTGCGAGATTGCGGCACTTTGCACGCATAGTTGCTGTCTATCTCGCCATTTTGCTCATGCGGCGATTCTTACGATTTTTAACGTAGGATTCGTTTTGTCCCGATGCGGAAACTTCCCCCAGGGAGGCCCGTGAGCGCATGCTAAGGGCAAAGAAATCCACCTATGCGCGGCCTGATGTCGACTGTAACCGGCTGATCGAACAGCACGGATATTATTACGACCTTTTGAGCAGGCCGAGGACAGGATACGGGGTTTCAGCGCCGCCTTCTGCAACTGGTCGATCAGCGCGGTCGTGCCGAGGGCGATGTCCTCCACGGTATCGCTAGCGAGATTGTTCACTCCGATCAGCACCACCGCAACAGCTGGGGTGAAGGTCGTGCCGATGCCCGACTCGCGGAGCCGCCAAGCGAGGTGCTCGATCCGATCGCCACCGATGCCGAAGGTGGCGGCGCCCATGCCGCGACACCCGGCCGAAGCCCTGACCCAACGCCTGCTCGCCGGCAAGAGCAACGCCATCGGCGATCTCCTCGAGCTGCTCTTGGCGCGGCCCCTGCACGATGCGCGTCAGCTGCCGGCCGCGGCCATAGCCATGCGCGACCGCATCCGCAGTCACGGCCTGACCCCGATCACCGCCGCCGAAATCGCCCGCGCCTGCGGCCTGCACCCCGTCCAGCCCTTGAACGTCGGCACTGCGCGGTGGCGGCAGCGCTCCTGGAAGCCGGCGTGGCGGTGGCCGAGGTCGCCCAACGCTGTGGTTTCCGCAATCGCGGCACATTCTGCCGCGCCTACACGCGTATCTACGGCTCACCCCCGCGGCTGCACATACGTTAAGTCAGTTGCACGAAGCCAGTCGCCGCTTACGCACCGACAACGGCGGAAAGCCCCCGGCGGCATTCCCTGACGCGCGCGGAAGATCCTGCCGAAGTGCACCGGATCGGGGAAACCGCAGCGAGCGCCGATCTCGGCCACCGCTACGTGGGGTTCCTGAACCAGCAGGGCACAGGCGGCACGGATCCGCCGGCGGGTCAGGGCCTCCAGCGGGGTATGGCCGAGGAAGCGCTGGAAACGCTGGTGCAGGGCGGTCGGCCTGAGGCCGGCGGCGGTGGCCAGAGCGGCGACCGACAGGGGCTCGGCGAAGTGATGGTCGATACAAGCGAGGGCCGCCTGCAAGGCAGCCGGCAGCCAGCCGTAGCCGCCCTCGGCGCTGGCACGGTGGACCTGCCACCACAAGCGGCTGTAAAGATAGCTGGCGAACCAGCGATGGTCGCAAGAACCACGAGCGAATAGCGCCACTGCCTCGGTGGCAAGCGCCTCGGCCTCGGCCGGCTCCGCCCACCACACCAGACGGGGGGCGGGCGTGGTGCTCAGTTTGGTGGTGGCGAAGCGCACCAGCAGGGTGTGGTAAGGATCCGCAGGATCGACTTCATACAGCGTGCGCTGGCCCGGCTGCCCCCACAGCATGGCCCCGGCGCGCAGCTCACAGCGGGCTCCCGCATGGTCGACCCATGTGCGTCCACGGAGGACGATCTCAACGCCTTCGGTACCGTGATCCCACGTCCAGCCATGATTGTTGCGCGGGCCGGGAGAACGCCACAGAAAGACGTTCTTCAGGTGGTCAAGATGGTCGCTATCGTAAGGTGTATTCATCATAATATGCGGATGTTTTATCCAGGAGAGTTAAAAATACCAAAACTTAACCCATTTTCCACATGCATCTATGCAAATCCTACGCGCAACATGCGTGACCGAGGCTTGTTTCCCAAGATCGCTAGCGGATCCTGGCAGGTAACTGCCGTGGAGGCCCTCATGATGCGTGTGCGTACTGGCTTCACACTGGTCGAACTTCTGGTCGTGATCAGCATCATCGCCGTCCTCACGGCGATACTGTTGCCGGGCGTCGCCATGGTCCGCGATGCGGCGAAGTCGATGCGTTGTCGCGCCAATCTGCGCCAGATTGCTCTGGCCTATGAGGGCTATGCCCAGGACTGGGAGCAATATCCAGACTACCAGACCACTGATGGACTGTATTGGCAGACCCGTCTCGAACCCTACCTCGACGCCGAGGGCGCCACCATCACGGCCGCCACCGCCAAGGCGGCCCTCGTCGCGGCCCAAGGGGTTCTGCGCAGTTGCCCGGCCTTCAAATACTCTACCAACTATGCCGCCGCCCTCGCCGATAGCCGCACCATCGGCTACGGTTCGACATCGCGGCCGTGGCGAGAGACCCCAACCTTCGCCTTTTTCGGGCCCAATCAGAACGCGCCGGGGAACTACCGCGTGATGCGCCCAGAGAGTATCACTCTCAGTTCAGCCCGCATCCTCATCGGCGACAGCGGCTACCGTTTCGTTGATTCCGACACCATGCCGACGGCCTGGTGGGACGACCGCAGCCGCCATCGCGGCCGGGCCAATGCAGCCATGTTCGATGGCCATGTCGAATCCCTGAACCCGGCCGATTTCATCTTCGCGATCAGCAATCCCGGGCTGCGTTGAGGAAATCGTCTGGTTTCCTCAGGTTCGGTCCATTGATGAACTCGAGTAAGACCTCCAGCTGTTTATCCGCCAATCGAAAGCTTGTACTTCGCCCGCCCCCCTCGTTTTGCACCAGAACGCCACGCTCGACGAGCTCACGCATGTCACGTTAGGCCGTGTCAGGCGAGCATTTCCTCACCTGAATATGCTCGCAAATGCGCTCGAGACAGACCCTGGCGAGCGCTAAGCAAGCGCCTCCAGAGCACTTTCGCCTAGTAACGTCGGCGCAACCAGCTCCCATCGCTAGTTGCTTAAACTTTACTAATGAAGCTGCTTGGTAAGGTCTACGCAACCAGCCATGACACGCATCACCGGTACTTATCAGCGCAGCGGCACTCCCGACGAACCCGTCCGGGCCTTCATTCCACATCCCCTGCCGCCGACCAAGCCCTCGCTGCGCCTGGAGGGAGATCTGGAAAAACGCCATCAGCAGGCGCTTGCCGCCATCGGCAGGTTGGCGGTGGCCGGTCGCATGGTGACCAGCGCACAGTGGTTCCTGTACGGATTCGTGCGTAAAGAAGCGTTGATCTCATCCCAGATCGAAGGCACCCAGGCAACCTTCAACGATGTCCTCACCTTCGAAGCAACCCGGCACTCGCAACGACCAGCCGATGTCGAGGAGGTCTGCAACTATGTTGAAGCTTTGACCTATGCCCGAAAGCAGTTGGCGACTCCTCACGGATTGCCGTTGTGCAGTCGCCTCTTGGCGCAAGCCCATGCCCGACTCATGCGCGGAGTACGCGGTTCCGAGAAACAGCCGGGGAAAATCCGCACCAGCCAGAACTGGATCGGCGGTAGCCGGCCGGGAAACGCCCGTTTCGTGCCACCACCACCCGAACGCATTGCGGAGCTGCTCAGCGACCTGGATCGCTGGATCCATACCGATGATTCATTGCCGCCCCTCATCCGTGCCGGCTTGGCGCACGTGCAGTTCGAGACCATCCACCCATTCCTGGATGGCAATGGCCGCATCGGTCGCCTCCTCATCACGCTCCTGGTGCAACAGTCGGGATTGATGGAAGATCCGCTGCTTTACCTCAGTCTGGCATTCAAAAGGCATCGTACCGCCTATTACGAGCGGCTGGCTGCTGTTCGTACCACGGGTGATTGGGAAGGCTGGCTGGCCTTCTTCCTCGATTGCGTGATCGAGGCTGCCGATGATGGCGCCGACGCCGCGACGCGTATTTTCCGTCTGCTCAGCGAGGATCGTCGTCATATCTTGAGCCACGAGGCCGCTACAGTCTCAGTGCTGCGCTTATTCGAGGTGTTGCCTGAACATCCCATGGTTACCTTAGCCCTAGCCACTGAATTACTGGCGATCAACAAGGTCACCGCTCAGCGCACCATCCAGGCGCTGGTCAAAGCACATATCCTGCACGAGATCACCGGCAAAGCGCGTGATCGAGTTTACGCCTACCGAAAGTACCTGACGGTCTTGAGCGAGGACACCGAGGCCCTGTGAATCGCCGCTGGGGCCCATTCTGACCAGAAACTTAAGTATTTGAAAAATTACGTTTATGACTTACCAAGTCAGGCATCCATGGGGGATACGAGACCCCCTGTCACGACTGACACCTTTTCGATTGGCGACGCACTGGGTCACCAATCAAACTGACCTGGTACCGACGGTGCCCCAGGTGCATAATCGATCCTCCACCGTTGAAATCGAATTTCCTGGCCACCAGGTCGTAGACGTTGCCCATGCTCAAGCAGGGCATAGCGTGCTCGGCCAATCTGAGGTTTTCATGGCGACGCAGCTCTCTGGCAATCTGACTTCCTTGACCGGCATGCGCTACGCCATCGTCGCCAGCCGCTTTAATGCCACCATTGTTGAACAGTTGGTGGCCGGGGCGTTCGATACCCTGCGCCGCAACGGTGTGGCTGATGATCACATCACCATCGTACGCGTACCCGGAGCTTGGGAGCTGCCTCTGGTTTGCCAAAAATTGGTGGTCAAGAACGACGCCGTCATCGCCCTCGGCGCGGTGATTCGCGGCGAAACCCCGCATTTTGATTATGTCGCCGGCGAATGCGCCAAGGGCCTGGCAAAAGTCGGCCTGGATAGCGGCAAGCCGGTGGTCTTTGGCGTGCTGACCACCGACACCACTGATCAGGCAGCTTCGCGTGCCGGCGGCAAGGCCGGCAACAAGGGCGCCGAAGCCGCCGCCGTGGCCATGGAAATGCTCTCCCTCTTGGCCCAGATCTGACCACCTCGTGACTGACCCCGCTCTTTCCCTCTCGCCTGCTTCACGTTCCGCCGGCCGGGCTGTCGCCCTGCAATTACTGTACGCATTCGAACAAAACAAATTCGTCGACGATGGCAACTTGCTGCCGACGTTCGAGGCCGAGGACACCGGCGCTACCGATCCGGCAGCGGTGACCTTCGCCAAGAGCCTGCTGGCTACTTTTGCCGAAAATCGCGTGCCGGTTGACGCCGCCATCGATAAGCGACTCGAGAATTGGACCATCCACCGCTTGGCGGTGGTTGATCGCGCGATCATGCGCTTAGGTGCCTGCGAGATTCTCTACCGCGATGACACGCCACCGAAAGTGGCCATCAATGAAGCCATCGAGTTGGCCAAACGCTATGGTTCAGAAGAGAAGACCACCAAGTTGATCAACGGCGTGCTCGACCGTCTGGCCCGCGATCATCGGCCAAATGATTTGAAAAAAATCGAGCCTAAGAAACCCGACCAGAAAACGAAAGCCTAGGCCGATGCCTGCGGCGAGCGCCATCGCCGACTCGCACTGGCTGCTGCGCGCGTGCCGCCTGGCGTCTCTGGCGCTGGGCACCACGGCGCCCAATCCCGGCGTCGGCTGTGTTTTGGTGCGTGATGGCGTGATGCTCGGCGAAGGCCACACCTCGCCCTCGATGCCTCAGACGCCTCAGACGCAACAAGTCCATGCTGAAGCCGCCGCCCTCGCGAACGCCGCCGCTCGCGGTTGCGCAACGCATGGCGCCACCGCCTATGTCACGCTCGCTCCCTGCACTCAGCGCTCGGCTGGCGGCACGGCGTGCGCCGACCTGCTCATCGCCGGTGGCATCACACGCGTCATCGTCGGCGCCGACGACCCCAACCAAGACACTTCTTGCGCCCACCTGACGGCGGCGGGCGTGACCTATGTCAGCGCTCATGACCCGCGCGCGCAGCACCTGCATGGTGGATTCCTACGGCGCGTCAGTCGCAAACGTCCGCGTTTTACCGGTAAATGGGCGTATACCCTGGATGGCTTCCTGGCCACCGAAAGCGGTCACAGCGGCTGGATCTCGTCACCCGCAGCGCTGGAATTATCACGCCGTCGGCGGCGGGCCTTCGACGCCATCCTCATCGGCAGCGGCACCGCCAAGACGGACGACCCGCAGCTGCTGGCCAGTCGTACACGGGTGAAACCCCTGCTGCGCATCGTGCTCAACGCCACCGCCGACCTGGGTGATGAAGCGAAACTCCTACACACCCTCGATCGTGCGCCGCTGCTGGTAGTTCACCATCCCGAAGCCGACACCGCACGTCTCAAAGCGTGGGGAGTCGAACTGCTGGCGGTGGCGGATCCGCACGATCTGCCGGCGGTGGCGCGCTCTTTGGCGGCCATCGGCCTCAACGATATCCTCGTCGAAGGCGGCGCCACCATCCACGGCGCCTTCCTTGCCGCCCGCCTCTATGACCGCCTCGAACTATACCAGGGCGGCACTACTCTGGGCGGCGGACTGCCGATCGCCAAGGGTCGCGGTGTGCCGACCATTCCCGATGGCCAGCACTGGCAGCCGGAATGTCCACCGCAGGTGTTGGGCCACACCGTCCTGACGCGCTGGCGATTGCCCGATTGAGGCTTCGCTTAGGCTGCTCCCCCATGAGCCAGCCCGCGCCCAAGTCCGTCTTCGACAAGGTTCCAGCCAACGTCAGCTTTCCGCAGATCGAGGATGGCATCCTCAAGCTGTGGGATGACCTCGACGCCTTCCAGGAATCGAATAGACGGCGCGCACCTCAGGGGAAACCCGCCAAGGAATTCGTCTTCTACGACGGCCCACCCTTCGCCACCGGTACGCCGCACTACGGCCACCTCTTGGCGGGTACGATCAAAGACATCGTGCCGCGTTTTTGGAACATGCGCGGCTACCACGTCGAGCGACGTTTTGGCTGGGACTGCCACGGCCTGCCAATCGAGAGCCTGGCGCAAAAGGAGCTCGGCTGGTCGGGCGCCGCCGAGATCCGCGAAAAGGGCGTCAGCCATTTTAATGAAACCTGCCGCTCGCTGGTGCAAACCTACGTCGGCGAATGGCGCAAGACGGTACGGCGCATGGGCCGCTGGGTCGACTTCGACAATGATTACAAGACCATGGATCCGCAGTTCATGGAATCGGTGTGGTGGGTGTTCAAGCAGCTGTGGGAGCAGAAAGACGCCAGCGGCAACCGCCGCGTCTATAAGGCCCATCGCATCATGCCGTACTCGTGGAAGCTGACCACGCCGCTGTCGAATTTCGAAGCCGGCAACAACTACAAGGACGTGCAGGATCCGGCGATCACGGTGCGCTTCAGAGTGCGCAACACCGACATCACGGTGCTCGCTCGATGCCGCGAAAAGTCACCTGAGGTGTTTGCCGCCATTAGCGCCGGCAAAGCCTTCATCCTGGCGTGGACCACCACCCCATGGACCTTGCCGGAAAATCTCGCGCTGTGCGCCGGGCCCGAGATCACCTATTGCTGGATCGAAGATCTGGAAAAGGGCGAGGTCTATCTGCTGGCCAAGGACCGCCTCACGGCGATCTACAAAAAGCCCGAGCAGTATCGCATTCTCGCTGAACCAGCGGGCAAGGTCCTTGCCGGCCTGCAGTATGAGCCGTTGTTCCCTTATTTTGCCGATCAGCCGAATTCGTTCCGCTTGCTGACCGATGACTTCGTCACCACCAGCGATGGCACTGGCATCGTGCATCTAGCGCCTGCCTATGGCGAAGACGATTACCGCGTGGCCCGCGCCGCCGGCATCGAACTGGTCGATCCGCTGGATGAGGAAGCCAAGTTCACTGCCGCCGTCCCCGAGTACGCCGGCCAATTCTGCAAAGACGCCGACAAGGCCATCATCGCCCGCTTGAAGGCCGAAAATAAACTCGTCCACCAGTCGACCATCGTCCACAGTTATCCGTTTTGCGAACGCACCGATACGCCGCTGATCTACCGCGCCATTGAGGCCTGGTACGTGCGCGTTGAAGATCTGCGCGAGCGCCTGGCCGCTAATAATCAGCAGATCCGCTGGGTGCCCGAGCAGATTGGTGCCAACCGCTTCGGCAACTGGCTGAAGGATGCGAAGGATTGGAACATCTCGCGCAATCGCTTCTGGGGCTCGTGCCTGCCGGTATGGGTAGCCGAGGACAAGAGCGACATGATCTGCATTGGCTCGATCGCCGAGCTCGAAGAACTGTCAGGCGTGCGCGTCACCGACCTGCACAAGCACCACCTCGACCAGGTGACCTTCGTCAAGAACGGCCTGACCTATCGACGCACGCCGGAAGTGCTCGATTGCTGGTTCGAGTCAGGAGCCATGCCCTATGGCCAACAGCATTACCCGTTCGAAAATAAAGACCATTTCGAGGCCAACTTCCCCGCTCAATTCATCGCCGAAGGTCTCGACCAGACGCGCGGTTGGTTCTACACTTTGTTGGTACTGTCCACGGCCTTGTTCGATAAGCCGGCTTTCCGCAACGTCGTGGTCAATGGTTTGGTGCTGGCCGAAGACGGCCACAAGATGTCGAAGTCGAAAAAGAATTACCCCGATCCCAATAAGGTCCTCAATGAGATCGGTGCCGATGCCTTGCGCGCCTACCTCATCGACTCGCCCGTGGTCCGCGCCGAGCCGCTCAAGTTTAGCGAAGCCGGCCTCAAGGAGATCGTACGCACGGTGGTGCTGCCCTACTGGAACGCCCTGAGTTTCTTCACCACCTATGCCAGCATCGATGGTTTTGATCCACGCACGGTCAAAGCCCGGCCGTTGGCCGAACGTACCGAGCTCGATCGCTGGATCATCTCGGTGATGCAGAGCCTGATCCGCGACGTCAATGCTGAGATGGAGGCTTACCGCCTCTACAACGTCGTGCCGCGCCTGGTGCATTTCATCGACGACCTCACCAACTGGTATATCCGCTCGTCGCGCGCCCGTTTCTGGAAGAGCGATACCACTGATCAAAGTTCCGACCTAGAGACACGCCTCCATGAGGCGGTTTCAAATTGGAAAGGCAGCAAAGATCGGTGCGATGCATTTCACACATTATATGAAGTATTAGTGACCTTCGCTAAAGTCTTAGCACCCTTTATGCCCTTCCTCACCGAGGAAATTTATCAGCGCTTAGTGTTACGCGTCGACAATGCGGCACCAAAAAGTGTGCATTGGTGCGATTATCCACAGGTCGATTCAGCTGCGATCGATGCACAGTTGGAAGACGACATCGCCATCGTCCGTCGCATTGTCGGATTAAGCCGCAAATTGCGCGAAGACCATAAATTGAAGGTGCGTCAACCGTTGGCAAAAATGACAGTTGTTTCACGCGAAGCAGCCGTGAGAGCTGCTGCCGCACGACATGCTCGAACTCTTAGGGATGAGCTGAATGTACGATCCATTGAGACCGATATCGACGAGGCAGCTTTCGTTGCCATTAGCTGCAAACCGAATTTCTTAGAACTTCGGAAGCGTTGTGGAGCAAAACTCAAAGACATTGGCGTCGTACTTGCCACGTGGGGCCATGTTGAAGTTACACAACTTGAAAACGGAATCGAGCTGCCTGCCTGCGGAGAGTCTATTCGACTTGCCGATGTAATTCTAGAACGGAAACCCGTTGACAGCTCCTTCGGTAAAATTGTCACAGCAAGCCAAGGAGCGATTACCGTTGTACTCGACACGACGCTAACATCTGAGTTGATCGCCGAAGGCCACGCTCGCGAATTCACCAGCCTGCTGCAGCAGGCGCGCAAAGATGCCGGCTTCGACATCGCCGATCGCATCAGCGTGACCTGGGGCAGCAGTAATGACGAACTCGTGCACGCACTTACCGAGCATGCCGCGACCATCGCTGGCGAAGTCCTGGCGACGACCTTCGCCAACGGCATCGGTGGCAATGAGGCACAGATCAATGGCAAGCCGGTGAGCTACACCATAAGCAAAGCTTCATGACCGCGGCGCGCATTGTCCTGGCGACGCTCAATGCCCGCTGGAGCCACTGCGCCTTCGGTTTGCGCTATCTGTTGGCCAACATGGGTCCGCTGCAGGCGCAGACGGTGATCCGCGAGTTCACCATCAGCGACCCGCCGGCGCGGATAGTCGAACGCCTGCTGGCCGAGTCGCCGGCCATTGTCGGCTTTGGCATCTATATCTGGAATCGTCGCGAGACGACCCAGGTGATTCAGATCATGAAGCAAGTCGCGCCACACATCCAGATAGTCATCGGCGGCCCCGAGCCAACCCACGCCGCGGATGAGGATGTGCTGCTGGTGCTGGCCGACGTGACTATCCGCGGCGAAGCGGATACCGCCTTCCGTGAGGTGTGCACCAGCTTGCTGGCCGGCGCACCGACGGCAAAGATCATCGCCACGCCAAAGCCCGATCCGGCGAATCTGGTGCTGCCGTACGACCTCTACACCGACGATGATCTCAAGCACCGCCTGATCTACGTCGAGGCCAGCCGCGGCTGCCCTTTTACCTGCGAATTCTGCTTATCGTCGATCGAAGATGGGGTGCGGGCGGTGCCGCTGGAGCCCTTCTTGGCGGCCATGGGACGGCTGCTGGAACGCGGCTGCCGCACCTTCAAGTTCGTCGACCGCACCTTCAATCTCAAGCCGAGCACCGCCACCGCCATCCTCACCTTTTTCCAGGCGCGTTGGCGCGACGATTTGTTTCTGCACTTTGAAATGGTGCCGGATCGTTTGCCTGAATCGGTGCAGGCACTGCTGGCGTGGTTTCCCAAGGATTCGGTGCAGTTGGAAATCGGCATCCAAAGCTTCACGCCGATCGTCGGCGAGTTGATCAGCCGGCGCATGGATACGCAGAAGACCGAGACGAATTTGAAATGGCTGCGCGAGAACACCGGCATCCACGTGCACGCCGATCTGATCGTCGGTCTGCCCGGCGAGACACCCGATAGTTTCCGCTCGTCGTTCGACGCGCTGTGGCGCATGCAGCCGGGCGAGATCCAGGTCGGCATCCTCAAACTGCTGCCGGGTACGCCGCTGATCCGTCATGTGGTGCCGTTTGCGATGCAGTTCAATCGCGAGACACCGTACGACCTGCTTGCCTCACGCGATTTCCCTTTCGTGCAGATGCAGCGCTTCAAACGCTTCGCCCGCTACTTTGAAATCTATGTCAACGACGGCGGCTTCGTGCGCGGCCTCGATCTGGCGCTGGCGCACGCGCCCAGCGATTCGCCGTTTGAAGGCTTTTTGGCCTTCACCGATTGGCTGTGGGCGACCACCGGCGCCGAACACGGCATCGCCCGCGCCCGCCAATACCAACTCTTGGCTGACTACCTCGATCACCTCGGAGTTGCTCAGGAATGCGTCGATGAAGCCCTCGCTACCGATGCGGTGACTACCGGCTGCACCAGTATTCCCAGCAGGTTACATGCAGCTGCTGAGCGCGCCCGAAGACTGGCTAATGCGTCAAGCGTGAGATAAGCTGCTGCTATGCCCAGTGCTCCAACCTTACCGTTATTGCCTAGCGGTACTTTGCCGCCGCTCGCTGTGCTGTTGCGCTGGCTAGAGGATCTGCGCACTGAGCAGATGACCACCATCGTCGCCGAGCTCTTGCCACCGCTCAATGGCTCGTTGCCGGATGTGTTGCACCTCGGTGGCATCACGACGTTGTTAGCGCCTAACCAGCCGGCAGCTGAATTCCGCTGGGAAGGTTTCGGCGGCAACCGTATCACCGTCGCGAAATTGCCACCGGCAGACGGGGCGGTAGTTGAACCTCTTCATCATGGTGACCTGCCCCCAGCTGCGGCGCAATTTGCCAATGACAGCGGCCTGCTGTCGCTGGTCGACATGGCCCGTTTTGAAGACGCCAGCGCTTGCTTGGGGATCGGCAGCGGCGCCGCATGGCAGCGGGTTTTGACCGCCCTCGATCCCCATCGCGTACCATGCATGCCGATGCTCACCACCCGCACCATCGAAGATGGCTCGCTGGGGGCGTGGAATGCACTGCCGTTCGCACGCTGGCTAGTGGTGTCTCTGCCGAGTACCAGCAAGCCATGGGCGGTTGCTGACAGTCACGGTCGCCAATCACCGGTGCAAATCGTCGAAGGTCTGGAAGGTTCGGAACTGCTCACCTGCCTGGAACTCGGCGCTCTGGAGGCCGTCACTTTGCACCCCATTGATGAGCCGGTGGCCGACGTGCTGTGGGAAGTCGAAGAGCGCGTACTCGACAACGGTCTGGTGCGCGCCGAATTGGATACCTTGGGACAAGTGACCCGCCTGTGTTGGCGGGGGGTCTTCGCCGAACTGGCCGGACCCGCGGTGGCGCCACGCCTCAACGGGGAAAACCTGGGTGGCAGCGTCAACATCAACGTGCTCGAAGCCGGCCCGGTGCGGGCGCGGCTGTGCGTTGTGCGCAGTGCTGCCGCCGGCGTGCTGCGCATCACGTATACCATGCACGCGCATGATGATGGCCTGCGCGTGGAAGTGGCGTGGAGCCCAGCCCTTGGCTACGCCGAAGCTACATTGGTATTTGACCACCCCACGGCCCATCGCGGCTGCCACTTGCATCTCGCCGGGGAACTCAGCCGCAGCTCGCTGCCACAGGCCTTGTCGTTGACTCAGCCGGTGATGGCACCACAGGCTGGCGTGCGGTGGGCGACTCTTGGCGACGCCGCCGGCCGCGGTTTGGGCGTAGTGGCGGGGCGCGCCATCGTCGTCTCGGCGGCCGGTGGCGTATTGAAAGTGCATGGTGCGCCGACGTCGTACGCACTGTACGCCGCTGCGCGGCATAATGGCCTCAACCTCGGACAGCTGGCCCTGGGCCTGGCGACGCCCGGCCGGGCCACCTCTCTTGAAGCGCCAGTGATGGCACCTTTCCACCTTGCTGATCTGGGTGGACTGGTGCCCTTGTGGGCGCGGCGCCCGGCACAATGGGCCGGCGAGGTGGTGTTCAGCGAACAACGCCAGGCACGCGGCCGGGCATGGCTTTTTCCGTATGCAAGGCCGCAGGAAGCTTGGCGGGTCGATGCCGCCGGACATGGCTTGGCCAAGGTCAACCTCACCCGCGAAGGCGATGGTTTGGAAATCGATCACCTGCCGGGAGAAATCCTGATCATCCGTTGGCGCTAGCCAGCGCGCCCTACCGTGGGTGGCTATGCGCCACGTCTTGCTTGATATCGAGGGTACCACCACCGCCATCAGCTTCGTCTATGACGTTCTGTTTCCCTTCGCCGCCAAAAGCTTGCCCACATTCATCGTTGAGAGCTGGCAAGAGCCGGCAGTTGCTCGCGCCTGCCAGAGTGTGCTCGCCGATGCCACCCCTGAAGAGCGCGCCATGGACGTGCAGGTGGCGGTGATTGCCATCGTTCAACGGCAGATGGCCGGAGACATCAAGGCTCAGGGCCTGAAAATGCTGCAGGGCCTGGTGTGGCGAGAGGGCTACGAGTCAGGGCAGGTCTTGGGGCATGTCTACGCCGATGTTGCTCCGCAATTCGCCACCTGGCATGCCGCTGGGCGGAAAATTGCCATTTACTCGTCGGGCAGCGTGCTCGCCCAGCGATTGTTGTTTCGCCATAGTCTCGCCGGCGATTTGACGCCGTTCTTGGCCGGTCATTACGACACCAGCAGTGGGCCTAAACGTGAGGCCGCCAGTTACGCTGCCATTGCCCAGCACTGGGGCATCGATGTACGTGACATCATCTTTGGTACTGATCAACCCGCTGAAGCCGAAGCCGCCACCGCCGCCGGCATGTACGCCGTACTGCTGATGCGCCCAGGCAACCCGCCCCTGCCACCGCACTTGCCGTTTGCGGTGCACAGTGATTTGACCGCTTTGTAAGCCAGCCCCACGAACCTTATGCACCTCGCTCTCTACCAGCCCCAAGTCCCACCCAATACCGGCAATATCGGTCGCTTGTGCGTGGGCATGGATTGCCACCTGCACATCATCGGCCCATGTGGCTTTGATTTTTCAGACAAGGCCCTGCGTCGCGCCGGGCTCGATTATTGGCAACACCTGACCTGGACTCTCTATCCCAGCCCTGAGGAATTCCTCGTCTGGTTAGGCGAGCGGCGGCCGTGGCTGGTGACCAAATTCGGTTACCATGCATTCAATGACGTGCCTTATAGCGAAGATGACATCATCATCCTCGGCAATGAAGCGCGTGGGTTGCCGGATGAATGGCATACCCGCTGGGAGAGCAATACCTTGCACATCCCCATGCTGGGTCCGATCCGGGCTTTCAATCTCGCCAATGCAGCCGCCATGGTGCTGGCGCAAGCACGACTGCGCACTGGGCGTTTCGCGAATTATACGCCACAAACCCTGCCCAGCCGTGTCAGCGAAACGCCTGGTCCTGTGACTGGTTCTGTGACTGGCCCTGTGACTGGTTCTATGACTGGCGCTGTGACAGGCGAATGACATCGTTCAACGCTTCACTCTCGTCTCCGTATCCCCATGCTATGTCCATGAATCGTGTCGTTCATCGATGGATCGGTTGCCTGTTGGTCGGCGTCATGCTGAGCGCTGGCGTGGGCCGTCTGTTCGCCGGTGAGCCGCTCGACGTCGATATCGTCATCCTCGACAATCAGCAACGCATCCCTGGGCAACTCGAAGACGATCCTGAAAGTGCCGACTTCGCGGTGATTCGCACCCTCAGCGGTACGCTGCGCCTGAAAAAAACTCGCATCACCGCCATCGAACTGGGCGTCACCTCGCGCCTGAAAAAAATCAAAGCTGACGATCTCGATAGCCTGATCGAATTTGCCCGCTGGTGCCGCGCCAAAGGCCATCAGCAAGCCGCCCTCACTGCCCTCGACAAAGCCTTCAACCTGGCCCGCGTTGATCCCAAGCTCGTCTGGGATGTCTCAGCCCTGGCATTGTATGCGCGCATCACCGATGAGCTCACCGGTCCCGAAGCCGCTTTGCCGCTTTATCGCTGGTACCGTTCGGCACATGGCAAAGACGTCGATACCCTGGCCCGACTCGATCAGCTTGAAGCGATCGTCGGCCGTAGTGATGATGCCATCGGCCCACCGCCGGTGTTGCCACGCCAACCAACCGCCGATCTCGAAAAGCCCATTGCCAGTACCAGTGGCGCTGAAGGCCTGGAAGTCAAAGGCTGGCAAGGCGAGAATCCTCAATGGTCGAATCCGGTGCAAACCCGTCTTGCGCCCCTCATCGGCGACGACCGCCTCGACGGTGTCAAGAACGCGCTTGAAGTACAGTTCGGCAAGGGCGGCAAAGACAAGGCAACCATCAAAAAACCGGTCAACGTCGATGCCAGCGAAGACCACGTGTTCGCGGTGCGCGTACGCAACAAGAGTGGCCATAGCGTGCGCATTGCCGTCGCCCTCAAGACCGGTCAATGGGTCTATTTCGAAAGCCCGCAACAGACGGTCAAAGAAGCCGATGGTTGGAAAGAATTACGCTTTGACCTCAAGGGCAAGGACTTCAAAAGCCAGAAATCCGAATGGGCCAACAGCGCCTCCATCGAGAGCCTAGATGAGGTCAAAGAAATCCAGGTGCTGCTCTACAACCAGGATGCCGAAGGTACGGCGCTGATCAGCGGCATGCGTTTTCTCTCGGATAAAGAATTGTGATTCAAGATTCGTTGACCCAGGCCGCACGTTATACCGGCTTGCATCCCCTGTTCCCCGTGGTTTTCGCATGGCTCGAAACGCATCAGGATGCCGCTGACGGCAAGCACCTGATCCGTGGTGACGACCTCTATGTCATCGTCGAAACCGCAACCACGCATGACGCAGCTCAACGGCGTTTCGAAGCCCATCGGCGTTATATCGACATCCAGGTCAGCCTTGCCGGTGGCGAGGTCATGGAATGGTTGCCGGTGGCTGATCTGCGCATCGAAGATGATTTCCATAGCGACGGCGACATCGCTTTTTTCCACGCACCGGCCATCCCCCCCTCACGCCTGCACGTGCGTCCGCGCGAGTTCACCATTTTTTTTCCTAGCGACGCACATAAGCCGGTCTGCCATCCGCCGAGTGGCCCAACCGCCTACCGTAAATTTGTGTTCAAGGTGGATGTGCACGCAACAGCCGGGTGATGACAGGAATCTGCGTCAGCTGCCAGCCGAGCACCACCAGCGCGCCACCAGCGATGTACACGCCCAGACCCGTCAGCGCGTTACTCCAGCCACTGATGAACAGGCCACACAGCAGCGGTCCGAGGGTGGCACCGATGCCCAAATACGTCTCATGCAAACCGGCAGCCCGTGCTGCGCCGTGCGGCAGACGCAGCGAATAATATAAACTGGCAGTGTACACGGCAGAAAAGGCTAGGCCCAATAAAGCCCCGCAACCCGCCAACGGTGCCACGCTGAGGTGCTGGGTCGTACCACAAACGATGAATCCGGCCGCGGCAGCCACCATGCCCGAGGCGAGCAACCAGAGCCGCCACGGCCGCATGACCCAGCCCGACCACGCGCCGAGCAGCACGAAACCCGAGAAATATCCAGCAGCATAGGCCATCAAGACAGCCGTCGCCATGCGATGAGCGACGGCTGGGGCTAGCTGCTGGGCAAGCGTGTTTTCCAACAATGATATCAAGGCCATGCCCACCAGGCAGTAGAGCAGCAAGCCCACCCGACCCATACGCGTCAGCAGTCGCAAGGCCGGATGATCAGCCCGATCGCCACTGGCCGCCAACGCTTGCGCCGGCAAGGCCCACCACTGCAGCATGACCACGGCGATCAGCACGAAGCCGGCGCCCGCGAACCAGTAACCACGTCCCACCGGCCCATCGGCAAGCCACCATGCCAAGCCGAAGCCGACAAGGTTACCGCTGCTCCAGCCGAGGTTGTAACGACTGACCTTGGTGTGCAGCGGGACGTGGTCCCCGACGCTGGTGCGGGCGTCGGAGAACAAGCCGGCATTGCCGGGGAAAAACAGCGCACTGCCGGCAAAACAAATGAACGTGCCGAGTACCGCCGCCCATGGCGACGCGCCAATGATGGCTACCAATGCCCCGACCAAGGCCAGTGCTGCACCGGAAATGGCCGTACGCGCCCGGCCCCAGCCATCGGCCAGACGCCCTCCGCTGCTAACGATGCCGCCGTAGGCAAAATTTGCCGCCATCATCGACGCCCCGGTGGCTACCGCCGACCAGCCCGCTGACGACCACACGCCAAAACTGGTAACTGCCACCAAATAACAGCCACCGCCCATCAGCAGATTTAAAAATTGCAGAACCAGGATGTGCGGCATGGACAGAACTGACGGCTGGCGGACAAAAAAAACGGACGCGTGCGGCGCGGAATCGTGTCACCTGCCGCCATTACGCCACGAATTTTGCCCTGCGCCGCAGCTCGGCGGGGCTCGCTTACGGCGTGGTGTTGACGCCGATTTGCGTCACTTTGTTGAAATTCACTGATTCACCGCCGACTTCGAGCAGTAAATTGCTCGCTGCGTCATACTTCACCGAGGTGACCTTGCCCGAGGTCGGCAGCCCAGCTTTATTAAGGAAAGCGACGTTTTTACCTAATAATTGATCAGCCATAGTTGCTAGATACTGCGAGTGCTGGCCGTCGGGCACGATCTGCTTAACGTTGTCCATCGGATAGTCCTTATCCCCGACGGTGACGTAGACTTTTTGGTCAACCGTACGGTAGGATGTGACTTTCCCAGCCACCTGCGCAAATCCGACATCGGGCTTGAGTCCCTTGTCGAGCTGTGCTTGTTTTTCTGTGGGTGACAACGCTTGCTGTAAGACCGACACTGTTTGACCGATCAGCTGCTGGCCCCAGGTGATGTCGGCACGGTATTTTTGGAAAGTGGTGTTGGCTAAATCCTGCAGTTTCTGCACATTATCCACCAATTTACCGGTATCCGACGGATCGAGCGGGTTCTGATGGGTGATTTCCGTCATCATGATCTTCAGGAAATCCGCATTGCGGAAGGCACTGGTACTGTCGCCAGCGGCACTCGGCGCATTTCCACCCACGCCCGTCACTGATGATGTAGCCATGGTCCACCTCTTGGTAAGCGTCGTGAATGCGACAGCTGGCAGATGGAACGCACGCATCATGCCAGATAATCTATTAATTATATCATTTAAATTTCGATCCTTCAGACGCTGACTTGCCAGGACGGTAAATGGCCTTCAAGTGCACATCTCGATGATCCTCGGCTTAATCAGTGATATTCATGGCAATCTCGCGGCCCTCAAGGCCGTGCTTGCCGACATGGAAACCAAGGGCGCCGAAAAGGTGTTGTGCCTTGGGGACGTCGTTGGATATGGACCTTTTCCCGGTGAATGCCTCGATTTAGTACAACGCTGTGGAGCGGTGCTGATGGGCAATCATGAGGAAGCGCTGTTGTTTGGCGCCGAGAATTTCAACCCGCGCGCTAAGCGGGCGATCGATTGGACCCGTGACCATCTGAAAGTGGATGGTGACGAAGAGACCCGCCGCAAACGTTGGCATATTCTGCAAAACCTGCAGCTGCATGCCAAGGACGGCGACTTTCTTTTCACCCATGCCAGTCCCCGTCAGCCGACGCGCGAATACGTCATGCCGAAGGATGCCAAGAACGAGCAGAAAATGCTCGAGATCTTCGCCCTTATTTCGCATGTATGTTTCGTCGGTCACACCCATATCCCCGGCGTGTTCCTTGAAGATAATACCTTCATTCCGCCGACCATGCTGTGGGCCCAGACGTACTTCATCGAGACCGGTGAAAAAGCCCTGATCAATATCGGTTCGGTCGGCCAGCCACGCGATGGGGACCCGAAGGCCTCGTACGTATTGCTGGATACCGATCCGTCGGCACCACGAGCAGTTTTCCGCCGCGTGTCCTACGACATCGAAGCCACTGCCAAGGCCATCGAGGCTAATCCCAACCTCGACAACTACCTCGCCGAACGCCTGCGCCAAGGCCGCTGAAAACGGCGCTAGCCGCGCATCTGCGGCGTTGCCGAAATCCTTGCTTAGCGCCTGCTAAGCGTCGTCATTCGGCGCCGGGCAGCTGCGCGGCTAGCGCCGTTTTCAGCACGTGACGAGAAGACGTTTGCGGCGTTGTTGAAGTCCTCGCTTAGCGCCTGCTAAGCATCGTCATTCGGCGCCTGGCAGCTGCACGGCTAGCGCCGTTTTCAGCACGTGACGAGAAGGCGTTTGCGGCGTTGTTGAAGTCCTCGCTTAGCGCCTGCTGAGCGTCGTCATTCGGCGCCTGGCAGTTGCGCGGCTAGCGCCGTTTTCAACACGTGACGAGAAGACGTTTGCGGCGTTGCCGAAATCCTTGCTTAGCGCCTGCTGAGCGTCGCCATTCGGCGCCTGGCAGCTGCTCCGATAGCGCCGTTTTGAATACTCGACTAAAACCCCATCAGCGTGGTTACAGTTCGAGCGCGTTCATTACCGTCATTGCTGTTGGCCAGGTGGTGGCGTCACCGATCACACGTCCGATGGTGGACCAGGGGCGGGTGCGCTGTGGATCACCGTTGCCGAAGATGCCGATCACCGGCGCATCGATCGCCGCCGCTAGATGCATCGGACCCGAATCATTGGCCACGGTTATCAGTGCCCGTGAGCATACCGCCGCATAAGCTCCCAGCGCCAAGCCCGGCAGCATGCGCGCCCCTGGTAATGCAGCGGCGCAGGCGGCCTCTTCGCCAGGTCCCGGACAGGCGATGACGGGCAGACCGCGTTCTTCAATCAAGCGGGCAAGCAGGGCGAAGGCCGGCCAGACTTTCGACTGGCCGTTGATGGTGCCGGCCGCTAACGGGCACAAGACGATGAATGGAGAATGGACACCACTGCGGCGCAGGGCTTCCTCGGCGGCCTGATGATGCGCCGCGGTAAGCTGCAGGCCGAGCGCGGTCGGCGGTTGCAACGGCAACGGCGGCAGGGCCAACCACGTCGCCGTTTCCTGGGCCAAACGCCAAAAAGATTCGACTTCATGCACACCGCGCAGGCGCGATATGCTGCGTCCCAACAGCAAGCTACGGCACTCGCGACGATAACCCACGGCGCGCACACCAGCCAGGCGCCATTGCCAGGCACTGCCGAATGAGTTGGTCAACAACAGGCCATGCTCGGCGCCGACGGCCCGCACACAGGCGATGGCCGGACGTGAACCCGCTGGCAGCTTGCTCGCTGGCCAGCCGTGCGCGGCGAACAGATCACCGGCCCAGCCTTTTCCGAATAAGTGCAGATCGACCCCCCGCTCGGACAAGGCACGCAAGGCCGGTAAGGCCATGCAGGCATCACCGACCCAGTTGGGCAGACGCACGGCAAGTTTCATCTACAGGCCCAACACCTGGGCCATGGTATAACGTCCAGGCCGTTGGCTGCCCATGTAGGCTGCGGCGCGCAAGGCACCCCGGGCGAAGATGTCGCGGCTGTGCGCAACATGACCAAGCATGATGCGTTCTCCATTGCCGACATAGTACACGGTGTGATCCCCGACCACATCGCCCATGCGCAAGGCATGCACGCCGATCTC
>JAYVTR010000061.1:0-5269 GCA_043788625.1 Planctomycetota bacterium
CGGGCATCGCCCGATCCTGATGCGCTGCGATCAACGCCTCGTTCACTTTGCCGATCATATCCATCCCGAAGCGACTCCGGAAATGTACCAACATCGACATATTGCACCAGTTAAGGTAAGGCGGCTATCGTTGAGAATGGAGTCTTAGCTGCACATGTTACCTATGCGGATTATTTTTTGCAAATGCAGGCGATAAGCACCGGGATCAGCGTCTGATTTTCCTGCTCGCGACGTTTTGCGAGGTCGATCAGCAGGTCGCAGGCTTGGCTAACCGAGGGATGATTTTCTTGATGGGTTGCATGGCCGATGGCGCTCTTATCGCCGTTTATGCAGGCGCATAAAGTGTCGCGGACCGGGGCGAAATGTTCGCCGATGATTATCAGGTCGACGATGTCCCAGGCGCGCACGCTGTGACCACGGGCGCTGACCATGTAGTCTTTGCAGTTGAGCCAGCCGCTTATTTCGCGGGCGCTGAACTTGGTCAAAAGCGCCTCCAGGGCCTCCGCTAGACGGCTGATCAGGTCGGGATGTCCGGCAGGGAGGGTGGTCATGAGATGGCCTGTGTAGGGGTTCGGGTGTTTTTGACTTTGCGTGGCGGGCGTACTGATGGCGCGGTATCAGGCGGTAGAGCCCGCTGATGAAGTGCCTCAGGCAACGCCGTCTTGACCTGGCGGCGGATCTCTTGAGCAACGATGCGCTCCCAGATCTTTGGATTGTCTTTGTTGAAGGGTTTGCACTTTTTGCGGATGCAGGCGAGGACAGCCTTGAGGAACGTCAGGTCTGGGGCGCTGGCTAATGCGTGAATCAGGTAAAAGCGGGCGTTGCGGCGTGGCATTGGTTGGCCCTGGCGTTGTTGGCTTGCCGTCCTCTGAGGAGTGCCCTTCCCTGAAAGGCGCGGATATCAGCGAGCCCGATAGCACATATTAAGTCCTAAAGGACTCAGTCAACATAAAACTTTATAATGGATTGATGAAATTGTAAGGTGGGGTGTGTCAGAAGATTTCCATATCATACTTAAACACTTGGTTGAATCTAAGTTTAAAAGTCAGCGGGCATTCATCCGCATAGCAGAGCCGACTGCCAACGAAGACGGCGCACAGAGCTATCTTTCAAAAGTTATTGCCGGCTCCAAGCCTCCGCCTTTGGAACGCATTGAGGCGTGGGCGGATGCATTGGGGTTGGTTGGTGAGGGACGGCAAGAATTCATCGACTTGGCTGCGCTCGAGCACCTCCATACGGCTGTCAGACCAATGTATGAGCGCATTTTCTCTGAGCATCGCGAGTTCACGGCCGCAACCAAAAGTTCAAAGCCGAAAGCGAAGTAGTTAAAAAACCTGCATTTAAAAATGCGTCGACGGGCTTCCTATTTGATTCTAGTTCATGAATTGCAGAAATAGGAATCTGTATTGAATAATTCATGCAATGCGCAATGAAGCTACCCCTGAAGTTGAATAAAGCGTAAATAAAGAGGCCATTTTATAGCGTATTTGAAAATGGCACCGCACGTGCTGTCTCACTTTCATCAACCGTCGCCGCCCGCGTCATGGGTGCGAATCAAAATGAGTGAAAGGATTCATCATGTCTCAACATACTCAGTCAATTCGACTCCCATCAAGCCGGAATCGCGCGCTTTCCTTCAGCCGTTTAGGTGCGGTCAATTGGACGGTGCTGGCGTGGGCCCTCGGCGTTCCTCTGCCACTGCTGCTCATCTTCGGTTTGATGCGCGGCTGTTCATAAGCTGAATAACGAGCCGAGTATTGAAGCTCGGCTCGTTATTCGTTGGTAGCTGGGCAACCTTCTGTGCCGGTTACGTGAGGTGCAGCCGTGGGCTTGGCCGCAGAGAGTCGAGCGCCTGCATCGCCACCGGTACGGTGAAATAAAACGTCGCGCCGTGGCCAAGGGATGATTCGACGCGGATCTCGCCGCCACGACACACAATCACTGAACGACACAGGGCCAGGCCAATGCCTGAGCCCGAGACTTCTTGGCCGTGTCCGCGTTCGAACATGCCGAAGATCTGGTCGTGGTACCGCGCGGCAATCCCCGGCCCATTGTCGGCGATGGCTATGGTGTGATAGCCATGCGGACTGCATTGCGCAGAGATGCAGATATGCAGTTGCCGATCAAGGCAGCGATATTTTATGGCGTTGCCGACGATATTCTGAAAGACCTGGATCAGCTGCACGGCATTGAAATGAACCATCGGCAAATCGCTAATGTTGAGGATGGCTGCGGACTCGCTGAGCGGTTGGGCGAGGTTCTCCAAAGCCTGATCGAGGACCGTGCGGCAGCACAGATCGGTGTCTTGATCGACGTCGACGTTGCCGGCGCGAGCAAAGCGCAGCAGACTGTCGATCAAAGAATGCATACGCCCGGTGGCATCGACAATACGCTGCAGATGAGTGCGCGATTTTTCATCCAGGTTGTCGCCGGCGTGACGTTGGATGAGCTCGGTGAAGCTGCCGATGCTGCGCAACGGCGCCTGCAAGTCGTGTGAGGCGAGGGCGGCGAACTGTTCGAGGTCGCGGTTGATGCTTTCAAGGGCGGCGCTGCGCGCTTCGAGTTCCACGGTTCGTTCGCGTGCCTCGGCAGCGATCGCCAACGCTGAGGTCATCTGGTTGAAGCCGAGGGTGAGCGAGCCGATTTCGTCGGTGCGATTGACCTGCAGGCGCTGGGTGAAATCGCCGGCTGCCACTGCCGCCACCGCCCGACGCAGGCGTTCAACCGGACGGACAATGGTGCGCAATAGCAGCAAGGCTCCCGCCGTCAGTACCAGCAGCATGATGCTGCTGGCGACAACCGCTGACAGCGTGGCCTCTCGTAACAGGCTTTCGCGGACGGCGATCATCTGCCCCTGCCACCGTCGGGCCTGATCGAACATCTCATGCGAGGCGATGATCAGTTGCTCGGCGAGAAAGCGCGAGCGCACCGACCTGGGAATGAATTCTCCGGCTGGCGATTGGCGTTGGACGTCTAATGCCACCAACAAGGTTTCCGTGCGCTGCAGTTCAGTCGCAATCGCAAATTGGTAGCTGTTGCCCGAAGCGGCGAACTGGCGTGCGTCAGTGCGCAGACGCGTGCATTGCAGCAGCAGTTGCCGGCGCGCGCGCGGCTCGCCATAGAGCAAGTATTCGTAGGCCAGAAGGTCGATGCGTTGAACGGCCAGATGCGTTTGGGCCGCCATCACACCTTCGGCCGACAGCGAAGAGCTGAGAACTGAAAGACGATAGAATTGAGCCATCGACACCATCAGTACCGCCGCGCCGGCACCGCTTAAAATCAGGATCCGCCCGCGGATGCTCATCTGATCGCCTCGGGATGGATGAGGTTCACCGCATCGTGGTCGACCTCGGAAAGTGCGCGGGGCGAAATGCCGTCGAAGATTTCTGGTCCGTTGAGTCCCAGCCAACGGCGCTGGGCTTCCAGGCTCAGCAGCAGTGATTGATCGAGACTTACATGGTAGCGTGTCCGGGTGAGATCGTTATTCAGCTCTTGTGGAGTCAGGCGCATGAGTTCGGCTAATTGCGGCAGCCAGCGACGGGAATCGCGGATCAGATCGTCACTGGCGCGTATCAAGGCTCGCAGCAAGGCCCGTTCATGCTCGAGATCGCGTTTGCTGGTGCGCGCCACCACCAACCACATGGCCTGATAGAAATCATTGAACTCAACTTCGACGATCTGGACCCCAGACGCGGCACGCAAGCGGCTAGCGAGAGGCTCCCAGATGACTATCGCATCGACACTGCCATCGATGAAGGCGGAGCTCAAGGCCTCGGGGGCGAGATCGACGATGGTCAGCTGGCTTTGCGGCAGGTCGTACAGCATACAGGCGCTGTACAGCACGTATTCGGTGTTGGTGCCGCGCACCACGCCCACGCGTTGGCCGGTCAGGCTAGCGAGGTTGGACGTGATGCCGCGGTCGGTACGACCGAAGATGTGCACTGATCGGCTGGTATGTCCGATGGTGGCGAGGACCGCTACGGGTGCGCCACGGGCATATGAATTGACGAATGGCGTATCAGCACAGGTCGCGAAGTCGGAACCCTTCTCGATCATTGCCGCCAGGGCTTGTCGCCCGGTGGAATGGCCGGTGATGTGGACGTCGAGGCCCTCATCGGCGAAATAACCACGTTGCAGCGCCTGGTAAAAAGCCGCGGTCACCGGTTGCAGGGTTAATTCAAGGTTGACCACCGCCAACTGCGGCGGAGTCCGACAAGCAGCATATACCCCGGCCGCCGCCATCGTTGCCAACAGTACGGCGAGCAGCAGCCACCAACGCCTGTTCGGGGACCAGCGCCTGTTCAAGGACCAGCGCCGGGCCAGGGACGTAGTACGCAGACGAAGGCGATCAGGTGCTGACATGCTTCAAGCTGCCGTGGTATTGAAATGGACGTGCGTTTCAACTTCCGCCTCTGCAGCAGGGATGATCGTCAGCCATTCCCGAGTATGCATGGACTAAACCCATTCAAGGTGATGAGCGTCCCGCGAGCTGACGTTGGTGGCACGCGGAGGTCGTCGCTAGAGGCTAATAAATTCAGCGGTGATTTAAACAATGCAATGGTTGTCGTTTAGCGAATTCGGCAGATCAACCGTATTCACTATGCCATTGCCCCTGGATTTTAAGATGCTCCCGCTCGCGTCTGCGCCGGACTCTCTATCTTCGTCCCACATGCATGCGGCCATTCTTGATTCCTTTACCACCGACCATAGCAGCGACTGCTGGGCGGGAATCCGCTCGCAGGTGGCAGGATTGACGGTGCATCCACGGACACGCAGTGATGAGATCGTGGCACGCGCCGCCGGCTGCCGCATCCTGCTGATCAACAAGGCGATGCTCACCGCCGAGCACCTCGCGGCGCTGCCTGATTTGCGCTATGTCGGAGTGATGGCCACCGGCACCAACGTCGTCGATCTGGCCGTGGCCCAGGCGCGCGGCGTGGCGGTGAGCAATGTCCCCGGCTACTCGACGATGTCGGTGGCTCAGTTGGTGTGGTCGCTGGTGCTGCACCTGACCCATGATGTGGCCGGCCACGATGCCGAGGTTCAAGCGGGCGGTTGGGCAGCGAGCCCTGATTTCTGCTTTTTCCGTCAGCCGCTCATCGAGCTGGCGGGCAAGACCCTGGTGGTGGTCGGCATGGGCACCATCGGCCGGGCCACGGCACGCATCGGCGAGGCCTTTGGCATGCGCGTGATCGCTGCCGCCGCACCGGGCTCGGCAACCGCGGACCGTATGCCGCTCGCCGACGCCCTGCCGCTGGCGGACGTGATC
>JAYVTR010000062.1:0-3811 GCA_043788625.1 Planctomycetota bacterium
CCGGGGGTCTCCATTCACGAACGGTGCGCGAACTTGTTTCCGGCGCGCTGGCAATCTACGGCGAGCCCACCGAGCAGGTCCAGGCCCTCTGGGCGTTGACCCGGCCGCTTGGATCGAATCCCAGTTACGTCATCGAAGATACCATGGCGGACAGCGCCGGGCAGAAGGTCGCCCAGGCCGACGCCCGCGGCACGTCCAGCACCTTCAGTTATGATGGTCAGGGGCGCTTGGCGGCGCAGGTCGAAGCCGATCGCTTGGCCGACAACAGCCTCAACCTGCAAGCTGCCAGAAGCGAAATCCGCTACGACGCGCAGGGCAACCAGGTGGCGACGCTCAAGCCACGCAGCTTCACGCGTCAGGTGGACGGACAATTCATCGTCGGACCAGATGGCATCTTTGCGACGGCGACCGCCTACACTGGGCGCAATCTCGTCGCCGAGGTGACCGAGGGGGTCGGCAGCGCAGAAGCAGCGACCACGCGGTTCACCTACACGTTGACCGGTCAAAAAGCGACGCAGACCGATCCACGCAACGCGACCTGGGTTACCACCTATCAGTACGCGACGTGCTGCGATCGCCTGGAAGCGGTCGTGGACCCACTCGGCCACATCACTCGGATGACGACCGATGCGGTCGGGAACACGACCGGTGTCACCGATGCCAACGGCATCCAGGTGACGATGGTCTATGACGCCCAGCAGCGCGTGGTGCAGCAGACGAACGGGGCGGGGGAGATCTCCCGCATCGCCTACGACGACGACCTCAGCGACGGTGCCGGCATCGAAGCGACATTCCCCAACGCGGTGGCGGGTCTCGGTCTGGGCGCCGGCGCTCCGGGTTCGGCAGTGGCGACGACCAATCCCGAACACGGGGTCAGCATCGAGATCCGTGATGGCCTCGGTCGCGTCGTGCGCCGGGTGGATGCCAACGGGCATGTCTCCGGGATGTCCTATGATGGCCTCACCACGACGGGCCTGATCGAGACCGTCGCGACCGATGCGCTGGGTCACACCATGCGCAGCCGCACCGACGCGGCGGGCCGGGTCCGCGAGCAGGTGGACGCCGAGGGCCGCGTGAGCACCGCCCGCTATGACGTGGCTGGCAACCTCCTGGCGACCCGCGATCCCAACGGGATCGGCGCGGACGTGACCTATGATGCCCGCAATCGCGCGCTCACCCGCGCCGACACCGCCGGATCGACCGCCATCATGGCCTACGATCCGAACGGCAACGTCATCTCCGTGACCGATCCGCTGGGCAAGGTGACGCTGACCACCTACGACCACCGCGATCGCAAGCAGACGGTGACCGACCGCATCCAGGGCACGACCACGTTCGCCCATGATGCCGCCAACAACCTCACCAGGATCACCGACGCGGAAGGGAAGGTCACCAGCTACGCCTTCGACGAGCGCAACCAGTTGCAGCGGGAGGTCTATCCCGCTGGCACTGCCGGCGTGCCGAACGAGCGCACCTACGCCTATGATGCCGGCCGGCGCATGCTCACCCGAACCGACCAGGCCGGGGTGACGACCACCTACGGATATGACCTGGCCAATCGCCTGACCAGCCGAACCTATGCGGACGGCTCGGTCGACCGGTTCGCCTATGACCACGCCGCGCGCCTGACCCAGGCGGTGAGTGGCCGTTCTGCGATCACCGTCGATCGCTCCTACGACGCGGCCGGCCGCCTGGGTTCGGAGTGGCAACGCCTCGATGGCCAGTCCTACCTGGTGTCCTATGGCTATGACGACGCCAACCGCACCACGCGGGTGACCTACCCGGATGGGCGCGTGGTGATGCGCGCCTTCACCGATCGCAACCAGCTGCGCGAAGTGCGGCTCGATGGCAGCCTGGTGGCCACCCGGTCCTACGATGCGGGCGGACGCTTGGCGGTGACGGTGCTCGGCAATGGGCTGAGCGAACTGCGTACGTACGCACCCGCGGACAACCTGGTGCAGAGCCTGACCGTGGCCGGCGTGACCGGCTTCGGCTACCAGTACGACGCGACCAAGGCGAAGACGCGGGAGACGGATCTGCCGGCCGGCGATCAGCAGGACTTCCACTACGACGACGAGAAGCGCCTGGTCGGTTGGTCGCGCAACGGCGACGCACAGCAGTGGGTTCTGTCCAAAGTCGGCGACTGGGCGACCACCACCCGCAATGGCGTGGTGGAGACCCGTACCCACAGCGACGTGCATGAAGCCACCAGTCTCACCACCGGTGCGGTCACCGTCCCCCTGACCTACGATGCGCGCGGCAACCTGACCGGCGATCGCACGGGTGCGGCGTACGTCTGGGATCCCGAGAACCGGCTGGTGTCAGCCAGGATCCCCAGGCCGGATGACGCAGCACAGACGACCTCGGCCTCCTACCGTTATGATGCCCTCGGCCGCCGCCTGCAGAAGCAAGTCGGATCGTTCGTCACCACCTTCATCCATGATGGCGATGAGGTGATCAGTGAATGGGACCGCCCAGCCACCGTCACCGCGGCGGACGGCCTGGCCAGCGATGGCGATGGCAGTCTGATCCCTGGCGCACCGACCACCCCCGGTGAGGTGCTGACCGGCACCGGCGTGACGCGGATCAATGCCCAGCCGGTCGATAGCCCGATCCCGTCTGGATTCTTCGCCGACAAGGGACGCGCCTTCGGGGCGCGCACCAACGGGAAGAGCTATGGCTGGGATGACCCCAGCCAGGCCGCGCCCCAGGCGCGCCACGTGCATCCATGGCCGCAGTACGACACCGGGATCCGCTTCGGCACCGCTGCCGGCGCCGCCACGGCGTCGTGGAGCCTGGGCAGCCTGACCCCGGGCGCCACGTATGCCGTGGTCGTGGTGCTGGGTGATCCGGTGTCGACGGACATGACTAATGACATCGCGATCAATGGGATTCCCGAGATCGACCCTGATCCCGCCACGGTGGTGAGCGGGTATCATGAAGGTGATTTCGATGGTTATGCGGAGACGATCACCGCCGGTCCTGATGGGCGGCTCGTCATCTCAGCTCGAGCATCTGCCCGCAATCCGACGCTGTGCTTCATCGAGGTCGGTCCGGCCGGATCCCAGATCACCCAGGCGGATCGCGATCGCCTGGCGCAGCTGGTGGCCTCGGCGACCGACCAGACCGGCGACCTGCCAAAGGCTCCGACCGCGCATCGCACCTACGTCTATGCGGACGGCATCGATGAGCCGCTGGCACTGCTGGTCGATGACCATCGGTATTACTACCACGCCAATCACCTGCGCACGATCGCGGCGATGACGGATGTCACCGGGCAGGTGGTGGAGCGGTATCGGTATGATGCTTATGGGCTGAGGACGGCGCTGAGACCAGAGGGGACACCGCTGGTGGCTGGCTCAGTAGTCGGGAATCAGGTCGGGTTCACCGGGCGCTATGACGATGCTGAGACGGGGCTGCAATACTTCCGGGCTCGGTATTACTCGCCGGCGCTGGGGCGATTCATCAGTCGGGATCCGATTGGATACGTAGACGGGTACGGGCTGTATGGCGCGTACTATGTGCCGAATGCGACGGATCCGCGGGGAGAGTTTTTATTCATTCCCATCTTGGTAGGTGCGCTAATTGGAGCTGGTATTGAAACTATTGATCAGTTGATCGAAAACGGGGGAAACTTCAGCGCATTGGATTACGGAAGAATTGGAGTCATGGGCCTCGCCGGATCATTATTTGGCGGCGGCGCTGGGACCATATTTAAATATGGTGGTCGTGCGTCGCGGTCATTTCTGGCGGGTACAATTATAGGGGTAACAGCGTATAGCGCCTATAGTAATTTTGATGAGATTAGCAA
>JAYVTR010000063.1:0-4735 GCA_043788625.1 Planctomycetota bacterium
CCGAGGCCTCTTTACCGGCGGTCGACACCTGTTCAGACAGATCAGCCGCCGGGCAGATCTTTTCCATCAGCGATACGCGGTAGTCGGGGATGTAGGCGACCTTCAGCAGATCGCCGACGGCGGGGTCGTTGTTGACGACTTCGGCGAGGTTGTTGATGAACTTGATGATCGACTTGGCCATGGCGTACCCTGGCGCCGCCTTGCCGCCGAAGAGCACCGCGCGTTTGGTCCACGCGACGCCGTTGCGGGTCACTTCGCCGCGCTTGATGCGGTCGTACAGATGCACCACATGCAGGGCATTCAACAGCTGGCGTTTGTATTCGTGGATGCGCTTGACCTGGATATCGAACATCGCATCCAGTGGGAAAGCCACGTTGCAGTCGGCGAGGACAATAGCCGCCAGATCGCGTTTGTTGTCCAGCTTGGCTGCTGCCCATTCGCGACGGAAATGCTTGTCCTTGGCCTTGGCCGCCAACGTGCTGATCTGAGTCAGGTCGGTGATCCAGCCGTCGCCGATGGCGCCGCTGATGAGCGCTGACATGCGCGGGTTGGCCATCGCCATCCACCGCCGTTGCGTGACGCCATTGGTCTTATTATTGAACTTTTCCGGCCAGATTTCATTGAAATCATGGAACAGATCACGCTTGAGCAGATCGCTGTGCAGTTGGGCGACGCCGTTGACGCTGAAGCAGCCGACGATCGCCAAGTAGGCCATGCGCACATGCGGATTGGGGCCTTCTTCGATGATCGACAGGCGGCGCTGACGATCGCTGTCGCCGGGCCAGCGGTTGGCAACCTGGCGCATGAAGCGGGCATTGATCTCGAAGATGATTTCCAGTGGCCGTGGCAGCAGCTTGCGGAACAGGCCGACAGACCACTTCTCCAGCGCCTCTGGCAGCAGGGTGTGGTTGGTATAGGCCAGGCACTTGCCGGTGATGGCCCAAGCATCGTCCCAGGACATGGCGTAGTCGTCCATCAGCTGGCGCATCAATTCGGCGACGGCAATGGTCGGATGCGTATCATTGAGCTGGCAGACATTTTTCGCTGCGAACTGAGAAAAGTCGGTGCCGTGGACGCGGTGCCAGCGGCGCAGGATGTCGAGCAGGCTGGCACTGGCGAGGAAGTACTGCTGACGCAGGCGCAGCTCCTTGCCGTTCTCGCTCTTGTCGTTGGGGTACAGCACGCGGCTGATGTTTTCGGCCTCTGAGCGCTCATCGATGGCGGCGGCGTAATCGCCGGCATTGAATTCACCCAGGTCGAATTCCTCAACTGCCGCTGCGTGCCACAGGCGCAGGGTATTGACGGTGCCATTGTGATAGCCGGGGATGGGCACGTCGTAGGGCACGGCCTGCACATCCTTGGTGCCTGTCCAGCGCACCCGCGTGCGGCCTTCGAGATCGGTATAGAATTCGGTATGGCCGCCGAATTTCACCCGCTGGGTGTATTCTGGACGATGTAATTCCCACGGATTGCCGTTGGCGAGCCAGGCATCGGGGGTTTCGATCTGGAAACCCTGCACCAGTTTTTGCCGGAACATGCCGTAATCATATCGGATGCCGTAACCGAACACCGGCAGCTGCAAGGTGGCACAGCTGTCGAGGAAGCAGGCTGCCAAACGGCCCAAACCACCGTTGCCCAGGCCGGCATCGGGTTCTTCGCTGGCGATCTCTTCCATCTCGACGCCAAGGTCGTGCAGCGCCTGCGCCACTTCGCGGGTGATGCCGAGATTGAGCAGGGCGTTACCGAAGGCGCGACCCATGAGGAATTCAAGCGACAGGTAATAGCCACGTTTGCAGTCAGCATTGTAGTACGCGGCGTGGGTCGCTTTCCAGCGCTCCATCAAGCGGTCGCGCACCGCCAGCACGGTTGCCGCATAACGGTAGTGATTAGAGACTGCGTGGTAGTCGCGACCCAGGGTGTAGCTGAGGTGGCGATTGATGTCGGTCTCTAAGGCCTCGGCGGTCATACCCAGGGCCAGGGATAATTCCTGGGTCGGGGCAGATTCGGCGCGGCGCTTGAGCGTGGGCGTCGGGGCCTTGGTCACCGTCGGCGTTGGCGTGGCGCGCTTGGCCGCTGGCGCCATGGGTTTGGCAGCGGATTTCATTGCTGTTTTGAGCACAGGTTTGAGCACAGGTTTGGCGGTAGAGCTGGCGGCCGATTTCTTGGCGTCGGTTTTAGATTTAGAAACATGGGCCATGGGCGCTTCTCCGTGGGCAGGCATATGGCTTGCACGATGCCCAGCATCACGTGGCGGTGCAAGGTCCAACGCGGTTGTGTCGCGCATCAGTCCGCGGCATGGACGGCGACGAATCAGTCCTCACCCTCGTCGAAACCACACAATTGCCCATTACGAAGGGAGACAAAGACCATGCCGCCCGCGCTGGCCAGGCCACTGACTGCCGGTGCTCCAAGATCGCAGCGCCAGCGTTCTTTGCCAGAAGCGCGATCGATGCAGATGAGGACGCCGGTAGCGCTGACGACGTATACGCCTTTTTTGCCTATGGTGGCATCTCCCGGCAGGGTGCCGAAGGAACCCTGCAGCGGGAATTTCCAACGCAGTTGACCCGGATGATCGAGATCGAGAGCATACAATCTGCCTTCGGCCACGGTCACAAAAGCGGTACGCGCGTCGACGATGGCGGTGCTGGGCTGGCTGCCGTCAATTGGCCAGGTACCGAGCGAGCGTTTGGTGTCGACGGCATTGGGGTCGGCATCGACGGCAATCACCAGACCGCTGGTATCTCCGACCAGCACCGCTGCCCGCGGAGTTGGCGAACCGACCGCAGCTTTTGCCGGCCGGCCCACCAGGTCACCGCGTGTATGCAGTGTGAAGAGGCGTTTAGGCGGGCTGTTTTCAGTAATTTCGGTATAGTCGAGAACCGCAAGTTCATTGCCCATCGGCAGGTACACGACGGTATGATTATCAACGTGATCGGCAAATGGTTGGCCGCTGAGTTCGCCTTCGGTGGCGCGTGGGTATAAGCCAACCCGGCTGTTGCTGTCAGCGCCAATGGCTGCCACGCCTTCTCTATGAGAACCGGCGATGATCAGGTGCGTGCCTTGAATAAGGTCGTGTTCTTGTACCCACAACATACCGGTCAAACGATGCTGCTGCATGTTGTCGTTCGGCCATGACCACATGCGTGCACGATTGGTGAGATCGATTGCATACAGGGTGTCTTCGATGACGACGTAGGCGCGGTCTTGGAAGACATATGGTGGGGTGCGGAATTCAGCCACCGTATCGGGAAAGGCGATGGGTCGGCTGGTACCCTGGCGTGGATCGATGACTTCGAGGGTCGCCTTGGCGGTGCCGACCAGAACCTGGCCCATGGCAATGATCGGTTGGGTGGTTGCCGGACCAGTCAGATCAGAACGCCAGCGTGGGCCACGTTGCAACGACACCGCACCAGTCACACGATGATTGCCGGCGGCGATGGCGCCGCTTTGTGCGGTATAGCCACTACGGAAGGCAGTGACGATCAGGCTTTCGCCCGGATGGTAGGTCAGACGGTGTTGCCATGTGCCGGTGGTGCCAGGGGGGGCGTGCACTTGCAGCTCGCCGGTGCCCCGTCGCACCGTCAGCACGGTGCGTGGATGATCAACTTGCAGGACGTACGGCAGATCGAATGCCGCCAGCCAGGTTTTTACCTGGTCACCGCTGCTCGCGTTGCTGAGGCGCACTAGTTCCTCATAGGCAGTGAAAGCCTTGACATCGTCGCCATGCGTGGCGCTGTCAGTCAAGCTTTTTCCGAGGCTGCGCGCATAGGCAAGTTCCAGCTGGCGCAGATGGTCTTTGGCCAAGGTGGCGTACTGCTCGCCATCAGCTACGACCGCGCGGTTATAGGCGATGACCGCTGCCCGTAGATCCCCAGAGAGTTCGATCTTGGTGGCGCGTTCAAACAACTGTTGGGAATTCTTGTTGGCGGCGACCCATTCGACTTGCTGATCGACCAAGCGGGCGCGCAGCGCTGTTGGCAGATCGCGGCGCTCGAGCACCTTGACGATGGTGGCAATGGCACCGTCCCAGTTGAGCGCCTGCCAGCGGCGGCTGGCCTCGGCAAGATCAGCCTGCACCTGGGTGGTGATGCGCGCCTGACGAACCTGTTCGATCATCGCGCCACTGGCGGCGGCCGCTGCCGTGCCATCGAAACGGGCCGACAGTTCCTGAAAGCTGCGGTCTGCCTGAGCGAAATCGCCGCCATCAAGCTGGGCCTTGCCACGGGCCAACAGCCCTTGTGCCCGGCTGTTGAAATCAGTTTTGACTTTTTCCGCCAGATCTTCGCTGCGTTGGCGCAATTCCGTGTCGGCGCCGAAACGCGAACGGATCTTGTCGATGTCCTCGATCAAGGTCTGGTGCTCAATGGCCTCCATGCGCTTGGGCAGTTCACGCTCGAGCGCATTCAAGGTATCGACTCCCAGACCGTGCTTGAAGACGCGATGGTAGTATTCCCAGCCAATGGCGCCGACGGCAATGACCAGGGCGCCGACCACGGCATACACCAAGGTCCGCAAGGCCTTGCTGGTCTTGACCGCTTCACTGCTTTGCGCGTGCGACAGGACCTGCTCTTTGATGGCAGCGAACTTGCAGTCAGCGTCGAGGATCGACTTCAGTTCTTCAAGGGCCCGGCGCGGCCGATATGCGGTGAGCAAGGCATGCCACAGCGCCTTGTATTCAACCGTCGCATTCTCGGTTTGGCCTTCCATCAAATAAGCGCGGGCCAGATACCGGTGC
>JAYVTR010000064.1:0-4021 GCA_043788625.1 Planctomycetota bacterium
TTCCGCAAAACAACTAGTGGCACACAAAAAGAGCCCGAACACAACAGCCAAAACAGGAAATCCGGAAGCGAGGCGCATGATGGATATTTTTCTTAGTATGAAATCTGAATGTTGTTCTGATACACCACAAAGGTGTGGCAAAAGCCATGCGACACATTTGGCAGCCGAATCAAATTATATGAGAATTTCGTAATCTTTGCATTGCCGTAATATGGTGCGGCTATGAAATTCGACGTATTTACAGTTAATTTGGTCGTTCCATTATCGAAAAGTATACCCGCCACGAACGCCGAAAGTCGTACTTCCAATGCGGGAATTCCCGGCGTCATGACCAAATCAGCAGCACCGCGCAAAGATCCATCGGGAAGTGTTTCCTCAATAGAAATGCGCTTTTTAGCCGTCGTATAGAGAGCAAAGGCATCAATGGCCTGCGAGGCCACCAAAGGACCATTGGCGTCACCCAGGTGTGCCTCGATCCAGGACGTTTCACTGGTCAGGGGCTGGATGATCAACGTCGCATTGGTGCCGCTGGCCGTTGACAGCGAGGTCGCCAAAGCGTCAGGATTATTGGTGGTGAAGACTACGCGCGACGGATGCGATACGGTAACCGTCTTTTTACGCGGGTAGGTGATTTCGCAAGCGATCGGCCCCTGAAAATCAACGCCGACCACCTGCACCGACAGTTTCCCGAGGTAACTTGTGCCACTTCGGGCGTGGATGACGTAGGTCCCGGCGGCCGCATAACGCACCGGCACCCCTGGGGTCGGGGCACCGGATACGGTGGGCGTGAATGTTTTTCCGTCGAAAGCGGTATCCACATCGATGGTGCCCACCGCCCGCGCATCCGAAATCAGCAAGGAATCACCGACGCGGATGACTAACGGATCCAGGCCATAGGTGTTGCTGAGGTCAATCGGCGTCCAGGCGATGGAGCGCACCACCGACTCGTCGCCAGCCTTTATTTCCACCTGCGTTTCGCTCAACGCATTTAGCGGTACGCCGGCTGGACATCCCGGGTTGCCGGCCACATACCATGCATGCGCGTTTTCGCGGACGACTGATCGAACACTGCCGTTGACCGTGGCCGTCACACTTCCTGCGGCACGATTCACCTGTCCAGACATCCAGGCCGGATTGATCAGACTGCTACCCGTCTGGAATGAGCTAAGCACCGTTTTATCGATCACCTGCGGATAGAGACGATCAGTTGGAACAATCTGCGCCGCAACCGCAGCGGCCGCCCACATCAAACGCAATGCCGCCTGTGAGCCGCCTTGCTCGTAGGTGATGGTGATCGGTACCCGTTTGCCGCCGATCAACGGCACGCTGCAGGAAACCGCGTGGGCGTTATGGACGGCAACATCATTAATGACGAGCGCGTTGTTCACGCTCACTGTTACCCCACCACTCGACAGCGTGGTAAGCGTATAGGTGTCCGTTGTCGGTGCCTCAATCTCACCCACCCAGCGGGCCGCCCACGGACGGCTGGCCATCGCCGCGGAAACAGGATCGGTATAGCCCCAATCGAAATTCACACCGTAATCGGTGCGGGTCATGGCCGGGGCGCCACTCAAAGTGCTGTTGGCGAAATAATCCGCCGTCAACCCAGAGCCCAGACCCGTTGCCGGACTCAGCTGAGCAGCGGGGATGATCTGCTGCACCTGCGTGGGGCTACTCCAGGCGAGCTTGGCTAACGCACCGCCGGCATGCTCATAATATTCACATGTAAGATCGTAGGACTGGTGCGCCACAAGGGCGATGGTGCCCGTGTAGGCGGTGGCCGATTGATCACGCCACTGATTGACCAGGAGTTGACCGTTAACCCAGAGACGAACGCCGTCGTCACCGGTCGCCGAGAACGTGTACAACTCCGAATACAGCGGCGTCACATGCCCGGTCCAGCGCACCGAAAAATTGTCCACCGGCACTGTACTTGCCGGCCAATGTCCACCCCACACATGATTGATCGACGGATCCACGGCGGTGAGCGTGGCAGCGCCCGTTACGTCGGTCGTGGGGAAATACGACGCCGTCAACCCGCTGCCGTCACCATGCGGCAAGGAAGGTGGCAGCACTGGGAAGAGGCATGTACTGGGGATGGGCGTCGTCACCTGGCCGGTGTAGCTCCACGACAGCTGTGCTTTCGCGGTGCTGTTCACTTCCTGCATGGAATACGAAATCGGATAGAAGTGACCGGCTTCCAGGGTCACGGTGCCGCTCATGGCAGCGGCCTGATACGTTCCTTGGTAAACAACCAGGCGGGAACCGATCCACAGCTCAGCGGTATCATCGGCGTTGGCGGTGAAGGTGTACGCACCCGTGACGGGTGCTTCGATGTAGCCCACCCACCGTGCACTGAATCCGTCACTAGGAATCCCGGCCGCCGGCGCACCTACCCCCCAATCAAAATTGATGTGCGGGTCGACCTGCGTCAGACCAACCGTCGACCACGTCGTGTCCTTATAGTAGGTCGCTTGCAACCCCGTGCCTGCCCCGCTGATCAGATCGGCGGCCACGAGCTGGGAGCTCCCCATAGCCGACATCGCCAGAACAAACGAGAAGAAGTTGAGTCGGGGGTTCATTATGCCATGCCTCGTAGAATGGCCTGGAACCTAATGGCCGTGTGAGACGCAGTCAACCTAATGGGACGTTCGTGCGCAGTCAATTTTAGCAGACATCCAATTTGCTCAGATTTTAGTGCATTCGCTTGTTGAGTGCGTCTTTAGCCATGGTAGCCGCACGTACGACGGATGCGTCACGGTCGGTGCAGGCGGCATCCAATAAGGCCACATCCTCGGCCGTCCCCAGCAGGCCAAGGCTGCCCGCACCGACACGCCGCAGACCGGGTGCCGCATCGATCATCGCCTGTCGAGCTAATGTCAGACCATCCGGCACCCGCCGTTCCGCCAACAGGGCGAGGGCGGTGACGCGATTCATCTCCGGCTGGGCTGGATTGCTCGCCATGGCTACTACCTGCACGTTGAAAGCAGGGCCGAGATGGAGCTTGTCCGCCTGCTCAAGCTGATGGAGGTGCAACGCTGCCGTTGCTGGCTGAGAACCAACTCCCTGGGCCAGAAAACCCATGAGCTCCGCTTCGACCCGCCGCTGATCCGGGGCGCTGTCGAATGCCTGGGACAAGAATTGGACCGCGTAATCGCGCCACACCGGCCCCTCCAACGGGTCAGCCGCCATCTGCGCGAAGAGACGATCTAGCGTCGTATCCACTGGTTGCTGATGCAGCAGGCCGTTGGCGATGTTGTTGCGCGTGATGGGGGCGAGCGAGCGGTCCTGGATCGCCAGACGCAGGAATGCGCGTACCGACGGTGACCACGCGGCGTCACCCTCCATGGCGGTGACCACCGCCACCTGCTGCGACGCGGGCATGGTCCAGAAACCGGTCAAAGCCGTCGGCGGGATCGGTTTCCCGGCCATGTCCGCGAGCGTGGCAGGGTCGGCGGCCATGGTCGGTTGGGCAATGGGCGTGGTAAAATTGAGCGGATCCACGCCCACGCGCGGCTTCGCTACTGCCGTCACGGGTGATGCTGCCGCCGTCACGGGTGATGCTGCCGGGGGTGCGGGGAGATGCGTCCCGCTTGCGGTCGATGTCGCTGCCGGGTGCGGACGGGTCGTGAGCGCCAGCCACATACCCGCGAGCGCCAGACCGGCACCGCCGAGAAGAAGGAACAGCAGGAAGCGTGGCATATGGGGTACACGGCGCAGAGGTGAAACTGACGGGCGCAGTGTGAACGCCGTGAGCCGCTCGGCTACTGCCGACCCCATCGCACCCACCCCGCTCGCTTGGAGCGCCTAGCCGGAAGGCAACACTCCCGGAGCGCTGGCATTCGTTGGCCTGATCGCCGCCAATCGATTCCGTACATCCGCAACCGTCTGATGCGGTGCCAGACTCGCGAGCACGTCGGAAACCTGCTGATAGGCATCCGCATCCGCTTGTTGTTGACGGTCCTGCTGGCGGTGCGGGCCGGGTGCCAAGAGCGTCCACGCCAGGTCCGCCACCGCCCCG
>JAYVTR010000065.1:0-6937 GCA_043788625.1 Planctomycetota bacterium
GTAGCCACCGCGTTCCAATCACCGACCGGGCTCAAGGTCCAGGTGGCGGCTTCAACCGCTGGATCCGCCGGGGCCACGCCCGTGCCACGCTTCCAGGTGCTGACACGATTTTGATCGTCGTAATTAAAACGCTGTGACTGGTCGGTGACTTGTTGATCTTGCTCAACTGTCTTGCGTTTGTTGGCGTCGTATTGGTACGCGAAGTTCGTGACGCCGGGCACCTGGATGGTGGCAACCAGGTTATCGTTGGCGACGTAGGTGCGAGTCTCGGTCAGGTTGTTGCCCAGGAGCGTCGTCGTCAGGCGACCGCCATTGTCATAGGTGCGCGCTGCCACCGAGGCGCCCGCATCCCAGATTTGCCGCAGTTCCCCGCGCAGCGTGTAGGCACGCTGCACCTGTGATCCATCAGGATAGGTCAAGGCGGTAACGCGATTGGCGTTATCATACGCATACGTCACTGGCAGATCAGCCGCCTCGGCCGGGACCACGAACGACAGCGTCTCTTTGACCAAGCGGCCAGTAGCGTCATAGCTGCGCACCACCTGGTTGGCATAGCGTGCGGAGGTGGCACCAGTCAAACGACTGGCGACATCATAGGCAAACGTGTCATTCTTGGCGTCAGGATAGCCGCGCGTCAGCAAGCGATTGGCGCTGTCGTACGCATACGTGGTCTGCTCGCTGGCCGCCGGGGCCGTCACCGGGGCCACGCCGGTGGCCGCGATGGCGACCACCGCACGAGAGGTCAGACGCCGACCCGCGTCATAGCCGTAATAGCGGGCCGTGCGCCCAGCCTGGCCGGTGGGGAAGATTTCCCGATCGAGGAGATTGCGGAGCTCATAACGATATTCGGTCAGACCATTCTCAGCATCGGTGATAGTGACCAGATTTGAGACGGCATCGTAGCTGAACACGGTGGTTGCCGCTACCCGGTCGGTGGTCGACGTCTTGCGGTTGCGCAGGTCGTAGACTGAGCTGTCGGACTTGCCGAGGGCGTCTATGGACGCGACGAGGTTGTTCATCGCATCATAGGTCCGCTTGATCACCGCACCGGCGGTATCCGTGCACTGCACATCGCGATTGCGCGCATCGAAGAGGCAGTCCTGGCCAATCGCATTGGCGTCGCGCCACGTCAGCCGGTTGCCATTGGCATCAAAGCCAGCGGTACTGCGCTTGCCGAGGGCATCGAGCGCGACGCGGGATCTATCGGCACCGTCAGCAAGACTGGTCACCGTGGCGCCAACGGCATCCGTGGCGGTCGTCGCCACCAGGGCCACGCTACTATCTGTCACCACCGCATCATAGGCCATGGTGGTTGCATGACCGAGGGCATCGACGCGACGTAGGCTGCGGCCCACGCCATCGCGGATGTCGATGACGGCCTGACCCAGTGGATTGGTGGTAATGGTGGCACTGCCATCGGCACCGACACCTAGGCCGAGGCCAGCAGCTGCCGACAACGTGCTGGCGTTATCGACGTAAGCGCTGGTGCTCGCCTCCCCCGCTCCATTGGTGACCTGTATTGGCCGGTTACGGGCATCGTACGCGATGACCGTCGTCAAATTATTGGCATTCGTCACTGAGGTACGATTACCGACGAAGTCATACGCGAAGCGGGTGATAAAACCGGCTGGGTCCGTCACCGTCACCAGACGATCGCAGCAGACGCCATAGATATTGGTCATTACCCGGCCGAGGGCATCGGTCGTGGTCAGCACCTTGCGGGTCGGCGTGTAGGTATAGGCCGTGGTTGCCGCGATCGCGGTGCCGCTGGCCTCCGTCACTGAAGCTACAAGGTTGCGACCGGTAAAGGTCATCCCGGTGACCGCCCCGCGTGGGTCCGTTGTACTGATCCGATTGCCGTGCGCGTCATAGGCAAACGTCGTCGTGGCGACATCAGGCGTCGCAAAAGCCTCGGCTTGCGACAGCACGCGACCTTGGCTGTCGTAGACGGTCTTGGCAACCAGGCCGCGCCCATCGGCGACCGCCGTCACGAGACCCGTCGCATCATAAGCAGTGTCTTCAATCACAAACGCGGGATTGCTTCCGGTCGCACGCACTAGGCCGGTGAGCACCTGCTCCTCGGCGAGACTACGCACTGATTGTTCGACGACAGCCGTCGAGGTCGTCAGGAGATTGTCGAAGGCAAGCGTCGACAGGGTACCGGACTTGTGCGAGGTAACCGCGATGCCCATGCGCGAAGTCGGACGCAGCGCCTGCGCCATGGTGGCGAGCGTCGTCCAGGTCATACCGTCCGCACTCCAACCTGCGATCACCTGACCTTGCAGGTGCTGCATCCGCAACCATACCGGCATGGTCGTGATCGCGGTTGTCGAGGCGACGCCAATGGCGGCCACGCCATCAGCCAAGCGGCGTTGGACCACCACGCCTGAGGTGGTGACGAAGATGAAAGCATATTCGGCATAGGCCGCATCGGAACTGCGCAGCATCACACCGGCCTTAGCATTGACATCCGGACGCGACTGAGCGGTGATGCGTACGGTCCAGGTACCGTCGGATTGCAGCCCTTGACGATAATACTGGAACTGGTCGCTGATGCCGCCGATGTCGGTACCGCCAGCGGTGATCGTCCCGGCAGCGCCCGTTACCACCGATGAACCGGCAGGCAGCGGCGCACCGACATCCACGCCATTCAACGGCACCGACTGACTTTGTAGCAGCGTCGTCGCGGCGGCATCGAGCCCGACCGCATTCGGTACCAATTCACGCACCTGGCGCACCACCCGCCCGACTTGATCGAATACCGAGTAACGAACACGGCCATAGGGGTCAGCCGAACGCATCGCACGGTTCTTGGCGTCGAACGCCGTGGTCGTGGTCAGCGCCGTACCCGGGACCGGGAACACGGTTTGCCCGATGAGACGGCCACGGCCATCATACTGGAACGTGGTCGACTCGCCGACGCGTATACAGGTGCTCTTGTGGTCGCTGCTGCCGGCGACAAAGGTGCAATCCTCGATCTGGGCGATGGGCGTTCCGCTAGCGATTTCGCTATGGATGCGGCGCCCGGCGAGGTCGTAGCCATACGCAGTGACCACGCCGTTTCGATCGGTCGTCTGGGTGATCAGACCGGACAGCACCCCGGCGCCATACGTCGACGTCTCATGCGATCCGTCTGGATAGGTGGCACTCACCACCCGGCTGCGCGCATCGTAGCCATATTGCACCGTGCGCCCGCTAGCATCAGTTTGCGCGATGAGCTGGCTGGCGGTGTCGTAGGCAAAGGTTCGCGTGGCGCGGGCACCGCCCACGACATCGGCTGGTTCTTGGATCTGGATCAGCCTGCCAGCTGCATCGTACGCGTAATCCGTGCGATTGCCGTTGGCATCGATGGCCGCCGAGGTCAGACCGCGAGTGTCATATTCCCACCGCCACGCTGCGGCTTCGGTGCCGCTACCCATGGTCTTACTCAGACGGTTGCCCAGTGCATCATACGTGTACGTCGTCACCCGGCCCGCACGGTCGGTCACCACCAATGGGAATGCGAAGCTGTTATACGTCGTGGTTGCTTTTGATCCGTCATATTCGGTGAAACTGGTAACCCGACGCGTAGCATTGTCATAGGTAGCCGAACGGCGACGACCCATGGGGTCGACCTGGGACGTCAGCAGTTCATGACCAGTATCGGTACCAAAGATCTCCATATCGGTAAAAGCGGCTTGTGCAGGATCTTGACCGAGCACAAAGCTAGGCGCATACGAACGCGTGACCGGCAGCGTGGCGCCAGCGGTAACCGTATAATACACGAGCCCACTATCGGTATGCCACAGGTACGACGGGGATTCATAATCACCGCCATACGGACCGCTCCAAACCGCGAGCATCAGTTCACCGGCGCCATTGTCGACGCGACGGACCTGGCCATAGACCTGGGCAATGGTCGTGCCATCGGCCTGTTTGTACGAAGAATTCGTCCACCATACGGTCTTGAACTGGTGATTGACCTCCGCGGCGGGGTCCTGGATGACCGTCTTCACCTTCTGCAGCACGGTGTCATTCGACACCGCAAAAGTGGCGCTGGTACCATCAGGCAGCAGCTCGCTGGTCAGATCGTTGCCGACATAGGTGAATGAGGTCGTCGTCCCATTAGGCAAGGTGATGCGCGAGACTGCATAGCGACCGCCACGTTTGACGGTGTTGTCATAGGTGAAACCAGCAGCGGTGCCGTCGGCGGCGGTTACCTGCGCCACCTCCCACAAACGTGCCAGGTCATTACCCAAAGTCGCCAGCGTCGCCGTTACCGGATAGACGTAGCTGATCGCCTGACGTACCACACCGGTACGCTCGGTGATGCTCAGCAGCCGCGCCCCGCGCGCGGTGGCACCGAAGCCCGCATCGAAGACCGCATAGGTCCAGGTCGTGCCATCGTTGTCGGTCACCACCACGGTGGCAGCACTGGTGCCGATCGCCGTCAAAGTCCCGCTGGCATCGAAGGTCCGCGCTTCGCGCGAGAGTCCCGTCCAATCATGAAAGATACCGTCATTGAGCGTGTCGGTACCCGCCTTCTCCTGGAAGTAGCGCTTATAGGCCGGCTGACCCGGCTCGAAGAGCCGCACGGTGATGCCCGTCGCATCCGCGCTCGACCAATCAAGGCGCAGCTGCACATCCGTCGACAGGAAATGATTATTGCCCAGACTACCGTAGTAGCCGCCATTGCGCGAACGGTAGAAACGCTTGAGGGACAGGGTCGACAAATTGGCCGGGAGATCGCCCAGTGATGCCGAGGCGCCGCAGGGAAGACAACCGCCGGCGGTGATACGGGCAGTGGCCTGATAAATCGTCGCGTCGTGGATATATAACCCGGAGAACGGATTCATAATCGACGGTGACCTTGGCGTCTCGCACGGACAGCCTACTGGCACGTTGCACGGCGGCGGCGTCGTGCTGCCGTTGTTACAGCCGGTTGATGGCGACACACCCGGAGATGCATCCGCCGCAATGAGCATGCTCGACGAAGCCACCAGTGCCATCAACGTGAAAGTTGAACGCGTAAAACGAATCATGGTCATCCTAAAAGCCGTTATGGCTGAACTGGCGAAGCGAGAACAAATGGACTATCCGGATACAGCACGTGGACGACCACGCTGACCGTGCCGATGGCACCAGGGCTACCGGCTTGGACATAGACGTCGTCGACCGTACCGGGCGTGGCGGTGAACGTGGTGCTGGCGAGGCCGGCATCATCGGCCAATACCGTGATGCTGGCCTGCTTATTGGGGAAGGCGCCACCTTCGCGGCTAGCAAACGTCGTCAGCGCGCCAGGAACGGTACGCACCGTAATATCCGTACTCCTCCCGGGCGTGATGCGCCGCTCGGACACGCCTTCGATCCGCAAGGCCGGAACGCCGGGGCCAGGCGCAGCCGTGACGAATATCCGTTCGGCATCCACCGTACGCAGAGCCTGCTCAACCGCGGGGCTGACGTGACGATGCGCTACGGGCGGCATACGTTCGGACGGCTCCACCTCCACCACACGTGCAGACTGCGCGGATGGGGCAGCAGATAACATCGGTGTTGACGCAACAGCCGTTGTGTGAACCAATGATGAAGACGCTGGCATGTCATCGCGATGCGATGCACAGCCGGACGACAGGGTAACTACCATCACGGCTACGGTACCAAGCCAATAAGAAAATGTTAAATTCATAGAGCGAGCGGAAACATAGCCCCCATTTCTTTGTAACAAGATGGATTAATGAACGTCATTTCGTCAACTTTGGTTGCGACCGCCTGCCACGCAACTCGCTATGCCAAAATCGGCTTCAAGATGTCGCTTTTTGTATAACCCCACATCTTGTGAACCGTGTATTCGAGAGATGGAATCGTCATAACTGATTGCCTGCCGGCTCAATCGCACGTGCACCCGTCTGGGGTCACGCATCCAACCCCATGTGATTGATGCGGGATGTGGCATTATTATGATAGATGTGACCGGCGGGTGTCAGTACGCAGTTTGCTGCATTAGAGCCTCTCAATGACCACCAGTGCTGTCGGCATTCGACACTTTTGTGAAGAAGAAACTAAGCAATTTTTTTTCTGACCTGGCATTGTTAAATAAATTTCTGGGTCTTTTCTCTTTTTCAGCATAATCATTATATTTTCACACTGCTGTCCGGCTATAAGTCTAGGAATGACAACTGTTTACCGATACATGGATCGGCAGGGTCCGATTTTTCGTATAAAAACAGCGAATTGATCGGTGTTTTCTCGAAACACGTCAGACTCAAAACCTGTGAGATTTGCCACAGTGTGAGATGTTCCAATGACTGCCGTTTGCGCAGAATGGCAATGAGAAGGTAGACGCTCATGGCGATCCAAACTTGAGTCTTCACTGCGTTCTCGGAAGTGCCGAAAAATGCTTTGATGTGCAGATGTTGTTTTACCCATTTGAAGAACAGTTCGACCTGCCATCGCGCCTTGTAGAGAGCCGCGATGATATGCGCTGGCAGCACGAAATCGTTGGTGATGAAGACGAGCGTCTTCTTGGTTTCAACATCGCGAAAGCGAACTCGCCGCAGGCGGTCGGGATAGTCTGTTGCCGTTGTTGTTCCAGCTGCACGCACGATCCAATCTGGATTTTACGCCCGTGGTCTTGTCGACCGACAATGATTGTATGCGACGCAACAGGAGCGTGGCCTTGGGGCGAGTGACAAAGAACGATCCCGCACAATGGAGTCGATGAAAACGTGCCAGATCCTGGTATCCACGGTCCATGATGTAGTAGGCACCCGCCTCAGGTGTAAGTACATCGAGTGCGTTCACATCGTGGACTTTACCGTCTGTTATGTGAATGAACGTCGGAATGGATCCACGCAGATCGATCAACCTGAAAAACGCTCTTCCCCACTCGTAGAACGAGCGAGGTAACATAGGGCTTCAGGTCGTGAATAGCCTATGCGAGACTCTGCGGACCAGCCCT
>JAYVTR010000066.1:0-13615 GCA_043788625.1 Planctomycetota bacterium
CTCAGACTTATTTTCAGCTTCTACAAACTACATTCGGTAATGAATATGCGGATGGGGCCGCTCGTTGGCATCATGTAAGATGGAATGAGGTTTGTTCAGTAAGCTCTATTTAAGGCTGATATTCGGCGGAAGCATAATGAACCAAAGGCACGCTCGGCGGCAAAGTGCTGACGATGATGTGGGTGAGGTCTCCGTCGCAGAAAACCTGGGCCAGGTCGAGGTGCCACCACGTCGCCTTGGCCGCCGGTTTGATGCCGGTGCCCACGGCTAGCTCCAGGCTGCACGTAGCCGGGGTGAAGACCATCGCCTGGGCATTGATGCCCGGCATATAACTCGCCGTCAACACCTGTCGCATCCACGCCGCGTCGATGATCGTCGCAGGCGGCTGGGCAATGCATGCCGCCAAACAGTGGCCCCGGACATCGACCGGCTGATGATCTTTACGCTCGCCATTGGTCGCTGTTAGCCAACCACCAAGCAGATCGTCGCGTTGCAGGCCCTGATGATCCTGCCATACCACGGTGGCAGTGGCCGTATCAGCAAATAACACGTAATGACTGCTGCCAACCGGCGCGGCGGCAAACTGTGCCACAGCGCTCGCCACCGAATCAGCGTTTTGCAGGATATGTGCCAAACGCAGGCCGATGGGCTCGCCGCCGGGAAGAGTCGGGCCGGAGTGGTTGAGCAGAATACAGGCCACCAGCCCGGCATCATTCATGCCGCTGATGACCGCCGTCGAGCCTGGCCAAGTAATAGCGGCAAATGGTCGGGCGTCTGTCTGGCGGACAATTTCCACCACCGTGTTTGGGCCCAGAGCCTTGGCCGGAAAAAAATCCATGTTGCGGGCAACGCGAAGCGGTTGCTCAGCATGGGCAGCACGCACGACCGCAGAACACTGGACGTCGACCAAGGCGTTGGCTTCGATGAGGGTCATCGGTGCAACCTGGGCTGCGGCACCCAAGGCGGTAAGCCGGGTGACATCATCAGTCCGGATGGCCGCCAGCGTCGCCTTAAAACGGGCGGTTGGGCGCGCCATCAGCAAACGCGGATGAAATCCCATCAATGTGAGCAGGGGCTGCACACGCTCAGCGAAGAGATTGCCTTCGGCGCTGCCGATATCGCTCACGGAGCCGTTGACCACGGCCACCGGCAGGCCATCAAACACGGCCAATTGCCCATGTTCAACCGTGTGCGCCTGCCACTCCAAAGCTGTGAGTCGATTGCCGCACAGCAAGCTTTCCATCATGATGGCGATGAACGGCATACGTGAGAGACTTGCGAGGAGGAGTGTACGTAGCATGATCAATAGATAACGATCGTTAACAAAATGACAGCTCCGGTTTTCTCACCTTTTTTTCTCCTGCCGTTGCCGCAACCGCCAAACCCCTGGAGTTATGCCCCGGTAACGACGGAATGCGCGCACCAGCGCTGTCGCATCCGCATAACCCACCAGTGCGGCAATCCGCGTTACTGATAGATCAGTGCCGCCCAGCAACGATTCGGCACGCAGCTGCCGCTCACGAGTCAAGAACGTGCCGGGGGATTCACCACGCAGTTGTGTATACAGCTGGCAGAAGCGTGAACGTCCGAGTCCGGCGGCCGTGGCAAAGGCTGTCAGGTTAAAGTCGGTATCGAGCCGTTGCCGGGCGATCGCTTCTGCGCTGGCAAGTCGATCGAGGTCGGCGGTGGGATGTACGTGACCTTGTTGCTCCCACACCTGCGCCACCAAACGGGCCAGCAGCAGGCCTAGACGAGCCTCGGCCAATAAGCGGCCTGCGGGGCCATGTCGGCGTTGATCAACGATGCTCGGTACCTCGCTGCGAAACAGCACCGCTAACGGCGCCGGTACGATCACCGGCAGATCAATGCCCCATAGCTGGCGAGCATTGGGCTGCAGATGTATGCGACGCTGACCCAGATCGTGGTCATAGGGTCCGGCCATGCGTCGCACTGCGCCGCGCCGTGGATCGTAGAGTAAATCAAAATGCAACCACACCGGCACGTTGCCAGAAAGCGAGCCGATATCATGCAGAGCGCCGGGCTGGATGAGATAGCTGTCGCCAAGCCCCAGGTCATAGTCGACCCCATCCACGCACAGCTGTTCATTGCCTTCGAGCGAGGTGACCAGCAGCCAATATTCCAGGCGCCGTTGAGCGACCTGCCAGCGTTTCCGCCGCGCCGCATCATCACCCTGATGGATGAATACACTATATGGACCATTAATAAATAATGGTGAATCAGCTTTATCTACTCGCTTCATCGGACGAAAAGTCTATATCGCGGGATGACAAGCCAACTGACTCCTGACCGTCGGCGGTATACTGACTGATGGAGACCTACCATGAGCCTTTGGGCCCCACCCCATGACCTAGTACGCGAAGAATTCATCCAACGTGCCGATGAAGGCTGTCAGATACCGCTCGCCTTGCATGAACGTTTCGCTCGACTGAATCCCCTGACCGACGCCTGGAATTATGCTCTGCTGCAACCGCTCTATGAAGAGTTGGAAAATCTGCCGCCAGACGCAGCCTTGGCCGCCAACGAGCCCAACGATCTGAAGGCTATTCGCGCGCTGCGGCCAAGTGGCCCGCGTGATTTGCACTGGCAGCCAACCCCTGCCGAGGCACTCGATCGGTTTCACGGTGCCTGGCTCGGTCGCGCCAGCGGCTGTGCTCTGGGCAAGCCGGTCGAAGGCATGGGCATGGGGCGCCGCGACGGCCGCCTGTGTGGACGTAGCGATATCAAACGCTATCTCAGCAACCGTGGCGACTGGCCACTGCGGGATTATTTTTCTGGCCGCGATTGCGGTGACGGCATGACCATCGCCTGTGGCCCGAGTCAGCGTGAGCACATCGCTTTCATGGAACCCGATGACGACATCCATTACACCTTGATTGGTGTGCACATCGTCAACAGATCGGGGCCTCATTTCACCTGGGTCGATGTTGCGCAGACCTGGCTCAAGCACATTCCACTAGCGGATATCTGCACCGCCGAAACTCAGGCGTATTTGAATTACGCCAACCGCAGCGCCCGTTCCGGCCCCGCTGGGTGGGGTCCCAACCACGTGAACAGCGCGGCCACTCCTGAATATACCCGACGTCATTGGAATCCGTATCGCGAATGGATCGGGGCGCAGATCCGCAGTGACGGGTTCGCCTGGTGCTGTGCCGGAAAGCCCGAGCTTGCCGCCGAATTCGCCTGGCGCGATGCGAGCTGGACGCACGAGCGCAACGGCATCTATGGGGAGATGTTCTGCGCGGCGATGCAAGCCGCCGCCTTTGTCGAAAAAGATCCGGCGACGCTGGTGGCCATCGGTCTGTCCGAGATCCCCGCGCATTGCCGTTTGGCCCTAGCGGTGCGCTCGTGTTTGACGTGGATCGCGGCCGCGCCGGACTGGGAAACATGCATGGATAAAATAGAAGCCGCCTATCCTGACATGAGCCCGGTACACACCATCAACAACGCCTTGATCTGCGTGATGAGTTTGTTCTTTGGTAAAATGGACGTGGTGCAGACGCCAGCGATCGCTGTCATGGCGGCACTCGATACCGACTGCAACGGTGCCACCGTCGGCTCCATCGTCGGGGCCGCCGCCGGCAAGGCTCATTTTCACATGGATTTAGCGGCTCAATTGAATGATACGATCAAGCCCAACATCACCGGTTATCAACAAGTTACGATGCAGGATCTAGCGCAACAAACATGGGACGCCTGGCAGGCCACCCATGCATATTGGACTCAACGCATGGAGAGCAGAAAAACGTCATAAATCCAGGACGATCTTCACTGCTGCGGTTGACAATGGACGACTGGCAGTGGGCTCAGGGCGTGGCGTGGCCCAGGCGCGCCTGGGCCACGAAGTAGTCGATCGCCATCGCGTCGTCTTCGACAATCAGGAACAAACTCGCCAAACCAAGGATATCAATAAGCTTGAGAATTTTATCTGTCGGCTTGATCAGCAGCACCTGCCCACCGTGGTTAGCTGAAGCCTTGAAGAAATCGACCACGGTACCAATCGTGGAAGACGACATGAACACGCATTTGCTCAGATCCACTACCGCCCGCTGACCAGGGTAATCATGGAATATATCGTGTATTCGTTGAGAAAATTCATCTGGTATTGGCTGCAGCAAAGTGCCGGTAAGCCGCAGAAACAGCACTCCACCAGAGACTTCTACTTTGGTGGTATAGCGCAGATCCGGCGGTAAGGCGATGCTACCCAGCATGGCATCGACTTCACTTTGACTGAGTTCTTTCGACATAGTCTTATAATACCCGAGAATAAGCCGGCATGTGGCTTATTTTTCGGGTTTAACCATCTTACTATGAGTAACTATACTTCAGCAACTATGTAGCTAATTGATGCATGCATTCGTACGATTTTATAAGTAGGTTAGATGCCTTCAAACAGCACGGTGGACAGATAGCGCTCGCCCGCGTCTGGAAGCACCGTGACGATCGTCTTGCCGGCGTATGCAGGATCGTTGGCGATACGCAAAGCACCAACCACGGCGGCACCACAACTAATGCCGCACAAAATGCCTTCTTCCTTCGCCAGGCGCCGTGCCATGTCGATGGCTTCCTCGTTGCTGACCGTCTCGACTCGGTCGATCAACGACAGATCGAGGTTACCGGGGATGAAGTTCGCCCCGATGCCTTGGATCTTATGACCCGAGGGCTTTAACGCTTCGCCGGCTCGCGACTGGGAGATCAACGGGCTGACACTCGGCTCGACCGCCACGCTCAGGATTTTTTTGCCCTTGGTGTGTTTGATGAATCGCGACACGCCGGTTATGGTGCCGCCGGTGCCTACGCCGGCGACGAAGACATCGATGTTGCCATCAGTGTCTTCCCAGATTTCCGGGCCGGTGGTGGCTTCATGGATGGCCGGATTGGCTGGATTATTGAACTGCTGGGGCATGAAGTAACGATTTGGATCTGATTTCTGGATTTCCTCGGCTTTACGCACGGCTCCCGCCATGCCTTCAGGGCCGGGTGTGAGCACCAGGGTGGCGCCCATCATCGCCAAAACCCGCCGCCGTTCGATCGACATCGTTTCGGGCATGGTCAAAGTCAGTTTGTAGCCGCGCGCGGCGGCAACGAAGGCCAGGGCGATGCCGGTGTTGCCCGAGGTCGGTTCGACGATTTCGCCACCTGGCTTCAATACGCCACGTTTTTCGGCATCCCAGATCATCGCCGCACCAATGCGGCATTTTACAGAATAAGCCGGGTTGCGGCCTTCGATTTTGGCCAAAACGCGGGCGCCAGCGCCGGCGGTGACACGATTCAACTGCACCAGGGGGGTGCGGCCGATGGATTGGCTATTGTCGGTGTAGATGGGCATGATGGTTCTCGTGGCGTGTTAAATCGCGTACTCGGGCTGCTTGCCGGCCCCGTAGCGAGCGAAGCGAGCATACCCTAAGTAGAGGGTAGTGCCAAGGGCGATACCCAGGCGCTCTCGTTCGGCATGGAGGATGACGACTTCGACAACTTGCGCATCATCACTGCGTTTGATCTCCAAGCGCACATGCGGGCCGGCGGCATTGACCATGATGACGATGCCGGCGATGGGGTGCGTGGGACTGGCGAGTGCCTCAAGGCTGATGTCGTGCGGCCGCACATAGGTCGCCAAGTCCTGCTCTTTCAAGACGTTCACGCTGCCCAGAAAGCTGTGCACAAATGGTGTCGCCGGCGCGTGATAAACCTCTTCGGGAGTACCGACCTGTTCGATGCGGCCTTGGTTGAAGACCACAACTCGATCTGCGACTTCCAGGGCTTCTTCCTGATCGTGGGTGACGAACACGCTGGTGAGATGGACCTCGTCATGCAGGCGGCGCAGCCAGCGGCGCAGCTCTTTGCGCACCTGGGCGTCGAGGGCGCCGAACGGCTCGTCCAGCAGCAGGACCTTGGGCTCGACCGCCAGGGCCCGCGCCAAGGCCACGCGCTGGCGCTGGCCGCCCGACAGCTCATGCGGAAAACGATCGGCGCACCAATCGAGCTGGATCAGTTGCAGCAGCTTGGTCACGCGGGCGGTTATGTCGGCGTTGTGCGGCCGCGTTTCGCGCGGCCGCACACGCAGGCCGAAGGCGATGTTCTCGAACACGCTCATGTGACGGAACAGCGCATAATGCTGGAATACGAAGCCGACGCCACGTTCCGACGGACTGGTGCCGGTGGCGTCCCGGCCACTGAAGAGAATGCTACCCGAGTCGGCACGTTCGAGCCCGGCGATGCAGCGCAGCAGGGTGGTCTTACCCGAGCCGGAAGGCCCGAGGAGCGCCGTCAGCTGTCCGGTGGGCAGCTCGAGGCCGATGCCATCGAGGGCGGTGAAGGTGCCGAAGCGCTTGGTCAGATTGGTAATGCGGATGCTCATGGTCAGGATCCTTGCGCGCTGTCGCCCGCTGATGCGCTATTGTCAGCGTGTGCACTGCTGCTCGTTTGTTCACTACCGCTCTGGTGCTGCCGTTCTTGATGCATGCGCCACTCAATGAAGCGTTTCACCAATAGGGTCATGAGGGCGAGCAGAGACAGCAAGGTGGCGCAGGCAAAAGAGGCAACGAATTGGTATTCATTATAGAGGATTTCGATGTGCAGCGGCAAGGTGTTGGTTTGATTGCGGATGTGACCGGAAACCACCGACACGGCGCCAAATTCGCCCATCGCCCGCGCACTGCACAAGATCATGCCGTACAGCAGACCCCATTTAATGCTTGGCAGGGTGACCCGCCAGAACATCACCCAGCCGCTGGCGCCTAAGACGCGGGCGGCTTCTTCTTCTTCACTGCCTTGCGCCTGCATCACTGGAATCAGCTCGCGGGCGACAAACGGGAACGTGATGAACAGCGTCGCCAGCACGATGCCGGGCAGGGCAAAGATGATATGCACGTCATGGTCAAGCAGCCACTCGCCACACAGGCCCTGGGCGCCGAACACCAACACGAAGATGAGGCCGGCAATCACCGGTGACACGGCGAACGGCAGATCGATCAAGGTAAGCAGGAAGCTCTTGCCCCAAAAACGGAATTTGGTGATGGCCCAGGCGGCACACAGACCAAAGGCGCCATTGAGCACCAGGCAGATGGCGGTGGTGATCAGCGTCAATTCGATGGCATGCAGGGCGGCATGGTCGTGGAACGCCGCCAGGTAGGTGCCGAAGCCCTGGCGCAGGGCCTCATAGAACACCACCACCAGCGGCAGCAGCAGAAACAAGACGAGGAAGGCGAAGGCGATGCCCATGAGCAGCCAGCGGACCCAGGCGGGTTCGGTGAGGTGCTCGGGAGTGCGTTCGTTGCCGCTGCGGCGGACGGTGGGGATGGCTCCGGCCATGGGTCCTCAGAGCACGGTTCTGCGGGTGATCCACCGCTGCAGAAGATTGATGGTCAAGAGCAGGACAAAAGAAGCTGCGAGCATCACCGTGGCGATGGCTGTGGCTTCGGCGTATTCGTATTGCTCGAGTTTGGTGATGATCATCAGCGGCGTGATTTCGGTCTTCATCGGCAGATTCCCGGAGATGAACACCACCGAGCCGTACTCGCCGACGCCACGGGCAAAGGCCAGGGCGAAACCGGTGAGGATGGCCGGCCACAATTCCGGGATGATGATGCGGCGGATGGTCTGCCAGCGATTGGCACCTAGGCTGGCAGCGGCCTCCTCGACATCCTTGCCGAGCTCTTCGAGCACCGGCTGGATGGTGCGCACCACAAACGGCATGCCGATGAAAATGAGCGCCACCGTCACTCCCAGCGGGGCATAGGCAACCTTGATGCCGAGTGGCTCCAGCCATCGCCCGAGCCAGCCGTTGGGCGCATACAGCGCCGTCAGGGCGATGCCGGCGACGGCGGTAGGCAAGGCGAACGGCAGATCGACCAGGGCATCGAGGACGGCGCGCCCCGGAAAGCGGTAACGCACCAGGACCCAGGCGACGATGACGCCGAAGACAACATTGACGAACGCGGCCAGAAAGGCGGCGCCGAAACTAAGGCGATATGAAGCGACCACGCGCTCGTCGCTGATGGTGGCCCAGAAATGCTCCCAGGTCAGGCCGCTGGCCTTCAGCACCAGTACCCCCAACGGCAGCAGCACCAGCATGCTGAGATAGGAAATGGTGATCCCGAGCGTCAGGCCGAAACCGGGTATGATACTGTTCTGAACGAGTCTGGGCACGGTCGGGGTCCGGTTGGCGGGGGGTCAAGATGGCGCGTCGTTGCGGGGAGGGAACCCCCACTAGCGACAGGGAATCAGCATTCGCCATTACCCCCGCGCCAGCCGCCGAGGTTATTTGCCGGCATTAGCTTTCACCAGTTGATCGAAGTTGGCGCCGTCGGCAAAATGCTCGTGCTGGGCTTTGGTCCAGCCGCCGAACTCCTGATCTATCGTCACTAGATTCAGCTTGGGAAAACGCTCGGCATAGCGCGCCGCCACCGACGCCAGCCGTGGACGGTAAAAATTCTTTGCCGCCAAGTCCTGGCCCTTTTCGCTGTAGAGGAATCTGAGATATGCCTCAGCGACGACGGTGGTGTTTTTGCGTTTGGCATTGCGATCGATCAAGGCGACGGACGGCTCGGCCAGGATGCTCAAGGATGGCACGACGATCTCGAATTTATCGCTACCCGCTTCATTTACCGCCAAAAAAGCCTCATTTTCCCAAGCCAACAGCACATCACCGATGCCGCGCTGGACGAATGTGGTAGTCGATCCACGCGCCCCGGAATCGAGCACTGGCACGTTCTTATACAGCTTGCCGACAAACGCCTTGGCCGTCTCTTCGGTGCCGCCGTCTTGCTTGCGCGCCCATGCCCAGGCAGCGAGATAATTCCAACGTGCACCGCCTGAGGTTTTCGGATTGGGCGTGATGACGGCGACCCCATTTCCGGCGAGATCACCCCAGTCCTTGATGTGTTTGGGATTGCCCGCACGTACCAGGAAGACAATGGTGCTGGTGTAGGGGGCGCTGTTATCCGGTAGCCGGGTCATCCACTCTTTGGGCAACAGCTTGGCTTTGTCAGCGATGGCATCGACGTCCCCAGCTAAGGCGAGGGTGACCACATCAGCCTGCAGGCCATCGATCACCGAGCGGGCTTGTTTACCCGAGCCCCCGTGTGACTGATCGATGGTGACGGTGTCACCGGTCTTGGCCTTCCATTCTTCGGCAAAGGCCTTGTTAATGTCGACGTAGAGTTCGCGGGTCGGATCGTAGCTGACATTCAACAAAGTGATGTCAGCGGCGTTCAACGATGAGCTGGTGATGAGGATGGTGGCAACCACCAAGCTGGTGGCGATGACGGTTATAAATTTCATGGCAGTGTTCCTCGAACATTAAAAATGATTGCGGTCGTCGATGCCGGCAAAGCCAAAAAGCTATTGACGAGAAAAGACGGGTCGAAAAAACGACGCTGAGGTCAGCAGATACTGACAGAGCTGACGTGCATTCGCCCGCCCGCAGGCCATGACGAAATGGAAGAATCAATTAACATATGCCCTCCGGGAAGCGGAAGTTCGGGAATGGCCCGAGGGCACGGCGTGACGCCTAGCCCACGTTTTAGCCTGGTATTTATCGCGCGCCCCCGGCAAGTAGTGGCCTAAATCCGGCGCGGTAGCTCAACGCTACGTAGGACAATCTATGGCTGTTTGGGTGGCGTCAAGATACTCCCATCATTTAGATCGGAGTTAGATTCATACCTTGTCGTTACGCACATGCCAACTTGCAGCAAGGCCGCCGATAAAACCGCCAAGGTGCATTTGCCATGAAATGTGCTGACTGGCTACGTGCGGCAGCATGCCTACCAACGCCCCGCCATAGAGCATCAGCACGCCGGTGGCAATAATTAATGGCATGCAGCCACGACGTAGCAGTCCATTGGCGATGAGGAAACCAACCAGGCCGAAAATGACCCCGCTTACTCCGACATGCACGATCGGGTTATGCTGCTCGTCTATGGCCGGGGCAATGAGCCAAGTCAAAGTTGCCGAGGTGATCGCTGCATAGGTGATGGCGACGTAGGTCAGGCGTGGGCTATAGCGCAGGCTGACCAGGCCCAACATGGCCAAAGCCAAGCTATTGGCTATCAAGTGGCCCCACCCGGCATGCAGCAGGGGCGCGCCCACGGTGCCGATCGCCGCCCACAGCAGCTGCGGACCTAAGGGAGCAGCGTGATTCCACGGATGCAGGCCGAAAATATAATCGAGTGCACCGTCTTGACCGAGGGGCGCCCCAGACACCAGCATTGGCGTGAGCAGGTGGTCGAGTAGTTCGATGCTCCAAAGCACAGCGAGCCAGCTGATGACCTGGGACAGGGCACCGGCTGGCTCATTACGCGGCATGGAAGGAAGTGCCGTTGCGCTAATTAATCAGCGTGCTTGGCGGCGGGCTTGGCCTTGCCGGTTTTTTCTGCAGGCTCGTCGCCGCCGACATTGCCTTTGCTCGGCATGACGACGATCTCAACGCGGCGGTTCTTGGCCCGGCCGGCTTCGGTGCCGTTGGAGGCCACCGTGTGGTTGTCAGCGTAGCCGGCAAAAGCCAGGCGCTTGGCTGAGACGCCACGTTCAACCAGGTAGTGCAGAACAGCGCGTGAGCGGCCGCCCGCGAGATCCCAATTGTCATCCCAGTCATTTTTCGAACGGGTGATGACTTGGTTGTCGGTGAAGCCGTCGACGCGTACATCGTCGCCGGTGTATTTCTCATTCAGCAGGGTGGCGACGCGGGCCAGGGTGGCCTTGGCCTGCGACGACAACTCAGTCTTGCCGGGCTTGAAGAGGATGGCGTTATCAACCGTGATGACCGTCTCATCGGCATGTTCGCGATGGCTCGTCCTGGCATTGCCGCCCAGCGCAGCGTTGTCGACCTCATCGCTGGAATGGCCAGCGGCCGTGCCCTTGGTGATTTCACCGTGGGCTTTGCCCGATTCGCAATCGGCGAGGAGTTTTTCGAGTTCGGAGATGTGAGCCGCTGCCTCTTTGGCCTCGACCTCGGCGTATTGCTGATTGCGGTTGGGACCGCAACCAACGATGGAGAGAGTGGCGGCGGCAGCAACGCAGGCCGCGAGGAGGCGAGACGTAGTCATAAGTTTCGTGGTCTAACAGGGTAGAAGGGTCGAAGCAAGGGTGTGACGGGAAACGGCCCGATAGCCGTCCTCTCCGCCACTACCCACTCTCTGAAATTAATCTGAATTATAGGGCCTTGAGGCGTTCGACGGCGGCGTCGCCCATCTCACGGGTATTCAAGATACGGCAGCCTGGCTGCTTGATGTCACCGGTGCGTAAACCGTCTTTGAGGACGCTGCGGATGGTGCGCTCAATCAGCTGGGCTTCATTTTCCAGCTTCAAGCCATAGCGTAACAGCAACGCCAGGGTGCCGATCATGGCCAGAGGATTGGCTTTTTGCTGACCGGCGATGTCCGGGGCGCTACCGTGGATCGGCTCGAAAAAGCCAATTGGACCGCCGATCGAGGCCGACGCCAGCATGCCGATCGAACCAGTGAGCTGGCTGGCTTCGTCAGAAAGAATGTCGCCGAAGATGTTGCCGGTAACAATGACATCGAATTGCTTCGGATCACGGACCAGCTGCATGGCTGCATTGTCCACGTACATGTGGCTGAGGGCGACATCGGGAAATTCCTTGCCGACGCGGATGGCCACTTCGCGCCATACCTGCGACGATTCAAGGACATTGGCCTTGTCGACGGAGCATAGTTTATTGCGCCGACCTTGGGCGATGCCGAAAGCCATGCGCACGATGCGTTCAATTTCAAACTCGTGGTAGACTTCAGTGTTGAAGCCCTTGCGCATCGGTCCGCTGCCTTCGATGCCACGCGGCTGGCCGAAGTAGATGCCGCCGGTCAGTTCGCGCAGCACCATGATATCGGTGCCCTTGAGCACTTCAGGCTTCAACGACGAGGCATCAAGCAATTCGTCATAGACCACCGCTGGCCGCAGATTGGCCCATGCATCCAGCTCTTTGCGCAACTTCAGCAGACCCGCCTCGGGCTTGAGATGGTGGGGCATGTTCTCCCACTTGGGGCCGCCGATCGCACCGAACAACAGCGCATGGCTGTCCTTGACGCCCTTGATGGTGTCATCCGGCAACGGTACACCGGTGGCATCGATGGCTGCGCCGCCCGCCAGGTAGTGCTTGGTGGCGAATGTGTGGCCACACTTGGCGCCTAGAGCCGCCAGGACTTTTAAGCCCTCGACGCTGACTTCCGGCCCGATGCCGTCGCCGTTGATAACCGAGAGGTTGAAGTTCGCCATGTGCGCCCCGTGCGTGGTGTTGCCGAATTGAGGGGAGAAAGCTAGTTTCCCCGGCAGGCGAGTCCAGGGGCCTTGCAGGAGCACGCCTAATTGACGAGAGTAGCTTGCTCATGCAGTCCTACATGCGTTTAATTGCGCTTTCGCTGGGGTTGGCCATTGCTTTGGGCCTTGGTTTATTCGCCTTTGCAGAAGGCGGCACCCGTTATTCCCTGCTGACCTTGAACAACGAACCTTTCGTTCTCGAAGTCGCTGAAACGCCAGCACTGCGTACGCGGGGGTTGCGAGGAAGATCTTCCCTGGCCGACGATGGCGGCATGGAAATCCGCCTCGACAAGCCAGCCGTGCTGAGCTACTCGACGCGCTATACCCCGTTTCCCATCGATGTGGTTTATTTCGATAACGAGGGCCAGGTCGTGACCATCGACTGTCTCAAGGCCAACGACACGCGCTTACCGGCATCGACCAGTCCGCAGCCGGTGATGGGCGCCCTGCTGTTGCCCGGTGGTACGACCCAACGTCTGGTGATCCGCCCCGGATACGTGATTCCGTTTGGCCGGAAACCACGCCGCATCGAACACGATCCGCAATTCCAATAAAATAGCAGAATCCTACGCCTCGCTGGCAGTCCCAGGTCTTGCGCCAGGGGTGGGGGGCGATGCTAGAATGACCATCGTCAACCTGGGAGCCTTCATGTCCGTAACGCCCGTCATTCCCCCCACCCCCATCCGCTGGGGCATCCTCGGGACGGGCAATATCGCCAAGCAGTTTGCTCGAGGTCTGACCAGCGACGCCGATTCGCGCCTCGTCGCGGTCGGCTCGCGCACGGCAGCGTCGGCGGCGGCATTCGCCAGTGAATATCCATGCACCCCGTACGGCACCTATGCTGCCCTGTGTGCCGATAAGCAGGTCGATGCGATCTACATCGCCTCGCCGCATACCAGCCATCGCGAGCATGCATTACTGGCCATCAGCCAGGGCAAGTCCCTACTCATAGAAAAACCTTTTTGCGTCAATGCCCGCGAAGCCAGCGAAGTCATCGCCGCCGCCCGCGTCGCCGGGGTGTTCTGCATGGAGGCCATGTGGACGCGCTGCCTGCCGTCAGTACGCCAGGTGGCCACCTGGCTCGCCGAAAAAGCGATCGGCGATGTGCGCCTGATCACCGCCGACTTCGGCTTCCGCGCCGGCTGGGATCCGCAGTCGCGGCTTCTTGATCCGCAGCTCGCGGGTGGAGCACTGCTCGACGTCGGGGTGTATACCGTGGCCATGGCCTGGTTGGCGATGGGCTCTGCCCCGGCCACCATCAAGGCCACTGCCGTCCTCGGTGCCACCGGAGTCGATGAAGCCACCGCCGTGACCCTCGGCTGGG
>JAYVTR010000067.1:0-11705 GCA_043788625.1 Planctomycetota bacterium
CGGATCTTGGCCTTGATCAGTGGGTCGCCTTCAGACTGCTTGAATTCTTCTTTCACTTCCTGCTTGGTCATCATCAGGTCTTGGTGCTGCTGATAGCGCTGATAGATGAAATCAATCGAGGCGATGATTGCCAATACCGCCGTCAACTTCAGGCCCAATTCGAAGATCATCGTTGATTCTTTGGCCAGGCGCGCCGCAATGTCGAGGTGCACATAACTGAGTCGCGGAATGTCGTTGGCCAACACCATCCATGAGATGCCAATGAGGATCAGCAGCTTGAGCACGTTGGTGACAAAACGCATCAGCGCGCGCATGCCGAACAGACGACCGAAGCCGGTCATCGGACTGATGCGATTGAGCTTCGGCATCAAAGCTTTGTCCGACAGGTGCAGGCCCACCTGGCCGAGGCTGAGGACGATGCCGGTGATGAACAGTCCGCCGATGACTGGTGCAGCCCATAAGGCGGATGGTATGAGGTGGGTAAGCAGAGCGCGGAAAGTTTGATCCTGCAGCTCCCACATCAGCGCTTCGTTGATGCTGAAACGAATGGTCTCGCCCAGCGACTGGCAAAACCATGTGCCGAAAGCCGACAGCAGGCACAGGCCGATCATTAACAACAGAGCAGTGTTGACGTCGGGGCTGAAGGCCACCTGGCCGTCATCACGCGCATCCTGGATGCGCTTTGGCGTTGGATCTTCGGTCTTTTCCCCGCCCGACTGGTTCTCGGCCACGTTGCACCTTTCAACAGCTAGCGGCTGTCAGCAGAGCAAGGTGCACGTGGCGTGCCGAATGGCTGGACCCCGGCCGCGGTTCTTCCTTCAACCTGAACGAAAACTCCTACTCTGCCGCACGCTATGACTGCCCGCCGCCTGCTTGTCACTTCCGCCCTGCCGTACGCCAACGGCCACATTCATATCGGTCATCTGGTCGAATATCTGCAAACAGACATGTGGGTACGCTTTCAACAGCTACGCGGACATCAGGCGACCTATCTGTGCGCCGACGATACCCATGGGACGGCGATCATGATCGCCGCTCGCAAAGCGGGTCAGCCCGAGAGCGCTTTGCTGGCCGAAATGTCAGCAGCGCACCAGAGCGATTTCGCCGACTTCGGCATTCGCTTCGACCATTATGGCTCGACTGATTCACCGGCTAATAAGGAACTGGTGTACGACATTTGGCGCAAGCTGCGCGCCGGTGGCCATGTCGACGAGAAGGTTGTCGAACAGCTGTATGATCCCCAGGCCGGCGCTTTCTTGGCTGATCGATTTGTCAAAGGCACCTGCCCCAGCTGCGGCGCGGTGGATCAGTATGGCGACTCGTGTGACAAGTGCGGCGCCACCTACGAAGCCACCGAGCTGAAGAATCCGCGCAGCACCCTGTCCGGCGCCACGCCGGAATTGCGCTCGTCGACGCACTGTTTCGTCAAACTCGAAGACTTCCGCGGCGCCATCGCCGCTTGGGTCAACCTGCCGGGCAGCCTGCATCCCGACATGGCCAACTGGGTGCGCAACACCTTCCTCATCGCCGATGAACCGCTGCGCGCCTGGGACGTCAGCCGTCCGGCGGCCTATTTCGGTTTTGAGATTCCCGACCTGCCTGGCAATTATTTCTACGTGTGGCTCGATGCGCCGTTCGGCTACATCGCCAGCACCGTTGAATGGTGTCAGAAGGTCGGCGGCGATTGGACTTCGTGGTGGAAGAGTGGCTCTTCAAAAGATGGAAAAGCCGAGATTCACCACTTCATCGGCAAGGACATCGCCAAGTTCCATACCCTGTTCTGGCCGGCGATGCTCGGCCTGGGCGGCTATGACCTGCCAAATAAGGTTCACGTCCATGGCTTCCTCACCGTCAACGGTGAGAAGATGTCGAAGTCGAAGGGCACCTTTATCCGCGCCCGCACCTACCTCGAACATCTCGATCCGACCTACCTGCGTTATTACTACGCCGCCAAACTGTCGGCCAAAGCCGAGGATCTCGATCTCAATCTCGACGAATTCTGCGCCCGCGTCAACAGCGACCTGGTCGGCAAGCTGGTCAATCTCGCCAGCCGCACGGCCAAGTTCGTACCGGCGTTGGCCGCCACCTATCCTGACGACGGCGGATTGTTCGCCCGCGCTGCCGCTGAGTCCGAAGCCATCGCCGCCGCCTACGAAGCCTGCGATTTCGGCGACGCCATGCGCCGCATCATGGCCCTCGCCGACAAGGCCAACGAGTACGTTGAACAGGCTGCGCCATGGGCCTTGAAGAAGGACCCGGCCAAGCTCGACGAGCTGACTCGCGTCTGCACAGTAGCGCTGAATCTGTTCCGCCAGCTGTGCACCTACCTGGCGCCGGTGCTGCCGGCTTTTGCGACCCAGGCCGGCGATTTGCTGGGCGCCCCGATCACCACTTGGGCGGCAGCACAGACGCCAGTGGTCGGCAACGCCATCGCCCCGTTCACGCACATGCTGCAGCGCATTGAACCGGCGAAAGTCGCGGCCATGGTCGCTGCCAGCCTGGTGCCTGAGACGACAGTTGAAAATGCGGCAGTCGACATTGCCGCCGAAAGCGCACCTGTAACGCCAGTTGATGATGGCGCCGCCTTGTCGGCCGAGCCGTTGGCCGGCCTATGCACCTTCGACGATTTCAACAAGATCGATCTGCGTGTGGCCCGCGTCATCACCGCCGAGGAAGTGCCGAAAGCCAAGAAGATCCTCAAGCTGACGGTGTCGTTGGGTGGCGATGATCGGCGAACCATCTTCGCTGGCATCAAGTCAGCCTACACGCCAGCGCAGCTCACCGGTCGCCTGGTGATCATGGTCGCCAACCTCGCACCACGGCAGATGAGCTTCGGCCTCAGCGAAGGCATGGTCATCGCCGCCGGACCCGGCGAGCAGGACATCTTTGTGTTGTCGCCCGATTCAGGCGCCAAGCCGGGACAACGCGTTCATTAGAGGAAATCGTCGGCACACGCAGAATTTTCTGCGGCCCTGCGTCGGCGTGAAAACTTTTCTTAAATCGCGGGCAAGAGCGCCCGCGATTCAGTGAAGCCTACTTCTTTGCCGGCGGCTCGTAGAGATGACTCATGAAGTCGTACTCTTCTTTGAACGCCGGATCGTATTCATCTTTGACCGGGTCGATGCCGAACAGGTCTGAGGCCATCTTCGCCGCCAGCAATGCATGCTGTGGCGCCCCCGACAGACCGGCGCGCCAGGCGATCCAGAAGTACTTCGGCTTATAGTTCAGCTCGGACTTCCATATCTGCATCACGGTTCCAAACCATTCGATCGACAGGAAGCGCGAGGCATCGCCAAGCCATTGGGCGGTGTCGTCGCGCAGACGTTTATCGCCCTTTTCCTTGACGTAATCTAAGCGGGCCTTCAAGGCCTCCTTGTCTTGCGCCACCAAGGCGGCGAGCAGGCCGCCGATGTGGTGCGCGAACTCGATCTGCGGATGCTCAATGCCCAACTTGGTGCTTACCGTATACGCCTCTTCAAGATTCTTCTGCAGGCGCAACAGCTCCGCCTTGTCGAGGGTCTTGTGATCTTGGTTGAACAATTCTTCCATACGCCCCAGCCAGTACGGCACGGCGATGCGGATCCATGGCAGGTCGAGGGGCAGCTGCGCTAAGCCGCCGATGCGCTGGGTATGATCCTGCTCGCCCGTTGTAGGCAGCGCTGCGGTGGCCAGCAGTTGGTCAAAACGCTCCTGACCGAGGATGGCAGCGTAATAGCGCGCCGCGCTGGCATAGCGCATCGGTGCCTCGCCCGGCTCGTCGACGTCGTGAAAAGCCAGGGCTGTCAGCCACAACTCGGCTGATTTGGCGGCGGTTTGCAGCGGCTCTTCTTGCGCCATGCGTGCCGGACCGGCATCGGCCAGCAAGGCGATGCAGGTGCCGGCATATTGCGCCGTCAGTTTGCGCATCTCTAGCATCTGGCTACTGCCGTCCCATACCTGCTGATTATACTTCGGGCTCTGGACATAGCTGGCGAGCAGCGCGATCTTGTCGTTTAATGAGCCGGCCTGCTCGGTGAGCGGTTGCTGCAGCATGCTATCCATGGCCTGAGTCGCCAAGGCACTCGACTCGTGACGATTGAGCGTCATCACCAGGTCCATGCCGGCGCTCCACGTCGCCGGTCCGAGCTTGGCTTTCAATTGCGGAAACTGCACCTCGATCAGCTCTTTGGCCAAGGCCATCGCCTGCTCGATGCTGGCAGGATTGGTTCTGCCGGCGGCGAACAGATGTCCCAGCTGCTCGATCTGCATGAAGAACCGGCTCTCAGGTTCACTGGTAGCCGCAATCGCCTTGGCTTGGTATTCGGCAGCTTCTGCATATTGGCCAGTGAAGCTGTAGAGCCCCGACAACTCACGATAGTTGGCGGTATCGGTATCGCCCTTGGCGATCAGCTCGTGCACGGTCTTGATGCCGCGCTGGTAGGTCTGGTAGTGCCAGTCCTTTTGCACATCGATCATGGTCTTGGCGTAATCAGGCTCGGCGAAGATGCGCCAACTCAAACGCCACGAAGAGCGCGTGTTCTCGCCGCTGAAACGCAACAGCAAGCCGAGACCATTGGGGTCGAATGCTTCGCTCGCGCCAAATGATTTGTAGGCCAGTTCAAGGGCCTTGGGCAAATCCTTGGCGATGAATTCCAGGGCCGGGCCGGTCTGCAGGACAAACACATGCCACTGGTCATCATCCTGCTTTTCGGCCCAGGCATTGGCGGCATGGCTGGGCAAGGCCAGGACGATGGCGGTGCGGCCCTGCTTTTCACAGATGGTCTGGTAAAGCTCGGCCAGGTCATCGCAATCGCCGCGGATGACACCGCCAGTGGCGGTGGACAGCGTCTGCAACGCGGTTTGGTGGATGTCGCCCTTGATCTGTTTATTGCCGACCAGCAACGGAAAGCGGCTATCCGGGCTGTCATAGCAATACGACAGGATCCATTCGCCGATCAGATCCAGATGCGCCGCATCCGGCAGCTGCGCCGCGGCCTCACGCAAGAAGCGCTCGCCATCGGCGGGTGTGCCGGAAGGCGCCGCCAACCAGCCACCGGCGGTCGCCAGGCCGGCGATGTCGCCATCGAAACCGGTGATCAGGATATGCGGTGGCATGAAGTCCTTGGCCACATTCTTATCGATGCCCTGCTGACGCTTGTCGTTGGGTACCGCTGCCCGCCACAATTCCTTATCGACATTGAAACCGGCCTCTTTCGACCAGCCCGCCACTTGCTGGCCGTTACGATACAAGCGCGCCCCGATCGGCGAGATGCCGGTGTCGGGAAAGGTGGTCGGATCGGCGCCCACAGGCAGATCGACCACCACGTTCATGGTCTGCATCGCCCAATCATAAAGCGGTGCCGGCAACTGCCGGGTATAAGAAACGCGCTGTGGCGTCTGCAGAATCCAGCCACCGATCTCGAAAGCGTTCTTTACTTCCGCCAGCAGCAGGGGCTTGCCCTCGGCGGTGGTGCCACGAAAGGCAGTGGTCGGGGCAAAGACGTTGGCTTGGTTGATAGCGTTGATCAGCGCCGCGCCCTTGGGGTTGCCGGCAAGAAATTGCTGGAGGTAGCCGAAACGCACCATGCGCCGGGCGAATGATGGGGCCACCTCATCAACCTCTTGCCTGCCATCTTCATTGTCGAGGCGGGTGAGCACGTCTTCGACGCATTTACGGCCCAGGTCATCCAGCTTGGTGGTCGGTAAAACACTCACTGCCCCCTGTACCGCTGCTTCCAAGGTTTCCCGCTCAGAGGAGCGCTTCAGGGGAGGCGTTTCTACTTTATTCACGACTCCTTCAGGGAGCACCAACTGCCGCTCGGCGCGTAGATGGACGCCGGTAAGGATGCCTTCCTTCACCGTGAAGCCGTCGGCCTTGACCCCGGCGGCCTGCGCCGTGGCGAGCAGTGGCGCCAGACTGGCGATGATGTCAGTACGGCCATCGGCCAACAACTTACGCTCAATAGCCAGGTTGCCGATCGCGGTATCGAGACTGGGATTGCCTTGGCCGCAGGCGACCAGGGCGATGCCGATGCGCGCGCCCTTGCCATCGTCCCACCACAGTTTGCCATCCTGCAGGGTAATGGCGGCCGACTTCGGCAGCTGTTCAAGGATCTGTTCGGGGGTGACCGTCGCCACGTCGATGGCCGGCGCCGACGGGCCCTCGACGTGCACCGGCGCAGCTACGTCTGGGGTAGTCGTCTCAACCGCCCAGGCTGGCAGCGATAGAGCAAGTAGCAGCAACGTGATGGATCGCATGGTAGTGATTGTTTTATGGGCTAAATGAGAGGATGATTAGAGAATCCCATCCAGGAACCGCGACGGGTCAACGACCCGCTTGTTGGAACAGACGTCGCGCAGGCGCTTTCCTTGCTGTCCCGATACGGTAGGACGTTCCGCCCACAAATACTGCCGAACGCCGAACCGCCGAACGCTGAACGAGAAAAGCCATGTCTGCCCAGCCGCCAATCGTAGTCGAACGTCGCACTGACGTCCGCAATATCGCCATCATCGCCCACGTTGACCACGGCAAGACGACCCTCGTCGACGCCCTGCTTAAACAAGGCGGCGCTTTCCATGCCAAGCAGGTCGTCGAGATCTGCGCCATGGACTCCAATGATCAGGAGCGCGAGCGAGGCATCACCATCTTGGCCAAGAACTGCGCTGTGCAGTACGGCGACATCCGCCTCAATATCGTTGATACGCCTGGACACGCCGACTTCGGCGGTGAAGTCGAACGCGTACTGCGCATGGCCGACGGCGCCCTGGTACTGGTCGACGCCTTTGAAGGCTGTCTGCCACAGACGCGTTTCGTGTTGCGCAAAGCCATCCAGACCGGCCTCAAGCTGATTCTGGTAGTCAACAAGATCGACAAGACCAACTGCGAGCCTGAAGTCATCACCGACAAGATTTTCGACCTCATGGTTGAACTGGGCGCCGAAGACTGGCAGCTCGATTTCCCAGTTGTGTTCGGCTCGGGCCGTATGGGCTTCATGGAAAACACCCTCGAAGCTGGCCGCGCCAAGCTCATCTCGGGTGACGGCACGCTGAAGCCGCTGTTCGACCTCATCGTTGCGGAAATCCCCGGTCCGCCGGTGAAGCCGAATGATCCGTTGCAGCTGCAGGTCGCCAATCTCGACCACAACGACTTCGTTGGTCGCATGGGCATTGGCCGCATTTTCGCCGGTTCGATCAAGGCCGGACAAGCGGTCTGCGTGATTTCCGGTCCTAATGGCATTCCGCAAAAAGGTCGCGTCCTGCAGTTGCAGCGCTTCAGCGGCATGGGTCGCCAGGAAATTACCGAAGCCAAGGCCGGCGACATCGTCATCGTCACCGGTCTCGATCAGATCAGCATCAGCGATACCATCTGCGAGCCAGAAATCCCGTTGCCGCTGCCGCCGATTCCGATCGACGAGCCGACCATCAAGATGACCTTCGGCGTGAACACCTCGCCGATCACCGGCATGGAAGGCAAGCCCCTCCAGTCGCGCGACCTCAAGAACCGCCTCATCCGCGAAGCGCAACGCAACGTTGCCATGCGCTGGGCCGAGACCGAAGCTCCCGACGTGTTCGAAGTCTCCGGCCGTGGCGTGCTGCATCTGTCGGTGCTGATCGAGTCGATGCGCCGTGAAAACAGCGAATTGCAGATCGGACCACCTCGCGTCATCTTCAAAGAAGACGAGAACGGCAACAAGACCGAGCCCATGGAATTGGCCGTCATCGACGTGCCGGAAGTCCATTCCAGCAAGGTCATGAACCTGATGCTGTCACGCCGCGGCGAACTGCGCGTCATGGAAGCCAAGGGCAACTACCAGCACTTGGAATTCTCGATTCCCTCACGTGGCTTGTTGGGCCTGCGCAACACCATGCTCTCGGCCACCCAGGGTGAGGCCATCCTCAACACCATGTTCTTGGAATATGGCCCATACCGCGGCGAGATCGAGAAGCGCGTCAACGGCGCCATCATCAGCCAGGGCGGCGGCGAAGTGGTCGCCTTCGGCTTGTTCATGCTGCAGGAACGCGGCAAGTTCTTCATCGATGTCGGCGAGCCGCTCTATGAAGGCCAGGTTGTTGGCGAAAACGCCAAGGACACCGACATGGTGGTGAACCTGTCCAAGGAAAAGAAGCTCACCAACATCCGCTCGTCGGGTGCTGATGAAGCCATCCGCATCACCCCGCCGCACAAGCATTCGCTCGAAGAAGCGCTTGAGTACATCAAGATCGACGAACTGGTCGAAGTGACGCCCAAGAGCATCCGCCTGCGCAAGCTGTACCTGACCGAGAACGAACGTAAACGCTTCGGCAAAGGCTGATCACGGCCGCAACGCAGACGTCATCGGCAAGTGGCGAGCACCAATCTTGGTGGTCACCGCTTGCCGCAGCCGCGCGGCGGAACCTGGTGCCTGGCTTGGTGCTGCAAAGCATCGCCCTGCTGTTGGTGGGCACTTATTATTTTGTCCCGGCGGCGCATGAGCCGTTTGAAACCGTCGCCCGCTGGAAAGTAGGCGGCGGTTTCTTCTTTTCGGCGATCAGCACGGCGCTGGCCGCCGGCTTGATCCCGTGGGCCATCGACCGTGCGCGCGGCACCTCCACCGCCCGTTACCCCTCTTTTGACGGCCTCTTCGCCTGTGCGATCTGGGCCTATCGCGGCGCCGAAATTGATGCTTTCTATCGTGGGCAGGCGTGGCTGTTCGGCAGCGGCCACGATGTCGGCACCATCGCCTGCAAGGTCGCTCTCGACATGCTCGTCTATGCGCCGCTGTGGGCCCAACCAAGCATGGTGGCGCTCTATGACCTGCGAAAATACGACTTCGACCTCAATGCCGTGCGCCGCCATTGGTCGTGGCGCGGCTTCGTGCAACAAGTGGCGCTGATCCAGACCTCGGGCTGGATCGTATGGATCCCCACCGTGTGCATCGTCTACAGCCTGCCCAGTGCCCTGCAGTTTCCGCTGTTCGCGATCATGGTCTGCTTCTGGTCGCTCTTGCTGGTCGCACTCACCGAAAAAACCGTCGCACGCACGCAGGCGAATTAAAACTTTCCCTCCGGGTCGATGGCCCAATGGCGCACCAGCACGTCCTCATTGGCGCACAGGTGCCCTTCATGGCGCAGCCGACCATGGCTGATGTTGACCCCGAACGACAGCTCATCAAAAGTCTCCACCCAATGCGGCGTCAGCAGCGCGTTCCACAGAAAGCCGCCCGGCTCCATGTGATGACAGACGCGTTCGCTCTGCGGCAAATCTGCGGGCATGGTCAAATCCTTACGGGCGGCGACGGTAACCAGGCCCGATGCCGGCTCCCACTGCGCCGGATGCGCCAGCTCATAAAAGCGCTTCCGCCCATAAACCTGCCAAAATAGCACGTTCGAGACATCGACGTGATAGCCGGTGACGCTGTTGCGCCCCGAGACGCGGATGATCGGGTAGCAGCGCTCCCAGGTATAGCCGTGCGCGGTCAGCCATGCCTGCCACGGACGCAGCACCGCTTCGTGAAAACCTTCGAGGATGCCGCCGGCGACGTCGAAACGTTCGAGCTGGTAATGCGAACATTGGAAGGTGCGGGTCATCAAATCGGCCAAGGGCAGATCACGGAAAAGTTTCAATGCCGAACCGACGCGACGGTATTCGGTGATATTGCCTTCGGTAGCCCTGGTCAGGTCATCGGCAACCAGCGCCGCCAGAATGGTCGGGATGTCGGGAAAGACGTAGGCGATGCTCATGCCCGGGATGCGGAAGTTGCTGCCAATGTCCCATGTGTCGGCCAGCGCCTTTTTTCCGTGTTCATCGATGGTCAAGGTTGAGTGAGCGAAAGGTTTCATGAGCGGCTCCTGGTACCTGCACCGTACGCTTCCGGGGGCATCTCAGACAATGACGGTAGCCGTCGCCCGATTGTCTGTGGTTGCGCAGATGCTCATGTCTAAGCACAATCAGCAGCATGGATGAGCACGCCTGGGAAGCCGCCATCACCGACGCGGAAAGCGTATTCGGCGTACGCATCACCGTGCACGACCTCATCGGCGCCCTACGCGACGCTGATGGACGGCCGCTATTACCACCCGAACGCCAATCGCACCGCGGCCATCCCGCCTGCGCCATCGGCTTTGACGACCGCTGCATCGCCCACTGCCGACGCAGCGTCAATGCGACGGTGGCGGCCGAGCGCCTGCCCTTGCTGCACCGCTGTTGGAAAGGCCTGCATGAAGTAGCGGTGCCCATTCACCGTGGCGGCAGGCACGTGCTGACGCTGTTTGCCGGCCCGTGGCGGCAGGCAGAGAACGACGCTGAGGCCATCACTCCACTCAGCTCCATCACAGCCATCTATGCCCAGCTGGCGATGGTCGACAGCCGCCCCACCGCCGCCATCGGCCGCATGCTGCAACTGCTGGGCGAGGCGCTGCTGGCGCGCCTCGATGGCGAACAGCACGACGAGCCCACCAGCCGCCGTGCCGCCATCGTGACCTTTTTCCGTTATCACGATCCGGCCGGCGATGAGCTCGGCGATCTGGCCATGCGCCTGGGACTATCGCGTTCGCGCACCAGCCGCCTGGTTGGCGAAACCCTCGGGCGATCCTTCAGCGAGGCGCAGATGAGCACGCGCATCGAGCGCGCCAAATCGCTGCTGCTGAGCACCTCGCTGACCGCCGCCAGCATCGCCGAGCGCAGCGGCTTTGTCGATCCGTTCCATTTCAACCGCGTCTTCCGCCGTTTGGTCGGCACCACGCCGGGGCGCTTCCGCCGCCATCCGCAAGCGACCTACTCCACCGGTCAGGTGCCCTTATTGCCCGAGCCGGGTTTGAGCGACAGCTCTTTGCGCCAGGCCCCGGGACTGGTGCCGACGCCGCGCTTGAAGACCCGCTGAAAATGTTCGACGCTGCCGAAGCCGCAGCGCTCGCCGATCGACTGCACCGAAGCCTCGCTTTCAACCAGCAGGCGCCGCGCCTCGCCGAGGCGTACCTGCGTCAGGTGCGCCAGGAAGGTCACCCCCAGATAGCGCCGCGCCAAACGCGCCAGGTGTTCGGACGAGATACCCGCCTGGTGCGCCGCGTGGCGTAGTGAAATGGGCTCAGCGAGATGCTTCACCGCCCACGCCAGGGCCCGTTCGAGGGGCTCGGGTATGGTTTGCGGCCGGCGTTTGTGCAGCAACGGACTCAGCGTGCGCAGGCGTTGCTCCGCTTCGGTCATCAGCGGGGTCAATGCGTAGTGGCCGTAGATGGTGTCGATGCAGGCACGAAATGGCCAGCTCAGTTCATTATCGCGGTCGATGTCCCTGGTCACCAGCGCCAGCAATTCCACCAGCTTGCGGCGCACGGCATTGATCTGGTTCTGATGGCGCACCAGCACCAGCCCCGACCACCACGCCCACGCCGCCGACCAGTCAGCGCCGGCGCGCAGCTGGCCAACCAACAGCCCGCGTGCTTCGCACTCACGTTCGAACGACGGCGGCGCGGCGTGTTGGCGCAGCAACGCCGCCAGCTCCCGGCGACGCAATGACACCAGCGCCTGCTGGATGGCCGTCACCAGGCCCAGGGACAGGGATTGCGACTGACCGATGATCATGCCGGGCGGCAAGGCCAGGCGCGACAACGGTGATACCCCCTGCCACAGCAGATAGCCGATCCCCGGATGAATGCACAGCCAACGGCTGCGCGGGGGCGCCTTGGGCAAGGACGTCGCCTGTACCGCCACCAATCGCTCAGCCGTGCCTACCACCGCGGCCAAACCCGCC
>JAYVTR010000068.1:0-2453 GCA_043788625.1 Planctomycetota bacterium
GCGGCGGAGTTTGCCCGCCGCTACGCCGTCGGTGGTCCCATGAATCCCAAGACCGGCAAGGGCTACGGCCAGGACACCAAGGCCTATCAAGAGTGGGCCGCCACCCTCGGCAAGCCGGCGGTGTCCGATGACGTGGCTGCGCTTTGCGAACAGCTGGCCGAGGCCGTGCTCGCGCACGCCGAGGCCCGTACCCTGCTCGCCGACGGCCAGGCGGAAGGGGTCATGCGCGCTTCCTACGGCGGCATCGCCAGCCAGATCCGCATCGATTGGACGCACCCCGCACGCGGGATCGTCGATCTGAAAACGATCGATGACCTGGATTATTTCGAACTCCAGGCGCGTTCCTTCGGCTACGCCCATCAACTGGCGTTCTACCGCGCAGTGTTCGCCCTGGTCACCGGCTGCAAGCCGGAGGTCCGCGTCATCGCGGTGGAGAAGAAAGAGCCCTACCGCGTGGGCGTGTGGCGCTTCAGCGACCAGGTCCTCGACGCAGCGGCGCGCGACAATCTCGCCGCCATCGAGCGCCTGAAAATCTGCCGCGCCCAGGACTGCTGGCCAACCGGCTATGAACACGTCCGCAGCTTTGATTACCTCGCCTGATCCACGACCGAGCAATTCCTCCAGCCACTCGCAGCCCTTCGAGCATTACCTCCATGAGCTTACTTACCTCCATCATCACCGGCACTACCGCGAAGCCACGTCGCCTTCTGGTCTATGGCACCGCCGGAATCGGCAAATGTCTGGGCGGAAACACCACGCTCTACGACCCCATCACCGGTCGCCCCAATCGGCTTGCCGATCTCGTGGCGCGGCAGTCGGGTGCGATCACCGCGCTCATGCCGGGTGGGCTGCTGCAGACGCGTACGCCCAGCCACTACGTGCGGAACCCTGACGCCGAGTTGTTCCGCGTCACCACACAATCCGGGCGGGTCATCGAGGCCACTGCCCACCACCCCTTCCTGACCGCAACCGGCTGGGTACCGCTCCGTGATCTGACGGTGCATCGGCGCATCGGCGTCGTCGCACACTTCCGCGACCTCTTCGGGACTACGCGCACCGACGTGGCCAGCATCAAGATCCTGGCGTATCTGATCGCTGATGGGGACATGTGCGCATCGTCGCCGAAGTTCTCCAAACACGAAGATGAGGTTCGTGGCGACTTCGAGGATGCGGTGGAAGATGCCGGCTGCGAGTTCAGTGAATACCTGAACGGGCAGGGCATCGAGCATGTCCGCGTTCGCGGGGCTCTTGGCGGCGAGAACAACGTCTTGGTGTTCCTGCGCGACCTGGGGCTGCACGGGCTTCGCGCCAAGGACAAGTTCATTCCCGATTTCGTCTTCGGACTGAAGCGGGAGCGCTTGGCGCTCTTCCTCAACCGGCTCTTCACCTGCGACGGGAGCGCCGAGCGGCATCGCATCAGCTATAGCTCCACGTCCATCCGCATGGTGCGCCAAATACAGCACCTACTGCTGCGCTTCGGTGTCATCTCGACCTTCCGCCATAAGCTGCTCGATGGAGATGTCTATGGCGCTGAGCTGATGATTAGTGGGCGGGACGACATCGTCCGCTTCGTAGACCACATCGGATTTTTTGGCCACAAGGCCATCCGGGGGCAGGAACTGCGCACGGCGGCCATGCAGGTTCGTGACCCTGGTTCAACCCACCTGCATCGTCATGGTGACGTGCTGTTCGATCGCATCATGTCGATCACGCCCATCGGAATGCACCCGGTCTACGATCTCACGGTACCGGAGGTCCATAACTTCGTTGCCGACGACGTCATCGTCCACAATTCGACCTTCGCCACTTGCGCGCCATCACCGATAGTTATCCAGACCGAGGACGGCCTCGGCGAGATCGACTGCCACAAATTTCTCGTCGCGCAGTCATGCGACGAGTTCCTGGAGTCGCTCACTGCACTCTCCAGCGAGAACCATCCGTACCGCACCGTGGTCATCGACTCGCTCGACTGGCTGGAGCGGCTGATCTGGGCCAAGGTCTGCGCCACCCGCCAGATCGCCACCATCGAGGATATCGGCTACGGCAAGGGTTACACCTTCGCGCTCACGCACTGGCGCGACGTCCTCGATGGCCTCGCAGCGCTGCGCGAGCACCGTGGCATGACGGTGATCCTCATCGCCCACGCGCGCATCGAACGCTTTGAGAATCCGGAAACCGAAGCATACGACCGCTACGTGCCGCGCCTGCACAAGACTGCGGCAGCACTGGTATCGGAATGGTGCGATGAAGTCCTCTTCGCCACCTACCGCGTCTTCACCAAGGCCACCGACGAAGGGTTCAACCAGAAACGCGTCCAAGGCCTGGGTTCTGGCGAGCGGGTGCTGCGCACCACGGAGCGTCCCAGTCACCTGGCCAAGAACCGCCTGAATCTGCCCGACGAGCTGCCGCTCGCGTGGTCGGAATTCGCTAAGTACCTCACCGCCGGCAATGCC
>JAYVTR010000069.1:0-8214 GCA_043788625.1 Planctomycetota bacterium
AAGAAGGGTGTGGGTCATCATTAGAGGTCTCCAGAGAAGCGTACTGACTCACTCAATTACCTCGTGTCAACCGAAGAAATAGGGCGATTCGTGACCGCATCTGGGTCCTGTGCACTGGCGGACAACAGGACTGAAGCTATCTGCCCTGATTTCCCCCAGCGCTGGTCAGCAGCAGACTTAGAAGACCACCGCCAGGCTGAGACCCATGCAATAGATCAGGTCGGTGCCGGGATTGGCGCTGGGCGACACGCCCACGTACGCGCCACCGGGCAGGAAGCCGCCGCCGAAGAGTTTAATCTTGGTGTTGTAAGTATACTGCCAAGACAAACTGAGATCGGCCTCTTGACCAAAGGTACGGCCATCGCCTGCGGTCGGTTCGGCGGTTCGGTAATAGCCGTAAATAAGATCGAGGCGGACCTTGTTTCGGTCATCGAAGGCCACCCCGACATTGAGCTTGGTTGCCTGCAGGCCCAAAGCATTGGTGCCGGTCAGCAGATTCGCCAGCTCACCGTACTGTTCGTTCTCAACGATGAGGGTATCGCTCACGCCTTCCCAGTTATTGACGAAAGCGCCGTATTTCCCAGTCGTCGCCGGGTCACCCTTGTTGCCACTCAAAGCTTCAAATTGGGCTCCCACCACCAACGCCTGGGCCGGATAGAGATGCCAATCGAAACCTACGTAGCCGCCATAACCACTGTACTTAATATCGCTGGTGTAATCGCCGTTTTGCATCGCGAACTCACCGAAGAAATCGACGTCGCCCAAAAGGAATTCAAACCCACCGTTGTAGGTCAGCAACTTTTCTCCGGGCACGCCATCAACCAGGACGATGGTAGAATTACTGCTGAGAGTCGGCGAAACCTTACGCGTAGGTGGCTTACGCTCATAGGTGAGTAATCCGGTAATAAATGTCCGACTGTCGCCCGACTTGGATGGGGTCCAGTTGGCGCCCACGCCAGCCAAGGTATTCGCACCAGGTAACGAATATCCGAACGGCGTGATATCGACGGTATCGATGACATTCCATGTTGCGCGACCTCCATCCCAGCTGGTCACGCGTGGATGGTTGGCAGCGCTGTCATAGAGAAAGGCGCCGGTGTCTTCCCGCAAATTCCAGCTCACCGGCATGCGTCCGACCAGCACGCCCATTGACTCAAAGCCTAAGAATTCTTTGAAATCAACGTATGCATCGTCAACCACCGCAAAACCACTGCGATCGTTGGGGTTGGTGCTGTCGGCGGTATTATCGCCTGAAGGCGCTTCATAGGCTAGGGTGATATTGACTTTAACGCGTTCATCGAGTTTGACGCTCGTACCGAATTCTGCGCGGATATTGCCATTTCCGTCATGATCACTTTCGCTGGCGTTACCCGTCAGGTAACGGCCACGATTGACAATGTCGAAATCCAAAAGGCCGCGAATCACCACCTGGCGCTGTTGACCGACGCTAAATTTTGAACCCGGCATCTGCTCAGATGGCAGTTCGGCGCCGGCCTCCACTGCCTGCAGGCTTACAGCCCCGCTGATGAGGGCGACAAATGAAGAGACCAGGACAGACGTACGGCGCATGGTGAATTCCGAGGATGTCGCACGCTATGGAAGCAGCGGGGAGCGCAACCGCTGGCGAGCATGGCGGTGGGGGACCTGTGCTGGCATGTATGAGCAGGCCCGACCACCCCCAGTTTGACGCGTTGCGCAAGGCTGCCTAACCGTCAGCATCCGCAATCCATGAAGACCGTCCTCCTCCTCCTGGTCATCGGCGCGCTCGGCTTCGGTGGCTGGTACGCTTACCGTCATCATAGCCAGACTGCATCCGGCGAAGATGTCTCGCTGCTGGCTCCTGGTAGCACCTCGGGCCTGGCACCGGCGGCCACCGGCGGCGGCTCGGCGCCGATCCTGCAACCGCAAACCGTGCTGCCCGCTGAAGCGCAGCAAGCTATTGATGCTGGCGACGCGTTGTGGAACCAGGCCGGTGCCAATCCGGCGAGCTCGGCCAAGGCTCCGGAAATGGATCGGTTCTACAGCAAGGCCCTGCGCGCCTTATACAATCGCCCCGGCGCGCGTGAACGCGAAGAGCAACTCATCAACGAACGTCTGACACCACTGGGCGATGCGCTGTTCTTCTCCAAGTCGGCGTTCCCCGATGACGGCCAGTTCGGCAGCCATAGTGTGACTAGCGGCGAAAGTCCTGAAGCCATCGCCAAGCGCTACGGCATCAGCCGCGAACTGCTCAACCGCTTGCGTGGCCGCGATGTCAATGACGCCAAGCTACGCATCGGCGACACCTTCAAAATCATCCGTCTCGCCGGGCAGACCGATCCTGAGAAGCGCGGTTATTTCATTCACATTGATAAGGGCGACTACTATCTCGACAGCTATGTCGGCAGCATGTTCGCTCGACGCTATGTATGCAGCCACGGGGCAGTGGCCTCACCCACGCCGACCGGCCACACCCACGTCACCAACCGTGTCTGGCATCCGGACTGGACGCATCCGATCACCCACCAGGTCATCCCCTTTGGCCAAGCAGACCATCTCCTCGGGCCGATCTGGCTGGCTTTTGACGGCAAGGAGCTTGGTCGCTCGGGCATCGGCATTCATGGCTACACCGGCGCCGACGCTAAGTGGGGCGCTCAGGTCTCGAATGGCTGCGTGCGCCTGCAGAACGAGAAGGCTGAAGAGCTCTATCAGACCCTCTGCCATCCCGACCGCAGCCCTATTGCCGTCGAAATCACCGAATAAAAACCGCTGCTAGCCGCGCATCTGCGGCGTTGCCGGAAGCCTAGCATAGCGTTGCTATGCGTCGGCTTCCGGCGCCTGGCAGCTACACGACTAGCAGCGGTTTTTGTCGTGGAGTTTTAAGAACGTGGAATTTTAAGAATTAAGTTGGCCTGCAGCAGCGTGCGCAGCAGCGCCGCTACCTGGTCCAAGCGGAATGGCTTGGTAAGAATTGGACGACTAGCAGCGGTTTTTGTCGTGGAGTTTTAAGAACTAACTTGGCGCCTGAAGTAGCGTGCGCATCAGCGCCGCTACCTGGTCGAGGCGGAATGGCTTGGCCAGGACTGGATAGAGGACATTGGGTTTTTCGGCGCCGGTGATCAAGGCGCCGCGGCCTTGCAGGTTGAGCTTGATCAACAATTCATCGAGCAAGGTCTTGCCGGTGCCATCGGGTAGATTGAGGTCGGCGAGCACTGCTACCAGATGATGGGTGGCGGCGGCGGCGTGGGCCTCGCCGCAGGTGCGTGCCAAGGTCGTACGCAGCCCCAGATCATGCAGCACATCAGCTAGCAATTCGCCGACGAGGATGTCGTCATCGACCACCAGGATCACGCCCTCCACCGTCGAGAATGAGCCGCTGCCCTGCACCGCGTGCATTGCCAACACCGCCCCCGAGCCGATTTTCGCCGGTAGCTGAATGGTCACCATCGCCCCCCCGCCGATGCCGGCGGAAAGTTCGATGTGGCCCTCTTGATCACGCAGCAGGCCCAAGGCCACGGCCAGGCCCAAACCGCGCGCACCCTCGGCCGCACGGGTGGTGAAAAACGGTTTGGTGGCATGGGCGATGACGTCCTCGTCGGGAGTGGTGCCGTCATTGGCCAGGCGCAGGTAGGCCCGTTCATAGACCACCTCACCGGACATGATCAGACGGGTCGCGCCGGCCGTCACCGCATTGGCCACCACTTCTCCAAAAACGCGGCGCAATGCTGCCGGCGCGGCAGTGACTTCAGGGATATGTCCGCGCTTGGTCAGCGGCAACATCGGGCGTCCGGCTTCATTGCCCAAGCGCAGCACCTCTTCGAGGATCTCGTCCGGACGCAACGGCACCGTGTCCTCTTCCAATGGTGCGGCCATGCGCCGCAGTTGATCGACTAACTCCCGGCACTGGTTGACCTCTTCGAGGATCACGTCGAGCCGCGTCGCCGTGTCGTTACCGGTATCGGGCAAGCCACGCCGCAGACGTTGGGCATAGCCCATGATCACCGCCAATGGATTATTCAATTCATGCGCCATGCCGTGCGCCAGATGACTGACCACGCCGTGCGTTTCGAGCCGCACCAGGGCCTGCTGCTGCTGCTGCAGGCGTTCGTTGGCGGCGCGCAGGTTGGTGGTGCGTTCGGCGACGGTGCTTTCCAAGGTGTTATTGAAGGTCAGCAGATCGGTATTGCGCTCGCTGAGCTCTTGCAGCAGGGCACGGTTGTGGCGGCGCAGCAGGGCGACCTCCGCACCCTGATGCACCAAGGCGACCACCTGCTCATCGCTCCACGGCTTGGTGAGGAAGGCGTCGATGACTCCGCCATTGATGGCGCGTACCGCGAAATCGAGATCTGCCGCGCCGGTGAAGATGACGCGGAAGCAATCGGGGTCGATGGCGTGCAGACGCCCCAGCCAGGCCAACCCCTCGGGGTCCCCCGGCGACAGGTGCTGATCGACCAGCGCCACATCGACCTGGCATTGCGTCAGCAAGATCTCTGCATCAGCCACCGTGCCCACGCCGTACAGGCGCATCGCGGCTCCCAGATCCAGGCGCGCCAACGCATTGCGGACGTGGGGCTCGTCGTCCAGCAAGAGGATGTTGAGCGCTCCGGGGTCACCGCATTCGCCGGGATGTGGCTGCTCGCGTATCATGGATCTATTCCCAAGTCGCTGATGATCGGCGTGCCGGTTATCACCATACCACGCATGCGCTCGTCATCGGTCAGCGCCAACGCTTCGCAACGCATTGCGCCGAGGGCCGTCTCCACCGTGCACGGCGCGGCATCGCCACCCATGTTGCTCGCCGTCACCAGAGCCTGCAAAGCGTCCGGCAAGAACGGTCGCTCGCCGAGGATGCAGCCAGGAAATGCCGTTGCCGCCAAGCGGTTGGCCAAGGCAACGATGCCATCGGGATCGAGTCCCAGCACCGCCACCGGCAGGCGGTCGAGCACTTCCTGGCTCAGCACCAGGGCGCGATTGCGTTGATCAAGATCATGCGTCCGCCGATCAAGATCAGATGTGCGTGCCGTCACCAGGTCTTCCAGTGAGCGATTGAAGCGCCGCAGCTGCTCATTCTGGATTTCAGTGTGCTCACGCAGCAGGCGGTTCTGGTGCAGCAGCTGCCAGCGTTCGACGCCTTGGCGGACGGCGGCAAGGACTTCGTCGTTGTCCCACGGCTTGGTGACGAAGCGGTAGACTTCACCGCCATTGACCGCTGCCCGCAGCAGATCGATATCAATATGACCGCTGAAAAGGATGCGGCTGGTATCCGGCGCCAGGTCACGAGCGCGGCGCAGCAATTCGACGCCTTCCATGCCCGGCATATGTTGATCGCTGAGGACCACGGCGATGTTGCCGGCAGCGAGCACTTCGAGGGCCTGAGCGCCGACCTCAGTGGTCAGCACTTCATACGGCTCAAACGCCAGCAGACGGCGCAGGCTGGCAAGGATCGGCGGCTCATCATCGACCAACAGGATCCGTGCCGGTTGATCATGCCAACGGTTACGCAGCGTCTGTCCGCCATGACCAGATGCCACCGCGCTGGTCATGCTCCCTGTGTCTCACTACGACGGTCATTGGCGCCCAGGAGGTGAACGGTGAAGCACGCGCCGCCCAACTGCGTACAGGTACCCACAGTCACCGCTCCGCCATGCGTGGCAGCGATCTGCTGGCAGAGCGCCAGGCCGACGCCGGTGCCGGTGGCCTTGGTGGTGACATAGGGCTCGAACAAATGCTCGCGCACCGATTCAGCGATGCCCGGGCCGGAATCGCTGACCTGCAAGGTGACGGTGCGCCCGTCATCATAGGTCAGCATGCTGATAGTACCGCCGCTGCTAGGCAGTGCCTGCACCGCGTTCAATACCAGATTGATGATCAATTGGATGACCTGGCTGCGCACCATCACCAGCGCTCGCGGTGCGCCCAGGTGCTGTTCGACCACACAGCGGTGCTTGACCTGATGCGCGAGGACGGTGAGGGCACTGGCGACGCAGGTATCGACGCTGGCGCTCTCAGTGGTTGGCGAGGCGCGGGCAAGGATTTTGAGGTCAGCGACCACGTGCTTAAGGTGATCCGCGCCAGCCTGGGTTTCGCTCAACAGGTTGTCGAGGTCGGCAGCGATGAACTGCCAGCGAGCCGCCGTCAATTCGCCTTGCCAACGGGCGCGATATTCAGGCGCCAAGTGGGGCTCGACCCGTTCGACCAAACGGATCAGCGCCTGGCTGTAACGGCGCAGGCTGCCCAGATTCGAGCCGATATAACCGATGGAATTGTTCAGTTCATGGGCGATGCCCACGGTCAATTCCCCGAGCTGCGCCATCTTGTCGTGACGCAGATCGAGACTGCGTCGACGATCGCTGGCATCGGCCACAGGTCACCTCCTACATGGACTTCTTGAGACTGACTTCGATGCAGAATCGACCCAGCTCGCTGGTAAAGGAAATGACGATGCAGGGGATCGCTTTATTCTGAGCGGTAATGTAACTGCGGCCGGTGACGATCTTCGGCAAGCCGATCTCGAACTTATAGCCTTTTTGCAGCAGACGGTTCTTGGCGTCGCCGGCGATGATGTTGGTGAGTTCGCCCACACCGTCGACCACGCCCGAGGTGATCTCACCGAAGTCCTCACCGACAAACCGGCCGACCGCGGCAATGGCCACGGCTTCGGGGAAGTTGAGCACCACCGCGCCAGTGGCTTCGCCGCCTAGTCCGATGATCCCGCTGACGCCGTACACCTCTTCGCCTTCACCTTTGAGAAAAACCTTTTCACGGGTTGGCACGACATTGGCCATGGTCGTGAAAGTATTTATGGTCGCCTCGATAAAGGGATTGATGTAATCGACGTTAATGCTGCGCGGGGCGTTCATAAGGATTCCTAAAGAGCGGCCGGGCACCGCTCAGGGAATGGTTACCTCATAATTGGAGTGTTCGCAAGTACGGCTCCGAGATGTCCTTGCCCCACCCTGCCAGCCGCCACCGTAGGCGCATGGCCCTGGTGCTCGGAATTGAATCAAGTTGCGATGAAACAGCGGTGGCGCTGGTCAAAGACGGCCACCATGTAACAGCTGAAGCGATTGCCAGCCAAGCCGACGACTTCGCCGCTTGGGGAGGTGTGGTGCCGGAGATCGCCGCGCGTGGCCATGTGATGGCCCTGCCCGGGCTGGTGGCCCGCATCCTGTACGAGTCCGGCCACACTCTTGCGGAGGTCGATGCCGTCGCCGTCGGCGCTTGGCCAGGCCTGATCGGCAGTCTGCTGACCGGCGTCACCGCCGCTAAAGTCATCGCCGCCCGCTGCGCCATACCGTTGATCGCCGTCGATCATATCCAGGCCCATCTCGGGGCCGTGCACCTCGACCGGCCGCACGTCCCCTATCCGCTGGTGGGCCTGGTTGCATCCGGGGGCCACAGTCATTTCTATCATGCCAGCGGCCCGGGGCAGCTACGTCTGCTCGGCGGCACCATCGATGACGCTGCCGGCGAGGCCTACGACAAGGCCGCCTCCATTCTTGGGCTCGGTTATCCCGGTGGCCCGGCACTCGATCGCTTGGCTGCCAGCGGTGACGCGCAACGTTTCCCCCTCCCACGCAGCTACCTCAACGATGACTCCCTGCGTTTGAGCTTCAGCGGCCTGAAGACGGCGTTCTTGTATGCTGTGCGAGGCCCCCTGGGCAAAGATGCACTGACCTTGGATGCCCAAGGCGTGAGCGATGCGTGCGCCAGCTTCCAAGCGGCGGTGGTCGATGTGCTCACCGCCAAATTGCTGCTGGCGGCCAAGCACGAGGGCGTACGCGTCATCGCCGTGGGCGGCGGGGTAGCCTGCAATAGCGGCTTACGGTCACGTCTTGAACAGCATGCGCTTGCCCGCGGTCTGACGCTGTTGCTGCCGCAGCCGCGTTATTGCACAGATAATGCGGCAATGATCGCCGCCCTTGGCCATCAGCAGTGGCGGCGCGGTGAAGTAGCCGATCTCAGCCTGGCGCCGCTGCCCAGTGGGCGGGCCGGACCCCGCGCTCGCTAAATATGCGAGGCGACACTGCCGCAGTGCTCGAGGGGACCAGGGACCAACGACCAGAGACCAGGGACCACGGACTAGCTGCGAGCTGCGAGCTGCGAGCTGCGAGCTGCGAGCTGCGAGCTGCGAGCTGCGAGCTGCGAGCTTCGAGCTTTTCGACTCCGGTTTATTAGGTTTTGCTGTAGCGGAGCCGGTGTCCTTCGCTCACCAGCATCCTGATCGTGCTCGGC
>JAYVTR010000070.1:0-21410 GCA_043788625.1 Planctomycetota bacterium
TGACGACCGGCTTGTCAGGCGACGGATCCGCGGGCTCAGATGCAGTCGCGGTGGTCCAACGGGCAATATCAATCAACGCTGATGGACCATCGCCACCTCGTATTACCAGGGCGCCTCCGGCGACCTCGGTGAGCGGAAAGGTGCCGCAACGGGTCCACGTCCACACCTCGGGCTTATTCCACACCCATGGGTGCTCGTGCTGGGCACCACTCCCGTCAGTGGTTTTAACCTGCAGCGGACCTCCGCGATGACGGATCCATAATGCCACCTTGGCCCCCAGCCCGCTCGCCGCTGCCGGCATGCGGATGAGCGGTTCCCAGGGCCGCTCGGATTGGATCGCTGCCCCGCGCGATGCGAGGGGATCGGCTATCCGCGTGCCGGCCCCCGTGGCTTCGGCCTCCACGCCGAGGTCGTCGAGAGGTTCGGCGGCCAGCAATCCAGCGGTAGAAAGACAAGCGAGGAGGAGGGCTAAGTGGAAGGCAAGGTGCATGGAAATGGATACCTTGTGGGAGGTGGTTTCGGAGGTGGTTTCGGAATTGGGCTGATAACTATGATATAAAGAAAAAATCTCACATCCTTTTCATTGAGTAGCTGTGTGTATCTGCTAATAGAGCATACTTGCCACGTCCAACTATCTTTGATGTGGCTGCGCGCTGTGGAGTCTCGAAAGCGTCAGTCAGCAAGGCGCTCTCCCGCCGTCCCGATGCATGCGACCTCGCGGCGGCAACGAAGGAGCGCATCCTCCGTGCGGCAACCGAACTCGGCTATGCCCCGGATGCCCAGGCCCGCGCCCAGTCACGACGGCGTTTTCATCGCATTGGACTGCTTTACGGCACCCGTGTGCCGATTTTTTTCTCCCTCTTCGAAGGTTTCGCTGACGCCCTCGGCGATGAATTCGCCAAACGTGGCTACGATCTCATCTTCCTGTCTGCCGTGTCCGGCATTCAGGATTGGGAGCGGGCCTCGCGCGAATTGCGCATCGATGGCCTGATCGTCAATGACCCGGTGCCACCACATTTGGCGCAAATCATCACTGCTGCCGGCATGCCAGTCGTAGTGGTCAATCACCATATCGACCTGCCCGTGACGCGCCTGATCCCTGACGAGGTAGGAGGCGTACGCTTGTTGGTCGATCATCTGGCTGATCTCGGTCATCGTCGAATCTGCTATTATCAGAGTGAACATCAATCTGGTCATCCCAGCCTTGTCGATCGCCTGCACGGATACCGCCTGGCAATGAATGCCCGTGGCTTGGAGCATGACATCGTGCGCGCGCCATTGGCACACGCGGCTGAGCGCTTTCGCGCAACCGCCGCGCCAAGCGCGGTGATCGCGTACAATTGTGCCGATGGCGTTGGCTTGGCCGAGCATCTCAGTGGTGCCGGGGTGGTTATCCCCGGCCAGCTCAGTCTGGGATGTTTCGAGGACGTTGATGCGACCCGCCGCTGGGGCCTGACGGCGGTGCACATACCCAGGGATCAGATGGGAAGGCGGGCAGCCGCTTTGCTGATCGAGCGTGTCGAGGGGCGAGCTGATGAAGTGATCGAAGAATTGGTGCCAGTATCGCTGGTCGTTCGCACGAGCACGGCACCACCACGACAAAGCCACGTCGTCGCCTGATCTTCGCTGATGGGTGGTCCCCCATCGTCAATGCTGGTGCTCGTACAGCGCCTGCTCACGATCTACCCCTAGCACGAGACGGCCTGCACGGTCATCCACAGCGACCTGTATGACCTTTAGCTGATCACGCAGCATCATCGCCGCATCACGGTCGTATTGTTCCTGGTCGAAGGGGTGTTCGACGCCATCAACGATGAAGCGGTTGCCGGTGATCCGTATTTGTAATCCCAGCAAGGGGCTTTGTGGGACATATGCCCCTTCAATGCGCTGCCAATCACCAGTGAATGGTGGCGGTCGGCGTATCGCGAGTATCACCACTATGGCAGTGGCGAGTGTGGCGGCGGTGAGGGACAAATTGCGTAGGCGCGGTTCCATTAGTCACCAAACGTGATGGTCCACACGCCTTTTGGGTTGAGGCCGTTGGCGAAGGTTCCGGCAGTACCGCGGGCTGCGTCACGGCTCACGGCTTCGACATGGCCATCCAAAAACAGGTAATTGTCGCGTCCGCCATGCAGCTGCTGCACCGCATTATCATGATAGACGTAGGGGGTATTAAACATGCTATATGCACGGTTGTTGCGTCCCAGGCGGTTGTCTGGCACATCGACTAGAATCGCGACGGTGCTGACGGCGGGTATCTGTGCGAGATGCTTGGCAGTGATCGTCGTCTCATTCCACGACTCGCCAAACCAGATCGAGGTCGACGGCACCGTTTGAGCGCCGGTTAAGCCAAAGGAATTCCACGTGTAGACTCCGCCGATCAAACTATACGACCGGCGTCCAGCCGGCAGCCCTTCGCGAGATACGGCCGCCTGGCCAGCGAGATTGCCGCTGCGGGCGGTGTTATTGGACGGGCACCAAAAGCTGGTGGTACTGCCCATGAGATCGGCGAGGTTCGCATCCCAGGTGAAGCCATTGGCCCAGGTAGCCCCTCCCAAGCCTTCGTATTGGTCGACGTAGCCGAAATAGGCTAGTCCGATTTGTCGTAGGTTACCAATGCACCGCGCCTTACATGCGGCTGCCTTGACCAATGCCAAGCTTGGGGCAAGCAGTGCCACCAGCAGGGCGATAATAGTGATTACCATCAGTAGTTCGATCAAGGTGAAGGCACGGCGCATATTCCCAAGATATCGTCTAGTGAATAGTTTCGGAACAGGTTTCGTAGTAGCTCAGGCGGTCGTTTGACATCCCATGGGGGTTGTGGGGTAGCATAGAGCAGAGAATCCAGTTACGTTGCCGAAGTGCCGCGTCCGCCGACATTGACCTGGTTGCCACATGCCGTGCTCATCGCCTTGGTGGTGGGGTCGGCGATGTGGTTGCTGGTGTTGTTGGCGCCGGTGACCAAGGCCCTGGCGGTGGGCGCGTCCTTGGCGCTGTTGACGCATGGGCCGCTGTATCGCCGACTGTTCGTACTTCTGCGCTGGTGGCCTTGGCCAGCCTACCATCGCGAGGTTGCGGCCAGCGCTGCCATTGCGGTGCTGACTGCCGCCACCATGGGCACCGCCGTGACGCTGCTGTGGGCCGCCCTGGGTGGCTTGCAGCTGACCGTGTCGGCGGTGTGGGGCATCGCCATTCAGGATCAGACCAGCGTTCAGCAGGTGATCGACGTGCTGACCATGCGGGCTGCGGACGGTTTGAAATTATATCCGCAATTGCCGATGAGTGTCGCCGATGTGCATCAATGGCTGACTGACATCCTGCATCAAACCGCCGTCGGTCCGGCATTTTTACGTACCGTCGTTGCCGGCGGTGGCAGCGTTATCGTCGAGTTGATCTTGACCGGCGTGGTCACCTGGTGGCTCTATGTGCAAGGGCCGGTGCTGGGTCGACGTTTGTTGCACCTGTTGCCGCCAGCCGAACACGAGCCGCTAGCTCGCCGTGTACGTGAACGGGCCGGAGCCTTGGTCGTGGGTACGACGGGGCGGGCTTTCGTGGTCGGTATCTGGTTGAGTTTGGCGGCGTGGCTGACGGGTGGTTTCCAGCCGGTGCTGGTTGCCGCGGTCGGTGTCTTGGTGTGCGTGATGCCGCTGTTGGGCCCGGTATTCGTGTGGTTGCCGCTGGCTACCTTGCTGGCAGGTCAGGGACATTGGTTACAAGCCGGCGTGCTGGCGGTGAGCTCGCAAGGGGGGGCGATGGTGGTGAACTGGATTTTGGATAAGCGTTATGCGCAAGCACCGTTGGCCGGCACTGGTCCGGTGTTGCTCCTCACCTTGGTCGGCGGGTTGTGGGGTTTCGGAGCGCGCGGCCTGATCTTGGCGCCGGCGGCCCTGGTGATGGCCTTGTCGGCATGGGATGCATTGACCTCCTTGTATAATGAAGACGTCCAACTTGACGACGGCGACATGAGCGGTCATGTCTGACGTTGCCTTTTACACCCAGCCACAGCATCTGGTGGTCCGCCTCATGGTGGCCATGGTGGCCATGCCTTTGCTGTCGGCCTTGTGGATGATCCACGTCAACGTCAGCCTCAACAGCCTGCAGGGTGGTCGTGACCGTTTGACCGCTCTGCGCGAGCGCATGTATGAAGTTCGGCCGCCCACCGTCGCTTCGCTCGCCTTGGCTGAAGAGCTGACCATCCGCTGCACCATCAGCGAACTGTTGGATGAATTGGAGTATGAAAAGGGGTGGTACGACCATGCCGATTTTATGGCGGTGCGGTGCGCTGCCGAACGCGGCATTCATGTTTCCACCACTGCTGAGCTGGCAGCCCATTTGGATGCGGTCTTCGGTGAAGCGGTACATCGTAGTCGGGCCGCAGCCGGCATTGCCCAATGGCTCTTGCTGGGCGGCTGCCTTGCCGCCGTCATCGCTGGCCTGGCGGTATGGCTGATTCTGCGGCAGTGGTGGCTGGCACCTGCGACATTGCGGATTACGCCTGAGGCTGCAACCCCTCCTGCAGCTATTATCGGTTCTACCACTGTCGCTTCAGCCACTATTGCCGATGTACCTGCGTCGCCGCCAGTGGTTTTCCGGGCAATACCTTCCGCTGCGGCAGGGCGTGGCTCCAGCCCAGGCCCCGGCCAGCAACTGTCGGCGGACGGACCATGGACGCCGCTGTCTGGTCGCGTGTTGGTGATCGAAGACAACCCGATCAATCAGCGCGTTACGCAACGGCAATTGATGGAGTTGGGAATGGGCGTTGAAGTGGTCGATAGCGCCGAAAGCGGTTTGCAGCGTTTAATGCAAACGCATTTCGACGTGGTGCTGATGGATCTGCAGCTGCCCGGCATTGATGGCTTGACGGCAACCCGTCAGTGGCGGGCTCGTGAAGAGGCCGAAGGCCGCCGGCGCACGCCCATCATCGCCATCACCGCGAATGCCACGGGCAGCGATCGTGAGGCCTGCTACAGCGCCGGTATGGACGGCTATCAAGCTAAGCCCGCGCGCCTGGGTGATCTGCACCGGGTATTAATGCGTTGGGTCGGATCTGATAAAACCTCGGATGCGGCCAACGAAAAGGTCGTTCCATCAGCTGATGAGGAGGTTCCCCTGACCCCGACGCCCCAATCGCAAGCCACGTCACCTGTCGCTGACTCATCGATGCGGAGCCGGTTGCTGGAGAAAGCCGTTGCTACGGCGCTCACTGATCCACAGCTGTGGGCCACCTTGCGCCGCGAGACGGCGGCAACTGATCCGCGCATGCTCGAAGAGCTGATCGCTGATTTGCGCGCCCAGGCTCAAGTGAATCTGAGCCAGCTCGATGACGCCTTCGCTGCCGGCGAGCATGAGCACCTGCGCGCCGCCGCCCACCGCCTGAAAGGCTCGGCGGGCATGTTGGGCCTACCGCGTTTAGCGGCCTGCGCCAAGGCCATCGAGTTCGCGGCCAAGGTGCATGATAACGATATCGCTGCGCGAGCGCTGAAGGCGGTACGTAAGGCGTATACAGATACGCTAGAAGATACGGCGGTGAGGGGTTTGGTTTAGGGGCTGTGAGTGGCGGCCGAGCGGGCGTAAGCTTCGAACTGGTCGTTGGGCTCTGGTCATGATCATGGCCATGGCCATGGTCAGCTCGACCAAAAATGATGGATCTCTCAACCAAACCTCATTGACTCTGCGCATGATCAACGACCTGTGCGCCTTCATCGATGCCAGTCCGTCAGCGGCGCATGCCGCCGCGACTCTTGAAAGGCGTTTGCGCACTGCCGGTTTCCAAGAAGTCCTATTGACCGATGCCACTTGGGGCATCACCGCCGGCAGTTGGTTTGTGCGCCAGGGCGCCAGTGTCATCGCCTTCGTGGTGCGCAGTGCATCTGTGCAACGCTTCGCCCTGGTCGGCGCACATACCGACTCGCCACATCTGCGCTTGAAACCAAACGCCCCTTTCGCCTGCGAGCAGTGCCGTCAGCTGGGTGTCGAAGTCTATGGAGGCGTATTGCTGAATTCGTGGCTCGATCGTGATTTGGGGCTGGCAGGCACGGTGCATACCGTCGATGGCCGGGCCTTACCGATCCTGCTGCGCAAGCCGTTGGCACGCGTACCGCAATTGGCGATCCATCTCGAGCGCACGGTGAACGAGCAGGGCGTGAAGCTCAATCCGCAAACTCACTTGGCACCGATATGGGGCTTGAGTACCGCCACGGATCCAGTCGACGCTTTTGCCGATCTGTTGGCCACCGCTGCCGGTGTGCCGGTGGACCAACTACTCAGCCATGATCTGAGCTTGTTCGACATCACCCCAGCAACGCTCGGCGGTGCCGCTGGCGAATTTATTTTCGCCGCCCGGCTCGATAACCTGGCATCGGTGCATGCCGGTCTCTTGGCCCTGCTCGCGGCGCGAGAAGGGGTGCATGACAGTTTGCCGGTGCTTGCCTGCTTTGATCACGAAGAGGTCGGTAGCACCAGTCGTGATGGTGCTGATGGCTCATTGCTCAACACCGTCCTCGAACGCGTGGCATTGAGCCTTGGCCTGGATCGTCAGGCTTACCTGGCGGCTTTGGCACGCTCACTGATGCTGTCTGCGGATATGGCGCATGCCGTGCATCCCAATTACGCTGACCGTCATGAGCCGCGGCATAAACCGCACCTGGGCGGTGGACCGGTGCTGAAGAGCAATGCCAATCAACGCTATGCCACCACCGCCGCCACCGCCGCCCAGGTACGGCGATTGGCGCGCGAGGCCGGCGTGACGTTGCAGGATTTTGTGACGCGCAGTGATTTGGGCTGCGGCTCAACCATTGGCCCGTTCACCGCTGCCGGCCTCGGCATCGCCGTCGCAGATGTGGGCAATCCCATGTTGTCGATGCACTCAGCGCGCGAATGCGCCGCCAGCGCCGATCACGAACCTTATGTCCGGCTACTGGCGGCGCACTTGCGTAGCTGAGGTAGATTCCCTCTCTGTTCTTCATTTATGGCAACGCTAGTCTGCTACCTGGAGTTCCGCCATGAGCAGCCATCTTATTCCTTCCGCACGCAGCATAGTTGCCGAGGGCACGCGCGAACGGCGCTTACACGATCTCGCTCGCCGTGATGTGCCTTTTGGCGCCGATCGTTTGCCGGCCAAGGATCAGCCGTGGTGGCGCGAAATGGCGGCAACCGGCACCCGCGGCTGGGTCGACACCGGTGATCTCGACGAGGCGGCTGGTTTGTGGTGCGCATCGTTCGCGGCTTTGACCACCAATAATTCATTGTTGAACAAAGAAGTGCAGAAGGGGCTCTATGACGAGTTGGTGCACGAGGCGGCGGCTTTGGTTGCCGACCTGCCCGTGGCCGAGCAATTGGTCGAGTTGGCATTCTTGTTGAATGCCCGACACGGGCTGCGCTTGGCGAGTCGTTTCGGTGGTCGTGTGTCGGTGGAATTGCACACTGCCTGTGCTGATGATGTCGAGCGTTCGGTGGCCTATGGCCGGCGTCTCTTCGCGGTCTGCCCCGAACACTTCATCGTCAAGGTGCCACTGACCCCGGCCGGCTTGCTGGCGACGCGCAAGCTGCGCGCCGAAGGCATCCCGGTCAATTTCACCTTGGGCTTCAGCGCTCGGCAGAATCTTTTGGCTGCCGCTGTGGCAGCGCCCAGCTACGTCAATGTGTTCCTCGGCCGTTTGAATGCGTATGTCGCTGATAACAAGCTTGGCGATGGCGTCAACGTCGGAGAAAAGACTACTCTCGCCACGCAACGGGTGGTGCGTCAGTATACAGCCCAGCGTCTGGTGCCGACCTTGCTGATTGCCGCCAGTATGCGCTCGGGCGCGCAGGTCACCGCCCTTGCTGGTGTCGATGTGCATACCATGCCGCCGAAGGCCGTCGGCGAGGCATTGGCAAGCGGTGGACCGGTGCGTGATCATACCGCCGAAGATCCGGCCGTGACGGTGGCCGCCGGTGCCGGACTCGAAGGGCTGTGGGTCATCGGTGCCGCTGAAAATGCACTCGCCAAGAGCCTTGAGCAACAACCCCCGGCTACTCCTGCCGATCTCGTCGCCCGCTACGCTGCGCACGGTCTTGGTGGGCTGTTTCCGGCCTTTGACGCCGCTGAGGCCGCTGCCATCACCAGCGACGGCAAGATTCCCAAGCATGCCCGTTGGGCAGCGCGCATTACGGCCGGTACGGCCACCGTCGACGGGTTGCTGACGGCGGCCGCGCTGGCCAGTTTTGCCGCTGATCAGGCAGCACTCGATGCGCGGATCCAGCGGTTCATCAGCTGATCCTCGGCAGCGTCCCCTGGCCTATTGCACGTAGCTTCCTAGAACCCCCACCCATGCCGGTTGCGCCATCCTCGTCACGTCTCGTCCGTTGGTGGCCGCTGACCTTGGTTCTTTTATTGTTGCCGTTGTGGAGCGTGGGGCTCTTTGGGCGCGGATATTGGACACCAGACGAGCCACGGGAAGCCGACATCGCTTGGAATATGACTTTTCAGGCGCAAAAAGTCGTGCCGGAAATGGCCGGCGAGCCTTTTTGCGAAAAACCACCGCTGGCATATTGGGCCAGCGGGTTGTCGTTGGCGGTGTTTGGAAAAACCGCTGCGGCGGCGCGCTTGCCGAACCTCTTATGGGCGATGATCACGGTGTTGTCGATCGCATGGTTGGCGTATGCCATGGCCGGCGCCGGCACGGCCCTGGTGGCGGGCATGGCCGTCGGCACTTTTTCACTGTCATATCAGGTAGCCATCTGGCTGGCCAGCGACGCGTCTGTGGTGGCTGGCTCGTGTGTAGCGCTGTTAGGAGCCTTCCGGGGTGTCAGCGGGAGTACCAAAAATGAAAAAATCGCCTGGTATACGCTGATGCATGTTGGTTTGGCGGGTGGTTTCCTGGCCAAGAACATCGTCGCCTGGATGGTGCCGCTGAGCGCCCTGGCGGGATTCATCATCTGGGAGCGACGTTGGCGCGAACTGCTGCGCTGGGAACTGTACGCCGGGCTGGTGGTGCAGGCGCTGGTGCTGGTGCCGTGGATCTTGGCCGTGGCCGAGCAAGCCGATGGCCGCCGCTTTTTGAAGATCTTCTTCTATGACAACTTGCTTGGCCGTTTTCTGCCCGTCAGGAGCGAAGGTGGCTACATTGATGGACATCACAATATGCCTGGCAAATACCTGCTCGAATTACCGGTGTATTTGGCACCATGGTTGTTCTTGGCAGCGGCGGCGGTGCGTCGTGGTTGGACGGGCTGCCACACGCCATCGGCTGACCGCGCGGCTTGGCGGTGGCTGGTGTGCGCCACCTTGCCAACTTTGTTGGTGCTCTCGGCGTCGAGCACCGCCCGGGGAATTTATTTGGCGCCGGTGCTGCCGGGCTTTGCCCTGGCGATCGGACTGTGGGCTTCGCGTCACCTGTCGGTACCGGATGCGTTCGAGCGTGGCTGTCTATGGGCGACGGCTGGCTTGGTGGCGTTGGCCACCGTTGCCGTCGGCCCAGCCTGTCTGCTGATGGCTGGACTCAGTGGTTCCGCTTTGGATGGCAACATCTTGCTGGCGGTAGTGCTGGGCGGGCTCGCTGCCGGTGTGCTGGGCAGTAAGGTGCTGATCCAACAACACCGAGGCGCCTCGGTAGCCGCCTTGGCGACTGCTGTGCTGGCATTGAATGTCGCGGTGTTGGTGGTGTGGCGCGGAATCTTTCCACTGATCGATCGCTGGCAGGATCTCAGTCTCACCATGCATCAGGTGGCCGACATCGCCGAGACGCGACCCCTGAGTGTCTATCAGCCCGATGAGACGATTATCGCCAATCTCGATTATCTGGCGCAGCTGCGCTTGCCGGCGGTGGCCGGTCCCGACGCCGCCAAGGCGGCGTTGATCGCTGAGCCACAGCGCTGGCTGCTGGTGCGCGTCGATCGCGGTGACTTGGCGCCGTTGCGCGCTATCGGTCTGATGGAAATGCGCGTCTTCGACCTGCCCCATGGGCGTTCATATGCCTTGTACGGGATGAAGCCGTAGCTGCTTTGATAAGGGAAGAGATGCTTAGGGAATCAGTGCCAACACCGCCGCCAAGCGCGGTTCAAGACCTTCGGCGGTGGTATCGACGACGGTAACGTGGCCCAGTTTGCGACCGTGGCGTTCGTCCTTGCCGTAGTCGTGCAGGTGCACGCCCGGCAGGGCCAGCAACGCCCGCCGATCGGGGAAAGTGCTGACGATATTGACCATCGCTGCAAAACCGGTGGCCGCCGGGTCGCCCAAGGGCAGGCCCATCAGTGCCCGCACGTGGTTTTCAAACTGGCTGGTGACGGCGCCCTCGATGCTCCAGTGACCGCTGTTGTGGACCCGTGGCGCCAGCTCATTGACGATCAGCTGGTCACCGACGTGAAAGAACTCGATGGTGAAGGTGCCGACATAGGCCAGCTCAGCCAACAAGCGGCTGGCAATGTTTTCAGCCTGCGCCTGCAGGGCCGGCGTGGCGCCTGGAGCCGGCGCGCGGCTGACGCGCAGAATACCATCGCGATGGTGATTTTCCGCCAACGGATGAAACACCACTTGACCGTCTTGGCCGCGGGTCGAGATCAGCGACAGCTCACGTTCAAAGTGCACGAAACCTTCGAGCACGCAGCGGCTCTGCTTGAGTTCGGCCCAGGCAGCAGCGGCCATGGCGGGATCGCGGATCAGGCGCTGGCCTTTTCCATCATATCCGTCGCGAGCCGTCTTCAGCAGGCAGGGGGTGCCAATGCGGCTGATCGCCACCGCCAGGTCAGCGGCCGATTCAACCGTCATGAAAGGCGCCACCGCGATGCCGGCGGCGGTCAGGAAATTCTTTTGCCGCACACGGTCTTGGACGATCTCCAGGATCAGCGGGCTCGGGTGCACCGGGGTGTGTGCGGCGATGGCGTTGACGGTGGGCAGATCGAGGTGTTCGAATTCGTAGGTCACCACCTGGCTGCCGGCAGCCAGGGCGGCCGCCCCGCTGGCATCGGCAAAGCCGGCCCGCAGGTGACGTCCGACATGACGCGCCGAGGGCGCTTCCGCCGGATCTAAGAAAGTGAACTCTGCGGCGAGGCTGATTCCCGCCTGGCCCAGCATCTGCCCCAGCTGACCACCACCGAGCACACCGATGCGACGAGCGATCACAGGGCCACGCGCGGATCTGGATGGGCCAGCACGGCGTTGGTCTGGAGCGTACGGAAAGCATGCAGGGCTGCACGCAGGTGCGGATATTTGGCGCTGAGGATGGCGACTGCCAGCAACCCGGCATTGGTCGCTCCAGCGGCACCGATGGCCAGGGTGCCCACCGGGATGCCGGCCGGCATCTGCACGATCGAATGCAGCGAATCAACGCCATTGAGTGCCTTCGACTGCACCGGTACTCCTAGCACCGGCAGGATGCATTTGGCGGCAACCATGCCCGGTAGATGCGCTGCCCCACCGGCTCCGGCGATGATCACTTCCAGGCCGCGGCCTTCAGCCTCAGTGGCGAAAGTGAAGAGCAGGTCCGGGGTACGGTGTGCCGACACCACCTGCACCTCATGGGGAATACCAAAATCGGTAAGCACCTTGGCCGCGCCTGACATGGTTTCCCAGTCGGAGCGCGAGCCCATGATGACGGCGACAAGCGGATGCGGGGGAAAGGCCATAAGATTCGTGCTAGGATCAGCCGACAGGCACAGACGCAACATGTAGCGCTGTCCCTTCACCACCGCCGCTTCACCGCCAGGCCGGGGCGATAGTTTGCCTTCCCCGTGAGCTGGATCTCTTCCTTGATACGCAATGGTCTTGGCCTGGTACTGGGTTTTTTTGCCTTGCCGTGGTGCGTTAGCCTGCTGCTGTCGACATGTGAGCGGCACGCTTATTGGCCGCGTTATCCGCTGGCGGTGGCTAGCGGACTGGCCGTCGGCGGGTTGCTGATGTTTTTGCGCCGGCCCAATCTCCTGCTGCATACCTTTGTTCACGAAGCCTGCCATGCGCTGTTATGCCTGCTCACTTTTGTCAAAATTCGTGGCATGTCCTTTACCGATGGCCGCGGCGGTGAAGTCGAACACAACCAGACCGATCCGGTGCGTACCACGCTCATCGCCATCGCGCCCTATACGGTTCCTTTGCTTTTAGGGCCGGCACTGCTGGCGCGCATGTGGTGGCACGGGCCGACAGCCGCCATCATCCTTTCGGGGGTATGCGCGTTCTTATTCGTCGCCCATGTGCAGGGGCTGGTATTGAATATCCGCTTGAACTTCTGGGGCGAAAAAGCCGACTTGCCACGGGTGGGTCGTTTCCTCGCCCTGGTGTTGATTATCGGCACCTTCCTGTTGTTAACCGCCGGCACTATCGAGGTGCTGTGGCAAGGCGGTGCGGTGCGTCAGGCATTAGCTCGCGGATGACATGGGGCAGTGCCACCGAAGGCCGCCCAAGGCCGCCGTTGGACAGTGGCCCGATCTTGTGGTAGTTATAAGCTAGCCTCTTTCTGCGACTTTATCTACGTTCACGTTTCAAGCTCACTGCAAGGCGTCTACTATGGCCTGGATCGATAATCTATTCAAAATGATGGCCGAGAAAAAGGCCTCTGACTTGCACATGACCAGTGAACATGTGCCGATGATTCGTGAATCTGGTGACATGTTACAATTGCAGGGCGTGCCCAAGCTGAGCCGTGAACAGATGATGCAGATCCTCATGGAAATCTGCCCTGAACGAAATCGCAAACAATTTGAAGAGACGTGGGATACTGACTTCGCTTATGCACTTGAGGGCTGTGGCCGCTTTCGCTGTAACTTCTTCACTGACCGCTTTGGCCCCGGCGCAGTTTTCCGTCGTATTCCTGATAAGATCCTCACCGCGGAGCAGCTTGGTCTGCCACTGTCGATCTTAAAGTTGTGCGAATTCAAAAAAGGTCTGGTACTGGTTACCGGCCCGACTGGTTCGGGTAAATCGACGACTCTGGCGGCGATGATGGATTTTATCAATTCGACACGCAAAGAGCATATCATCACCATCGAAGACCCGGTCGAATTCGTACACCCTGCTAAACAGTGCTTGGTCAATCAGCGTGAAGTCCATCAGCACACCAAGTCATTCGCCGCCGCTCTGCGTGCCGCTCTGCGTGAAGATCCGGACATTGTGCTGGTTGGTGAAATGCGTGACTTGGAAACTACACGCATCGCCATCGAGACTGCCGAGACCGGGCATCTGGTGTTTGGTACCCTGCATACCTCCACCGCCGCCAGCACCGTAGATCGCATCATCAATCAGTTTCCGGCCAATGAACAGGAACAGATCCGTCTGATGCTCGCCGGGAGTCTTCGTGGTGTAGTAGCCCAGAATCTGCTCAAGAAAAAGGGCGGCGGCCGCGTCGCGGCGCAAGAGATCCTTTTCGTCACTCCTGGTGTCGCCGCCAATATCCGTGAGGGCAAAACCTATCAGATTCCATCGGCGATGCAGACGGGCGCGCGTTATGGCATGTTATTGCTCAACGACGCACTCGAGCGCCTGGTGAAGTCTGACACAGTCGAGCCGATGGAGGCCTACGACCGTTCCATCGATAAAGAGGAAATGGCGAAAAAGCTCAAGAATCTCGGCTTCGATGTGGAAGCCCATCAGGCTTCTTTGGCCGCAAAACCCGCACCTGCGGCGGCTCCAGTGGTTTCCTCGCCAGTGCGTCCAGTGGGTAGTGAAGCTGCCAAGGACAATGGTGCCTGGGTGGTGAAGCCGAAGGAGCCGCCAAAGCCGTTGGATACCACGCCACCGAACAACCCGCCTGGCGTGCAGTGGCGGCGACCTAACGGCTAGTATAATAAGTTTCAATTGATGCAAATGGGGTGTGGAAATATCCCACTCGGCAACTGCAAAGAGAATGATAGCCTCGCATATTCTGCGAGGCTTTTTATTTATGCTTATTTATACTCGCCCATCTTCGATAATAAGCGGATTTACGATCATTGAGGTGATGATTTCAATGACCGTGATGGCGGCGGGAATCATGGCGGCTTTAAGCACCATCTCGACCTTGCATGGCGTACGAGAAATGACTTCTGAACAGGTTCGTTTACAATCTGTCGCCAATACAATATGCGAACGCTTGCTCAGCATGCCATTTGATGATCTCGCCACGGCGAATGCGCCGTGGACGACGTTAGGTGCCGCGCCGGTGACTTTCAGTGCTCTAGAAGCAGCTGGGATTATTGATAAACATTCAAATGTGCGCGATACGGCAGCGCTCTGGGATACAAAGAAGAATGGCGAGAGCCCAGGCGTCTATATCCGATTCTATCGCGGTATTGGGCGTCCGACTTTTAATTCCGTAACAGGATTGCCCATCGTCGACGCCACTACCGGTTATCCAGTGGTTGATACTAATTATCCGGGGCTCATGGATGGCGGCAATACCACGTGGACCCTCAATCCCAATGCACTGTTGGTAACCAATGGAGTGCAATTGTTATCCACCTATTTAGCGGATCCGGCGGATCCCAATGCCGCAACTCGCAATCCTGTAGTGATCCGTATACGGGTCGTGAGTGGCGACGGGTCAGTTGAATTATTCACCGCACGGACAAAAGGCTGAATCATGCGTCCACGTTCAGCTATGAGTCTGATCGAGATTCTTATCGCCATGTCGCTCTTTGCCGGCGTCATGGCGGCATTAATTCAATCCATGATCGGGGTAATGAAATACTCAAATTTGGGGGAGGCTCAAGATGATCTCAACCATACCGGGCTGGCTTTGGCGCGCACCATGGCAGACGACATCTACAGTTCAGGCTGAAATGTGCCGAGTTCTTTGACTCTACCGACAAGTTGGTCGGGTGATCGTGCAGCGAACTATTATCCGTATGCCATTTCTCAGGGCAGTGCGGCAACTCTTGGTTTTTTAAGTGCCCATCACACGCAAAATTCAGTGGTATATAACTGGTTTTCAAAACAGAACATTGTGCGTCAGCCAAAGCTCATCGCTAGCCTCCCAGGATCGAGTTCTGATTTTACCGCAGTGTATTCGTCGCCTCCGACAGCGGCGGAACGAACGGCCTTTGTGGACAGTTTTTTTGCGCGCAGTGTTTCGTTGGTGTTTGTCAAATCGATGGTTGATACATGGGCATCCGTCCCACCCGGAAAAAACATTAACCTAAACGAATTTAAGCGAATCGATTTCAAGTCGACAGGAAAATTCGCTGTCGCTGACTCGGCATGGCGTGTTCCCGGAAACCAAGCGGCATTGGGTGTGCTTCAGGCAAGTCCTTGGAGTGTCAACGCAAGTGGTGTAGCGAGCCTACGCGCCGGCGGAGATCTTTATGGAATTCCGATGACAACTGGAAGGTTGAACGCGAGCACCCTCGCCTTGCAGTCGATGTGGGAGGGGGTTGCCCCGCCTCAATACGATACTGCAGCCATACCGGCGCCAGAAGATTCAATTCCACGCGAATATGTCTATTGTGTCGTTCCGTCCCCACTGGGAGTCGGACGTTTGGTCCGGGCGCATTTAGTGCTCGCCCCAGCCGGCCGGAATGCAGCAGTCGCGGTGAACACGATAGGAGGGATCGGTGTTGGTGATGTATTATCCACCGGAACTTATCCATTGGTCAGCGCTCCACTCTCGGTTGGCATGGTGGTAGATTCTGTCTTGAGCGAAAATGTCGTACGTGTGGTTTTTGAAACAATCCGGACACAGCCCTTAACTACCAGTAACCGCTTGGCTATCAACCAGGTTCGCATGCGATTGTATTTGGTCAAACTTTTAGAGGCAGCCGGGGATGAAGGCACGGTGATAAAGTCCAACATAGACACCGTAATTACCATGCGCACCAACAACACTCCGCCCCAGATCATTACTGATACGGCTTTGGTGCCCGCCCTTCCCAACGGCTTTCAATTCTAATCTACCAGTGTGTGAAAAGAGCCTTCCTATGACTACTTTATCATATTCAAATCAGTGTCAGCGGGCAGGTAATACCCTGGTTGTGGCATTAGGTGTATTGACGGTTGTGGTTGCGGTCATCTCCTTGAGTAGTGTCGGAGCCACCTCGACTTTGCGCGAGGCGCTTGATTCCAGCGACCGCTTGCGAGCTCTGGCCGCCGTCGAGGCGGTGCTGGCGCGGCATGAACGGACTCTGCTCGATCGCGCTGAATCGGGTATTCTTGCCGATTACGGCACAAAAGATACGCCGCTTGCCGTAGATAATAATTACGGCCTGGATATGGTTGGAAACTGTTCGGTGCGTTGGAAAATTGAACCTTGTCGTACCCAAGATCAAGGCGGAACGATCGGATATATGATCAATCCACCACCGACAGGGGTGGTGGATACTCCAGCCAGTCCGCGACAGGTAAACGATCTTAATTTCATGTTTCGCATCTCGGCAGAGGCCTCGGTGCGTCCCAACCCAAACGAGCTGCCGACTGCGGTTGCCCAGGGGGCTCGTTATGCCCTTGCTGTAAATGAGCCACTTTTCCGCTATGTCATTTTCTATGCGCAAAGCGGTGCCAACGGCGACCTTGAATTTTCGCATGACCCGGCGGTGACCATTGCCGGTGACATTCATTCAAATGGCGCGATCTACATTGGATCAGGCACCTGGGTTAATCATTGGGGTGCTGCTGCCGGCCCCAGCGGGGCGACAAACCTCGGCCCAGATAGCCAGACCATTCCAGCTCCGATTCGCATTACCGGTGTAAATGGGATTTTTTGTTTGAGCAAACCATTAATGTTCGGGGCCTTGAATAACTATCCGATGGCTGGTACGGCGCCCTCGTGGTTTGGTTCATGGGCTTGGAGCAATGTTTACGATCCCTTGGGCGCACCGACGCCGGCGGTGGGACTGACCCAAATAATAAATCCCCAAGGAGTGAAAGACGCGGCCGGATTCAATACTAACCTGGCAGGTACATCCGGCGCCGTGCGTCAAATCAATGGCATCAATATTTATTCAGGAATAACCGGGGGCAACGATGCTCGCGATAGCGAACGTGCCAGTGGATATAAATGGAACCCTTACTCATTGACGTGGTTTGCAAATAAGGCCAGGACCCTGGAAACCGGCGGACGCAAGATCCCTTTGAGTCTGGGCAGCAAGGTCCGTGCTGATTCGCGGCCATTCGATCCGGTGCAATTGATCAAAATCCCGTCTGCGCTCAACCCGAATACCGATGCGCCTGAATTATCGACGCCGATTCTGAGCGGAACTTCCGAAGCCGCTGGCTACTATCTGAGTCAAGTCATTACCGGCACAAGTGTACGTAACGCGGGCGGCACTGGTTGGACAGTGACTCCTTCTGTGCCGGCGGCAGCAATCGTCGGCCTCGCCATTCGAGAACGTCCAATACCGGACACGCTCTATTGGCCAGGATTTACTGGGTCAACGGCAAATGCCTTGGCTCCAATGGCCCCGTCGGATCCTAATTTTATGCCCTATGCGTATGGCAAGCATTGGTATCCAACCGTTATGCCGTTTTATCCAACCTGGGTTACTCAGGGCACTGGCAGCAGCGATTGGAGATTCGGTGGCAACAATAACAGCGCTTGGTCTGCTGGTATCAATACCGCATCGCAGATGACCAGTCAGATCTATTTTGGCGGTGGTAAATTTTTAATGAGTTCGGCCTGTAATCCCGGTGATTCCGGTACGAGTAATAATGATACGCTCGAGTATTATAATAATAACTGGCAATTCACCCATCTGCGGAAGCCACAAAAAACGGCGGTGGCGGGGATTAATGCCAGTCTTTTCATCGAAGACACGACATTTTCCGGAAGTAATCTATCCGGAACTTCACGTCATCGTTTGCAAGGCGCACCCGCGAGTTCGTTAGCCGTAAGCGGAGGAATGAATTGGGCCAGTCTGGCGGCTATGACGACTTCGTTTGCCCCGGCGAACCCGGTGCAAAATTTCTCCATGCGGTGTGAAGGTTTTGTCGTCCCGCAATATTCAGAAGCTTACACGTTTACAGCAACGGTGACCAATGGTGTGCGGATCTGGATTGATGGTCGGGTAGTGTACGATAATTGGGGATCCGGACCGACGACGACCCCTATTTCACTCATAGCAAATCAATCTTATCCGCTGGTAGTTGAGATGTTCGATGACTCCACGACCTCGGTTCTGCAAGTTAAGTGGAACTCTGCGAGCACGCCTTTGGCGATTATTCCAACGACGGCTTTGTTCACCCGGACCAATCAGGCATTTACCAAAGCCAATTGGACAAGCCTGGTTGCCCGCATTGATCCTGCGGTTCTTAGCGGTCCGACCACGCTAAAAGCCGGGATCATGGTGCGTCCAGGAGCCGGTGGTTTGTCCCCGTTGCTCAGTGGGCGCGAATCATATCTGATGCTCGGTTACAGTCCGACTCGCGGCATATTCACCGAGCGCCGTTTGCAGCCATCAATGGTTACGCAGCGGCTGTCTAATAGTTGGTATACAGGCATTGGCGCCACTTCGCAGGGGGCGCCTGTTCCGTCTACGGGTATCATGACAATTGTTAATCCGCATACAGGCACTTGGCCAGTGGATGGAGTTTCGACCTCGTTCGTGGTGACGCGCGCGGCGACGATTACGCCGAGCTATACCCAAGGTCTTCCCGCGCCAAATATCACCACCGATGGGCCTAATTATGTATCAACAACGACGAATAGTGAAGGCTCAAATAGTGCCGTGGTTTCAATCGACGGTCGTCCAGTGACGGTTACCTACGGTTATACCGGAGATGGGGTCTGGTCAGAAACAGGGTATTATCGTACCCGATCAGTTGGAAATATCCGGCAAGTTACCAGGTTTACGAATTCAGATGGTAATGCGACATTTAATGCAACTCATAGTGGTAAAAGGGTTCGTTTGTATGGTCCTGCTGCAAATACCACAACTTCGACTTATAGCGCACCTGGTCAGACAATAGCTACAATCGGCGGCAATTATTTCGAATTACAGACAACCTTGTATCAAACTTTTTCAGCATATAATGTTTCACCTACTGTTTCCTCACCGAGTAAAAATTTCAACCCTAAGTGGGTTTATACTGAAGATGATACTACATCAGGTCATGATTTGACGTACATTGTTGCGCGATTGAATGCCTTGTCGTGGAATGGTGGTGGATGGATCGTCGCCCCGACGTCAATGAGTGGCCCAGGTAATCCGGCAAATCCCGGTGTGCCTGTGCCAGCTGCTCCGGCCTATGCCACTTTGGGTCAACCATATGGCGTTCTTGCCTATACCTTTGGTATCGATTTGGGATCGCTTGTTGCGGATATCTCTCTCAACAGTTACGTAACTTCGAAGGGTGTATGGTTTGCTCCTGCTACGGCCACCTGGCCAGCAACGCCAGTACTGACCAACGTCGCAAAAAATATCCCTTGGCCTGCATCCTGGACCACTGCCGGATTGACTCATCCGGCAACTGGTTCATATGCCCCAAATATGTGGGTAAATACTGGTTACCCAGCAAATCCCGCGGTATCCTCGTCATCGACCCAAACTGTGGTTGGCTCGCGTTATACCGACGACCAGCCACTTACGTTGCCGACAGCGGCCAGCAGCGCAGAAATTTGGTTGATGCTGAATAAAACTGTAGTTGGGGGACGCGATCTGGTGTCTTTCTCCTATTCCATTGGCTTGACACCGCCTGCCAGTGCTGGCGCCTATAGTCCGGTTCTGGACTACACGGGTGCAGCGCTCACAGCAGATATCACCGGTTGGGGCACCAGCCTGCTCATGGGGCCATGTCTCCAGAGTGGTAACATAGGCTCTCAGGCCACAGCCCTCTTTACCGACCTCAAGGTTACCAGTAGCGACGTGGGGAACATTGGCGGGGTGTTTGATTTCAACGTTTGGGATCAGCTCATGCCGGGTGTGACGCGAAATCCAATGAGCTCTTATCTGGCTAGCCAATATCAGGTTTTTTGGGGCGATAGGGACATCACCGAGGATTTCTTTTCGTTTCAGGAGAGTGTCCCCAATGGCCGTACCGCCACCGAGGAGGGGTATGTAAATCCACGCGAATTCTGGAGCCAATCACGTTGGTGGGATGACGGTAGCGAAAAGGATATGCTGCCAGGGGCGCCGTCGACGTATAATGCCTTGAATACAGGTAATCGACAATTGTGGGCCCGCTCGACATTCCTGACCCTGAATCTGCAGCAGGTGCAAAAATATCTCATGACCTCTACGCGCCTGCAGGCCACGACATTTAAGCCGATTACTGTTGCCGGATCGACTCGCGCAGGGGCGACCGGTGCCGTGCTTACAGCGGAGTTCAATGGGCTGATCTATGCCGCGCGTACCAATCGCTATCCGTGGAATCCCACCCCTGGGTCGCTCAATCCTTTCTCATGTAATGCAGCTTCAGATTTGCCAAATGGAATGTCAAATACAGGAGCTGCGACCATGCTTACCAGTTCGAGTATGTCAGATACATCAATGTTCCATGGTTCGGTTCATAAGTTGCAGCCCTATGCCGTCAACGCTACCGGGATCCCCTCTGAGGCGCCGCCTTTCAAACCGCAACATTTCCATCATGGCGTACGCCTGATAAATGGCGCAGCGATCACCTGGGGAGTGAGTACGGGAAGCACTTTCGGTAGCGGCAAAACAACCATCATCACACCGAATCAATTGTTCATCCAGGGCGATTTGAATACCACGAAAACCAGTGTCGTGGTGCCGGGTGTGGCGGGGCAAACGTTGAAGAATACCCCATTGGCCGTGGTAGGTGATCAGATTACCTATTTGTCCAACGCTTTTTGTGTAAGTGCTACCAATAAACTCGATACCTCCCGGTTGCAGGGCTTCGTCCCCTATACGACGTGGCTTAATGGCAGTAATTATCTGCCGCCGATGATTTTGGCACCTGTGTCCGTGGGTCAGGCGTCGAGTACGAGCTATGTCGCAGCCATGATTACCAATAACCAGCCGACCACCTGTGAACGCGTCAGAGAAGGGCAGGGAGCGCCATTCATCGACACCATGCAGTACCTTGAGAAATGGGGTAATGGAGTTGCCATGAATTATACCGGCAGTCTGGTAGTTATCGACAGTCGACGTTATACTGATTCCTTCTTGCTCGATGGACCACGAACTGATGGCCGTAGTCCTTTTGGCATCATGGGCTGGAATGCCACATCTGCGTGGGGTAATGCAACTCCTGCTCAAACATGGAATGGTACGGTGCCGATCGTGTATAGCAGTCCTGACCGGACCTTGAGTTTTAATCGTGATCTTCTTACCGAAGAAGGGACGCCCCCGTTCACACCGATCGGCGTAACATCGACCGGGTTAGGTGGATGGACGCGCATCGTTAAATAAGGGCAGTGGTATCATCGCCAATGACACGACCCAGGACGTTACGTCCTGGGTCGTGTCATTGGCGACGATGATTATCTGTTTTATGACTCAATCTCATGCGACGTAGACTCCTGGGGTTCACGAAATAATCCCAGGTGGCCGTGGCATGACGGGTCTGAAGGCGT
>JAYVTR010000071.1:0-9120 GCA_043788625.1 Planctomycetota bacterium
GTGGCACCGCTGCCTACCGGGTGGCGCTGGGCAGCAGTGGGTGTGGTCTCAAGCATGACAAGAGTACCTACCTAGTGATAGGTAGGCGGCAATCAGGAAATCTGCTCTTTGGGCTCGCAATTATCTCTTAAAGCCATTCGAGATAACGAGGTGCGGGAAAACGATCGGGCTGCTTGACGTGGTCGGCGGCGCGCGCTGACAGCTCATTGAGGGTGATCGCCAGAGCCCGCCGCCGCTGTTCGAGCACCACCGGCGTCGGCGTAGCGCTGGGCGGATAGATGGGCTCGCCCATCAACACCGCGACATGCGCACGCGGCAAGGGAATGCGCATACGATCCCAGGTCGGTAAGCGAATATCATGCGTCGAACGGGCCGCTAACGGCACAATAGGTAGGCCGGCCAGGCGGGCGATTTCCAGGGGGCCGGTACGCGTTTGGCGTGCCGGGCCTTTCGGCCCGTCGATAGCGATCGCCGGATGATATCCGTCTTGTGCCGCCAGCAGCAATTCTTTGGCGGCGGCGGCGGCCCCGCGGTGCGACGAGCCACGGATGGTGCGCACACCACGTTTTTCGAGATGCACCGCAATCAACGCGCCGTCACCACTGCGCGACACCAGCGCCGCGAGGTGCATGCCACCACCGCGGATGCCCCCGGTCAGCTGCAGCAGATCCTGATGCCATAAGACGAACATCACCCGGCCGGTGGTACTCGCCCGGCACGCTGCACGGATGTGATCAGAACCGAAAATGTGATAGGTCCACGTACTGGTCAAAGCCCAGGCGAGACGGTCGACCAATTGCGGGGCACCATTCCAGCGCATGTGATTCCTTTGCGGGCACGCATGCTTGGTGCCTGGCGCTCGGGTGCAAGTCCACCCTCACCTGGCATCGATTACTCGTTTAAAGGCTGATCGGCGCGGGGATAACTGCCCAAAACTTCACAGGTCGACGTATGACGCGCTAATTCCTCGATCGCCGCGTGCACCGCCGGGTCGCGTTGGTGGCCGACGAGGTCGATGAAGAACAGGTATTCCCACGGCTGGCGGCGGCTCGGCCGGCTTTCGATGCGACTCAGGCTGATGCCGGCGCCATGGAAGGGCAGCAGGCAATCGTAGAGCGCACCGGCGCGGTCTTTGACGCCGAAGAAGAGGCTCGTCTTATCCTTGCCGGTGGGATGGGCAGCGCGGTCAGGCGCACCGATGACGACAAAGCGTGTAATGTTGTTGGGGTTGTCCTGCAGGTCGCTGGCCAGCACCGGCAGGCCGAAGGCGGTGGCCGCCTCGTGGTTGCCGATGGCGGCGGCGCCTTCGGCGAGGTCGGCCTCGGCAGCACGCTCAGCGGCCTTGGTGGTCGACACCAGCTCGATCAATTCGACCCCCGGCATGTTGGCGGCGAGCCACGACCGGCATTGGCCGAATACCGTATGCCGGGAATAGACGCGCTTGATCTGATCGCGCGGCACCTTGCTCATCAGATGGTGGCGCACGCGCAGGTGCAGCTCATTGATGATGCGCAGATGGGTGGCGAGAAAGGCGTCGATGGTGTCGGTGATGGTGCCATCGGTTGAGTTCTCGATCGGCACCACGCCATAGTCGACGTGGCCACGCTCGACCTCGCTGAAGACGGTGGCAATGCTCTCGACCGCTGTGTATTCGACCGATTCGCCGAACTTCAAGCGCGCTGCCAAGTGCGTGAACGCGCCCGGTTGGCCGAAATGGCAGATGCGCAACGGCCGTTCAAGCGCGAACGAGGCACTCATCACTTCACGCCAGATAGCGCGCAGGCTGGCATCCGGCAAGGGGCCCTGATTAAGCCTGGCGAGCTTGGCAAAGACCTCTTGTTCACGATGCGGTACGAAGATCGGTGCACCGGTATGGGCCTTGGTCTTACCGACTTCCTGGGCCAGGGCCGCCCGTTGGTTAAGCAGGCGGACGAGGTCCTGGTCGATGCCGTCGATCTGCTGCCGCAGCGTGCTGAGGTCGGTCATGACCGGATCAGTAGGAGATGGTTTGAATTTTGTACTTCAAATCGCCAACCGGCGCTTTGACGATGACTACTTCGCCGACTTTCTTGCCGATCATCGCCTGACCCATCGGGCTCTGGCAGAGGATCTTGTTGTCGAGCGCATCGTCTTCGCCGTCACCGACCAGCTGCCACTCCTCAACCGATTTGTCCTTCATGTCCTGCATCTTGACCTTGGCACCGAAGGCGATGCGGCTATGGTCGATCTGACTTTCGTCGACGATTTCGCTGCGCGAAATCTTCGATTTCAATTCTTGAATGCGCGCCTTGATCATGCCCATTTCCTCGCGCGCGGCATGGTATTCTGCATTTTCACGCAGATCGCCTTTTTCGCGGGCCTCTTCAATGGCTTTGGCGATGGCGGGGACGCGCGCCAAGAGCAGGTCATGCTCGGCTTGCATCTTCTTTTTGCCTTCAACGGTCACCGGGTTACTGCTCATGTCGACCTCTCATGCCCGTGTCCATAAGTGGACGGGCGTATATAAAAACGAACGCAGGCCCGAAAGGCCTGCGCTGAAATGCACCGTTGGCACGGCGAGTCACTATCCAAACAACCAAAATCAGGCTGAAGCACGCCCTTGCGTCGCTCCTACCCCATCTGCTAGGAGGTATAGCATCTGTTGCGTAGTGGTGAAGTCAACGCAGGCATCGGTGATGCTCTGGCCGTAGGTCAGGCGGCTACGGTCAGCGTTCGGCGCCTGCTTGCCGGCTACCAGGTGACTCTCAATCATGCAGCCTAACAGATGACTGCCATTATGACGCACTTGGGCGACCAAGTCGGCGATGACCAGGGGCTGTCGCGCATGATCTTTAGCGGCATTGTCATGCGAACAGTCGACCAGCACGCGCGGGCAGACCGGATGCTTGGCCAAGGCAGCGGCGGCCGCAGCGGTCGAGGCGGCGTCGAAATTGGGGCCGTCTTTACCGCCGCGCAGAACCAGATGGCAGTCCGGATTGCCCGCGGTTTTAACGATCGCTGCCCGACCGTCGTTATCGAGACCAAGGAAGTGATGCGGGGCGGCGGCCGAGATGAGTGCGTTGATAGCTGTGCTCAATGTGCCATCGGTGCCGTTTTTAAAGCCCACCGGCATCGATAGGCCCGACGCCATCTGGCGATGGGTCTGGCTTTCGGTGGTGCGTGCGCCGATGGCGGCCCATGCCACCAGGTCGGCAATGAACTGCGGCACCGTCGGGTCGAGGAATTCAGTGGCCGCCGGCATGCCCATGCTCGCCAATTCCAACAACAAGTTGCGTGCCACGCGCAAGCCGTGGTTCATGTCGTGCGAGCCGTCGAGGTGCGGATCAGCGATGAGTCCCTTCCAGCCGGTGGTGGTCCGCGGTTTTTCAAAATAAACGCGCATGACGATCTCCAGGCGATCAGCCAGGGCTACACGCAGCGGCAACAAGCGCCGGGCATAGTCGTGCGCAGCATCGACATCATGGATCGAGCACGGCCCGACGATCACCAGTAAACGTTGATCACGGCCGGCCATCAGATCGCGGATCGCATCACGGGTGTCGGCGACGGTATTGGCGGCGTTTTCGGACAGCGGCAACTCATCACGCAGGCGGGCCGGCGCCAACAGCGGTAGGGTTTCCAGCACATGTAAGTCAGCGGTACGGCGCATAGGTCACTTCCAAATGGGTCAAAGTTGAAAAAAATCACCAGCTGGCCAGAAAATGAAAAACCCCTCGTCCAGCGGACGAGGGGTTGGCGCGAGCATGAAGCTACGAGGCGCGTCCCTAGTCCGGTACGTGGGGGCTAAAATACCAAAACTGGGAAAACAGGCGCATGGGCGCAGGCTAGCAGACCCATCGACGGACGAAAGAGCGAGTCTGCGGAGCGTACTCACTCGCTCATGTACATGGTGCCGGGGGCGGGCGGATATACGCTGCGGCCCATGCATGTGCGTATCGAGCCCGGTCCGTGGGCCCCCCGTCACCTGGTTGGCTTCGACTTACGTCGTCGCCCGCATCTTGAAGCAGATGTCTTGGTGGTTGGTGGTGGTGTGGCTGGCCTGTGTGCCGCCCTGGCGGCAGCCGATGCCGGCAAGGAAGTGCTGCTGTTGGTCAAGGGTGACCTGTCTGATTCCAATACCAACTGGGCCCAGGGTGGCGTGGCCGCCGTGCTCAACGTCTCTGAGCGCGAAATTGACGACAGCATCGACAAGCACGTGCAGGATACCTTGAGTGCCGGGGCTGGTCTATGCGATGAGGTGGTGGTGCGCGATTTGATTGGCGAAGGGGCGTCCTCGATCGACTTCCTGCGTCGGCATGCCTGCAATTTTGATCGTGCCGCTGACGGCGCCGTGGCCTTGACCCGCGAAGGTGGCCACAGTGCCCGGCGCATCCTGCATGCCCAGGGCGATAGCACCGGACGTGAAGTCGCACGCAGCTTGTCAGCAGCGGTGCAGGCGCATGCGCGCGTGACGGTGATCGAGAATGCCTTTGCCATCGATCTCATCACCGGCGACGACGGGCGCGTGCTGGGTGTCTTGTATTATCGCCGCGAAGAGCTGTTTGCGGCCCTCGCCGGAGCGACGGTGCTGGCTACCGGTGGCTGTGGTCGGGTGTGGCGTGAAACCACTAATCCTGCGGTGGCCACGGGCGATGGCCTGGCCATGGCCTACCGCGCGGGTGCCACGGTGGCAGATATGGAATTCATGCAATTCCATCCCACCACCTTGTACATCGCCGGTGGCGCACGCTTGCTCATCACCGAGGCCATGCGCGGTGAAGGTGCGGTGCTGAAAAACCACGCCGGTGAGCGTTTCATGACCAAGTATCATCCGTTGGCCGAATTGGCGCCACGCGACGTGGTGACGCGGGCGATCCTCGCTGAAGTGCGCAGCAGCGGCTTCCCGCACGTGTGGCTTGATGCCACGCACCTGCCGGCGGCCTTCCTGCAAGAGCGCTTTCCAACGATTTCTTTAGCCTGCGCCAAGTTCGGCATCGACATCACCACCGCCTGGATACCGGTGCACCCCAGCGCCCACTACCACTGCGGCGGGGTCATCACCGATGCGCGCGGGCGGGCAAATCTGGCCGGCCTGTGGGCCGCGGGCGAAGTCGCCTGCACGGGTCTGCATGGTGCCAACCGCCTGGCCTCGAACAGCATCCTCGAAGGGCTGGTGGTCGGCATCCGCGCCGGTCATGACGCCGCGATCGCGGGTGGCCAGGCCGGGCGCGTGCGCATCCAGGTCAATCACCTCCAGCCGGCGCCCGAAGACCTCGATGTCCCCGATCTGCTGCGCAGCCTGCGGGCGCTGATGTGGCGTCAGGTCGGCATTGAACGCTCGGGGCCCGAGCTGGCGCAGGCCAGGCGTACCTTTGAATTCTGGAGCCGCCATCAGACACGCGGCACCTTCCGTCACCGTGATGGCTGGGAGTTGCAGAATCAGCTCACCGTTGGCGCCCTGGTGGCTGCTGCCGCTGCGCGCCGCACCGCTAGTGTTGGCACGCATGGCCGAACTGACGGCAGCGGCGTGATCGATCTGACCCACACTGCTTACACGAGACCCGCATCATGAATGCCCCCGTTTCCCCTGATCCCAATACCGCCGACCTGACCTGGAAGGCCGTTGGTCAAGCTGCCGATTGGCCGGCCGAAGGCGGCAAGCTGGTGCAGGTTGGTCCGCGACGCATCGGCGTGTACCGCCATCAAGGCGCGTGGTACGCCCTCAAGGACGTTTGTCCGCATGCCGGCGTCTCACTGGTCAAAGGTCCGGTGAAGGACATGGCGGTGATGTGCGTCGGCCATGGGTGGACCTTCCGCCTCGACACCGGTGAAATCGATCGTGGACCGGGCGGCTTCAGCGTGCCCACTTATCTGGCCCGCGAACGCGAAGGGGTGGTCGAATTGGGCTTTTGAACTGCCGAAGCAGTTCCTTTTAGCGTCTTAGCGTCGGCGGGAAATTTGAACTAGGTAAATACCGCTAGTTCAAATAGAAGTCGCGAAGCAAGTTCGTTGGTGGTATGATCAGGGTATGCTGCAGTAAAAAAAATCGGCCATGTCCCATGCGCTGGAGCTTCTGATCAATCGTCTGTCCTGCAGGTCGGCTTGGAGTGGTTTTTCTAGGACGGAAGACGCTGGGCAAGTTCAGCGACGGCAGCTTGCAGATCTGCCACCCGTGCGTCGTCCCATTCCGCTGCACGCACGTGGAATCCGACCGCCAACAGGCCTCCATCGCCATCGGCAACCGCCACTGCTGCTGAAAAATGCTGGCGGTGCTTCAATTGCTGGATGGCCAGATTCCGCTTGCGGATCCAGGCGAGTTCAGCGCGGAGGTCCGCATGGTTGGCGACTCCGGGCCAATCGCGTCGAGATGGCAGGCCGACGCGGGCAATCAGCTGGCGGCGTGCCGGAGCTGGCGAGTGCGCAGTAAGCAGACGACCCCCGGCGGTGATCCACAGGTCGTCGCGTTGCTCGAGCATGGCTTGCGACTCACGCGTGTTCGCCTGCCATTCATGCAGCGTGCAGCGACGCAAGCCACGTAGGCAGGCGACCGAAACCGGCGCTCCCAGGCGCTTGGCCAGGGCCGGCAGGCAGTCGCGAGCGAGTTCGAAGAAACGTATCCGATGACGTTGGGTCAACCCCAACCCACGCGCGCGTGGGCCCAGTCGATAACAGCTGCGCAGGCCGGCTTGGTCAGCCCAGCCGAGGGCGACTAGGTCTTTCAGCAGCCGGCCGGTGGTGCCGTTGGGAAGCCCCTGGTCCCTGGTGTCCAACGCTCCTGCGCGATTCCTGGGAAGAGACGCTGCGCAAGACGGCCGGACCTCTGCTGGACCACGACTTCTGGGCGGCGTCGCCAACCGGAGGCCTGTTAGCGCTGGCGCCATCGGCAATGGTCTGAGGATTTTGCAAATAACTAGAGAACTGGTAAATTACCTGTTTGCCACCTGCGGAAATATGATATAGTACCAGTATGTATACTGGTAATAAATTAACTGCGAAGACGGCTTTCACCCTCATCGAACTGATGACGGTCATTACCATTCTCATGATTTTGGTCGCCATGCTGCTGCCGGCTGTGCGCTTAGTGCGTTCGGCATCGAACGCCACGCGCTGCCAGATGAACTTGCGTCAGGTCAGCACTGCGAATCTGTGCTATGCGGCCAATTGGAATGGCTTCAGCTGCCCAACCGCAGCCAATGGCTCGAACTGGATCGGGTTGCTCGTCCCGCTCCTCGATCCCGATGACAAAAAAGGCACTGTTTCAGCCAAGTTGTGGAATGGCTGCCCCGACTGGAAGAACTCACCGATGTACCATTCACCATGGAAAAACGGCTGGTGGAAAGGCTACTGCCGCAATCCGTTCCTCAACATGGTGCGACGTAATTCCAGTGAAAACAGCATGGTGCATGATGTGGTCGGGTCGTATCAGGAAACCAACACCAAGAGTTCATCCCCGACCATCGGCCGCTTCATCCGCTTGGCGGAGATCTCCTATCCAGCTGAACGCATCTGGATGGGCGATGGCTGGGATTGGATCTATATCCTGTGGGCATCGCATCAGGACGGCGCCCGCCATCGCAAATTGCCGAGCTATATTTTTTGCGACGGACACAGCGCCCGCTTGACCACCACCAATGGCAGCGTGGGATTGATGCTGTCGAAATAGGCTGCGATCGGCTGTATGAGAATATGACACACCTAATATGAATGGTGAACCATAGGTGATCCAATTTTAACGAGAGGTGTTAAATACTGGCATCCAAACCAGTGAACAAGGGACCAACATGTCGACAACATCCAGCCATTCTCGGGTCGTCATTAATGATCTCATATGTTGCCGAATCGGCATGCTCATATTGGGCTTGAGTTGGGGTATGGCAGCAGCTGAGTTCCATGTCGCAGTCAGCGGCAGCGACACCGCCAGCGGCGACGCGACCCATCCTTGGAAAACCATCAACCACGCGGCGGTGGTGGCCGCAGCCGGCGATACGGTGGTCATCCATGGCGGCACCTTCGCCCTGACGCAGCAGATAGCGTTCTCCCATTCTGGGACCTCGGGCCATCCGATCACCTACAGCGCCAAATCCGGCGACACGGTGCAGATCCATGGCGGAAGCGGGTACTGCCTGAGTCTGCAGTTCAGATCGTACCTGGTCTTCAAGGGCCTTGGCTTCACCACCGCCTCGACGGCGGTCGGGGCCGGCATGGTCTACATGGAAGGGACGAACTTCTGCGAGTTCAAGGACTGCTCGTTCAGCAACATGCCCGCTGAGAACGGCAGGGAGAACACCGCCGCCGTGCGCTGCATGCAGACCGACCCCGGCCAATCCGTGGGCTGCGTGTTCCGCAATAACCGCTTCACCAACAATCATTCGCCGGCGCTGCGGCTCTATGACACCAACGGCTGGATCATCGAGAATAACGAATTCGTCGACTGCCTGGAAGCAGTCGGCGGCAAGGATCAGCCCAACAACATGCTGGTGCGGCGCAATCGCATCACCGGCGGCAACATCGCGTTTTATTTCGCCGGGCAGAGCGGCTGCACCAATGTCACCATCACCGAGAACATCGTCGTCGGCGCCAACGTCGGTTTCCTGATCGGCGGTCTGGGCACCTACGGCAACCTGCGCGACGACATCAAGCTGTACAACAATACCTTCTATGAGTGCCGCAGCCTGATCGTCGGCTTTGATGACGGCTACACCCGCCGGCAGAGTTATCACAGCAACATCTTCCATGGCATCACCGCCAAGAATATCAGCGGCGGCGAAGATATCGCCGGACGCTTCGTCAATATCGACAAGTACGGCAGCGTGGCGATGAATCCCGCCAATTACACCATGGACTGGAACTGCTTGTCGATCCCTAGTGCGGATACGTCATTGCGCTTCATCGATGCGAATATCCGCGCCCAGACCATCGCCGCATGGACCGCCGCGCATCCGCCCTTCGAAGCGCATTCGCTGGCGGTGAATCCCCAACTGGTCAACGCCAGCGGTGGTGACTTCCATCTGCAATCATCCTCGCCTTGTCGCGGCCGCGGGCGCACCGGTACGGACATGGGCGCCTATCCGCGTGGCAACGATGGCACGGTGATCGGCATCATCACCAGCGTGCCGACGCCGACGAACCATGCCCCAGTAG
>JAYVTR010000072.1:0-9991 GCA_043788625.1 Planctomycetota bacterium
GTTCGCCATCACTGTAATCGCGGCCAAGTTTCGGGCCGCTGATTTCAAGGTATCCTACGAGCTCACGGATGGGCAGAATATCGGCACGGTCTTGGAGCCAGGCACGCGTAGCTGCAACATCAATTACGCCTTTCTTGCGTTCATCAGCGCGGAATCCGAATGTCTTGTCGTAGGTCGCGTCGGTGTTCTTCAAATGCAGTTCTCGGCACCACGGGAGACCGGCTTCCAGAAGGCCCCAATGATCACAGGTGACTTGTTTGGACGCATCGCAATAGCCATGTGCGATGTCAATACAGTAGCCTACTGCCGCAGTGTCAGGATGCGCCGCGTGATAGGCGTTTAATTCTTCGGCCATGCGCCTCTGTTCGTCCGGCAACGCGGGTGGCTCGGCGGCGCAACTCATCGGTTCGATCGTGAGTTCGGGGACTTTGAGAGAGTGGGCCTCGTGCATCAGCTCTTTAATGTTTTGGACGTAGGTGGCCCAGCCGGCCTTTTTCGTGCCCATACGATCACGCAGTACGGCGCCCGGATTGGTGCCCGCGGAACGCGCACCCAGTAGGCCGGCGATCTCAATGAGCCGGCGGTGGTTGCGACGAGCTACATGGACCCATTCATCTCCCTGGAAGTAACCACCGATTTCGCGGTGCGCAGTGAAGACACTACTGATAGTGATGTCGTGGTCAGCGGCCTGGGCGCGGAGCCGGTGAAAGAATGGATCCGGCAATTGGTACAGCTCAAAAAAAGTCCCGAGCTGGACGTGATGCACGCCTTCCTGAGCCAAAAGTCGGAACAGCCAAAGATAGCTGTAACGGTACAGAATTGGGTCGCTTTTTAGACCTAATTGAAAAGTGATAGGGCTCATAACTAGAGCATAGTGATTGATTATGATTTTTTCGAGGTGAACTTGTGCGCACACCGATCGATCAAGTGATCAAATCCAATCAGGACGGGCATGGAATCTGCTACACAACGTCTCGCCGCATTATTGAAGTGGCTCCAAGAACAGGAGTTTATTAGCGTTGCCGAAGCCTGTCGTCGGTGTGATGCGAGTCCGGCGACTATTCGTCGCGATTTTGCCAATTTACTGGCACAGGGGGTAGCCGAGCGGCATCGCGGCGGAGTGCGTCGTCAGCAGCGTGATGCGCTGGCGATGGTGCCGTTTGCGGTACGAGAAATGAAAAATTCCGCTGAGAAATCAGCCATCGCCAGCGAGGCCGTCAAACTGTTGAAATCCGGTGACGCGGTGTTCATTGACGGCGGCACCAGTACGTTGCACCTCGCCCAACATCTTGGGCAATTACCGTTGCGGGTCATCACCAATTCGCTCCGCTTGGCTGTGGCCTTGGGTGAGCAGCGCTATGACCAAGCTCCCGAAGTGCATGTAACCGGCGGCTGGTTGCTGCCGCGATCAGGTTTGCTGATCGGCCCGCAGGCGCGCAACACGATCGTACAGTATCATGCCGCGTGGGCGTTTTTGTCCGTAGGCGGGATTGGTACCGATGGTGTCTCGAATACAGATGCAATGGTTAGCGAGGTCGATCAGGCAATGATTACCAGTGCCGATCGCGTCGCAGTGTTGGCAGATCACACCAAGTTGGGGATCCGTTCTTTGTGCCATGTCGCACCGCTATCGCGAATTAACGTCCTGATCACAGACGATAAAGCAGATGTAAGCATTGTGACAGCGATTCGCAGTTTTGGTGTAGAGGTGCGGATCGTGACTGCGGCACCGTAAAAGAATTACGTCTTCATCATCGGTTCCTAGATTTATTCAAAGTTACCGAAATTTGGTTGGATCAAGCGACCATGATGGATCGCTATGTGTAAATAGATCCATGGCAAATTACCCTGTCCCGGAACCAAACCGCCGCCCGAGGCACCCAGGGTACCGCGGAAAATTTCTCATATTCCTTTCGCGGGTTTCAGTCGGTTCAAGACCCTGTTCCAGATGGTGATCACAAAGGTTTGTACTGAGGTCCTCAAATGCAATGACCAACAAGCAACTAGATCTATCCAGCGCAGCAGGCTATCTTGGCACTCTGTGCCTACCACCCCGCATCGCACCCTCACGGCATCAGAACTATTTCCTCCAGTAGGGGCACCCATCTACGTCAATCACCTCCGCCACGTCGGTGACATGTTTTTGCATGACCACGACTTCGTCGAGATCGGCTTGATCGGCAGTGGTCGTGGATTGCATCGCACGGTGCATGGCATTGAGCCTGTTAGCGTCGGAGACGTCGTCGTGGTATTGCCGGGCCAATGGCACGCCTGGGAAAAGGCCATCGATCTGTGGATCTACAACATTGGTTTTTCCACATCTCTATTAGCGCATGAATTATCGTGGATTGCGAGCGACCCACTGCTTGCACCATTACTGCCGCAGCGCCGCAAAACGGCTTTGAGTCCGGATCAAACCATCGACGTCGGCAAGCTTGCGGATGCCGTGCTTGCATGGGTGGCTGCCGAGTGCGAAACAATGATGTCCCTTGCCGAAAGCGGCGATTATCTGCGGACACGCGCTGAGATGATCGGCCATCTATGCGTTGCCTTGGGCCTGATCGCGCGTCATCAGCCGCAACGTCATGTCTCCATTAATCGCGTTGACGACGGCGTACGCGATCTAATCCAGGCCATGGAAGAGCGCCTCGACCATACCTGGGGATTAGCGGAACTGGCGCAACGTCTGGATGTCACGCCGGCCTACCTCGTACGTCGATTCCATCGCGTGGTCGGACTCGCGCCCATGACCTGGCTTACGCGTCGTCGCACTGAAGCCGCCGCTGTGCTGCTGGTAACCACCGACGCGCCAGTGGCTGATATCGCCCGTAAAGTTGGATGGAGCGATGCGAATTATTTTTCCCGCCGATTCCGTGGCGTATTCGGCGTCAATCCATCAAAGTACCGTCAGCAGGTTCCGCGCAAATTAACGTGATCTCACACCTCACTGATGTACGTCGCCATGCATAGGCCGGATTGCATCAACACGCATAGTTCCGGAGCGGTGAATTACCGTCGTTGGGCGTGCTCGATCGCAACTGCATAAAACACGGCGCTCTGAGCATAAAAGAAGAAGACCCGGCAACGTTCGTTGCCGGGTCTTCTAACTGGTGGAGGTAAGGAGATTCGAACTCCTGACCTTTTGAATGCCATTCAAACGCTCTACCAACTGAGCTATACCCCCAACCGAGCCCTGCATCTGCCTCTTAGGCGCCGGGCAGGAACCGGCTACATGCGCTCTGCGCGCTTCCCTCTGACTTGCGTCAGAACTTCGTTACTAGCATTTGCTTGCGCATTATCTAGTGGCGAGGGGCAAGATGATGGCGACGTTCTCAATCTGTAAAGAGGTAATTTGCGACAGCAGCTCAAGTCGGTCGCAAACCTACTGACAGCCGAGCTGGGCGTGGTTGCGGTTCGACGCAATCAAGCATCATAGCCCCAGGTGTGCCCTATGAGAAATCGTCTGCATGTTATGGTCCGTTCCTTACTGATCTGCTGCACGGCGGCTTCGCTCGCCTGGGCCGCAGACAACGCGCCGCAAGTAGCGCCGCAAGCCGTGCCGTGGTCGGAATCGTTCACCATGGTCATCAGCGGCCAAGACCGCGTCTTTGCCACCTACCACAACGGTAACTACCTGGTGCTGTCACCTGCCGATGCCAGCAATACCACCTTGCTGTTAGGCAAAAAAGATGTGGTGCTGACGGCCAAGTTTGTCCGCGATGGCGTCGCTGGTTCACGGCAGCAGGTTCACCTGACGAGCTTTCCGGAAGTGACCGCCGATGGCGATGCCGGGTTGTTTGCTGCGCGCTTAGAAGGCGACAACCTGTTTTTCTTCGGTTCGATGGCCACCGCGGCCACCGGGAAAGGCCATTTCAACATCCTCGCTGTCGAGGCAGCACCGTCAGATGCGCAGATCATTGCCAGCCTGGTGGCAGACATTCCGCCCACCGACTACGCTGCTCGCTTCAAGGCCGCCAGCCGGATCCGAGAGCACGCAGCTTCGCAACCCAACAAGGAATTCTGGCTCTCGGCCAGTGATAACGTGATCGCGCAGACCATTGATGATGCCACGGTAATCGCCACCGAGAAGAAGGATGCGCTGTTGCTTGATCAGGCAATTACCTGGTGCATCGACATTTTGCACGACACCACCAAGGCCGGCCGTGTTGCGTCGTTGCCGTGGGTCAAGGGTACAGCGCATGCCGAAGACATTAGCAAACGCCTGCGTCACCTCGGCATGGAGATGTATAAAGACCAATGGCAGCCACGTTCTGAAGCGCTGGCGAAAGAATTTGAGGATCGCTTTGTTGAGATCAGTTGGAAGGACGCGGACGCTTATTACCGTCTCGGACGCTGGGCTGACTTGCATGGTGAAGATCTCGCCCGCACCAAGGACCGCAGTTACCGCTGTTATGAGGCGGGTTATCGTGCCAATCCCAACCATCAAGGGATTCGCAATGAGCTGGGACTGCCCAACATGGTTCGCGGAGATGGCACGCAAACCCAGACCAATGCCGATTTCCAGCATGCGGAAACCGGCACTCTGATTCCTGCTCCACAAAATTGGAAGCGTGGTGATCGAGTTGAAGGTGACATCACCTGGGTTGATCCGCAATCAGAAACGGCATATCTTTCCGCTTCGATCATCGAAACACCTGAAAATCCGAGTCTAGATACACTATGGCAAAATATTGAGGGGTCGTTGCGTTCGCGTCCTGAATTCGCGATCGTCGAGCAGGATGATCCGACTTTCCCCCAAGGTCTTGCGCGGCGCTTCCGTTTTACCTTCCGCGAAGGCCGCTATGTGCGGCAGCATGAATTGATTTTGGCGCTGAATTCAGCCGCGCGGGTGGCCGTGCGTCTTGACGCCGGTTTTGCCGATGAAGAACAGGCCGCTATCCATCAAGTCCTGCTTTCGACCTTTGATCGTCTGGTGATCCCCAATCAACGTCCATCTCCAGCCGGAAAATGAACCTACCGGCTTGACCTTTGCTGCCCAGCCCCAGCGTGTCCGCCCAGCCCTTGGGGCGACCTCAGCCGGGGTGGCGGAATGGCAGACGCAGGGGACTTAAAATCCCCCGACAGCAATGTCGTACGGGTTCGAGTCCCGTCCTCGGCACCAGGAAGAGTGATTGATATTTACGACCACGGCAGCCAGCGGCTGCCGTGGTCGTAGTTTTTTTTGCACATCGGAATGCGATAGCGCACACTATACGTGACCTTTTCGGCTTTACCGCGCTTGGCCAAAAACTATGCCAAATTCTCGATTCATATCTGCGACGCTGGTGGCTGGGGTCGGCGATAAAAGGAATGAGGTCCTCAGATTTTCAGGCTGCTATCATCGGAGACGAGTTCAGAACGTGAATCCAATTGCACCTTCAATCGCATAGCTCTTGGTCGCTGCCCAGCGTTCTCCGGGATTATACGCGGCATCCAGGCGCAGGGGGCCGATAGGCAGGTGATAGCGTAGGCCACCGCCGATGGCTTGGCCCAGCGCGCCATCGAGAGTCCAGCTGCGTTCGGAGACCGTGCCTATGTCATAAAACGCGGCGACATGGAAATTGCCCGAGACTTTGGCGCGTAGCTCGAAGTTGGCGTAGCCCGCGGTCAAGCCACCGAGGGCGTCGCCGTCGGTAGTGACTGGGCTGAGTTCGTTCAATCCGAACGAGCGCACGGTGGTCGAGCCACCCAAGAATAAACGGTATTGAATCGGCAAGGTTTCAGCGCCGTCAGTGATGCGTCGTACGGTGCCGGCGACCTGCGTCGCCCAAATCAGACGTTCATCGACGATCGGCACCACCCAGCCGAGACGCGCCGACCATTCGATATAAGAGATCTGCGAGCCCAGCGCCGGATCGGAGATGCCGAAGCCGATCTCGGCGATGCCGCCGCGGGTGGGTAATTGCCGATCATCACGACCATCCCACAGCAGATGCGTATTGAGGACGCCATTGAACACGAAACCCTGGTCCCCCGCGGGGTCGACTTCGGCAGCGCGATTCGTCGCACGTTCGGCCTCCAGGGTGTAAGTAGTGCGCAGATCTAGCCAGTCAGTAAGTGGCGCACGCAGGCTGGTTACGCTGGCGTAACTGGTGCGGTCGAACGACGGCTCGTGGCGCCAACCCCCACTGAGCGTAATGCTGAGGATGCGCTGGATACCCAACAGGTCATGGTCGGTGATGCGCGTGTGGCCGCCATAGCTACGTTGGCTTTTCTCAGCGCCGACTTCCCACATGCGCCCCCAGCCGAATAAATTGGTGTCGCGGTAGAGCGCACCGCCGCGGGCACCTTCGTAGCTGCCATAGCCAGCCGTCAGTTCGACACTGCGCGGTGGTGCTTCTTCAGCGATGATGCTCAAATCTGCGGGTTGCTGTGCGACGGGTGCCACCGGAAGGACGGCACCTATGGGCGTCACCGCTGATTGTAGGCTGCGCGCCACCCCGCTGCGGCGCAGGCGCGCGAGAGCGGCACTCGGTTCACCATCGCGCAAGACTGCGCCCGGAGTCAGTTGCAGACGACTGCGTACATAATTTTCAGAGGTGTAATTGAAGCCGCTCAGGGTGATGGCATGCAAGACCGCAGGATCGCCGGGGATAATTTGAATGCTGCATACCACATCAGGCAACAACCCTGGTTCGTCATCGGTGAGGATCACCTTGGCAAAGGCATAACCTTCTTGGCGCAACAACTGCATGAGCTGGGCGCGTAGAGTAACCACTTGGCGGCGTGTCCAATCTTTGCCGTGCATAGCCTGGCAGGTTTCGCTCAGACGCTTGCTGAGCTCGGTGGGCAGCTTGTCGTTAAGCTGCGGTGCTTCGATGACAAACCGATAATGCAGCCCCGGCTCAATGTGGATGTCGGCGATGGCGTTCTGTGCTTCTTGAGGATCGCGGCGGATCTTGAGACGCACCTGCGCCAAGGCATAGCCGGCATTCATCAGAGCGCTGCGCAGGGCAGTGCGGGTAGCCCTCACCACAGTGGGGGTGGGGGCGGTTCCCGGCGGCAGGCCGCGGGCAACTATGAGATCCAAGCTTGCCGCCAACGCCGCTGGCGCGCCACTCACGTGCTTGCTGGCGATGGACCAGGATAAACCCGGTGAGACCTCAAATTGCACCTGATCGTGTGGAGTTTGCACCAGCTGCGGTTGTACGCGAGCATCTGGATAGCCGGCTTCATGCAGACGGTCAACCATGCGCTGGGCGGCACTGGCGATTTGCGCCGGCTGATTGGCATCTGCGCCACGCCGCTGGCGCGCCGGCACCGTCGCGAGCAATTTTTTTGCTGAGACCGGGAGATGTTTGACGCCTGCTGCTGGCACCACGCGCCAGTCGGCAAGTGCGTTGTCCTGTTCTGCGTCGGTTGCTTCATCCTGGCTGTGGGCCGACTTGTTGCGCGCCGGGTCTGAAAAAATCCACCGCCACATCAGGCCGAGGTTATAGGCTTCATAGCGATCACGTTCACCATACAGGTACCACGGCCCATCCAGCTGGTATTCCAGGCGTATCGAGGGTAGGCCATGCTCACTGCGGTCTTCATCATAACGGACGACGAATCGATCAAACAGACTGTCTGCATCATCAGCGAAGCCGTCCCCCAATACCCAGCGTTGCAGCTCGCGACCGACAAACGGGAGGGCGACGCCAATGGCTGAGGCCGAGGTGCCATCACGGCGCATTTCAGCTGGTAGCCTGCCGGTGCTGGCCAAGACCAAGGCGTCATCGGGCGCCAATGATGGTGATGAACTGATGTCGATGTGCGGATGACGCACCGTGCCGGTGATCTGTGCGGTCAGCAAATAACCCTGCACCTGCGTCGAGGCGCTGGCGTCGATCACCGGATCATAGGGATCGGCTGTATTGAAGCGCAGGGCGGCACTGTCGATATGATAGGATGAGAAAGGCAGCACCAGACGACCACTGCGAAAACGGATCTCGCCACTGGGCAGTGGCAGGGCGGCTTTACCACTGAGCAGGACATCAACCGCCAAGCTGGCGACGAGTATATTATTACGAATCTCTAAAGATTTTTTGGCGTCCTGTCCGCCAGTGATATGCAGCTCGAGCAACATCTGATTCCACGGCGCCGGCAGTGCGTTCAAACCTTCAAAAGGGGATTCGGCCGCCGGTAGATCATGGCCGCCGAACCACGTCACCGGCGTCGTCGCCACCAAATCGGTGAGGTGTATCTGACCTTTCAGCTGGGGCGTGGCCCAGGTACCGTTGAGGTGGACCTCGGCATCGGCCCGTAAGCGCACATCAGGTCGTTGAAAAATCAGCGCGTCGTGGCTGGTGACAGTCAGCGCCAGTGGTCCAGGTTTTCCAGGGAGCGGCACGCTGCCACTGACTTCGAATTGTCCGCCGCCGGCGCGGACGCGCAGCTCACTAAGGAAAATGCCCTCGGGTTTGGCAGTGATAGAGGCGTCAATATCGAGCAAAGGTGGCAGAGGTGGTAAACCGCCGAGATTGGCTTTGTGCACTGACAGGGCAGCTGACCAGTGGCCGGCATGCAGTACATCAGCGAATTCGCCATGACCGCTGGCATGGCCGTCAAGGTGCACTCCATCCGCCAGCAATAGGGTCAGATGCACCAGATCGATATCGCTTATCTGCCACTGCGCTTTCAGGGGCGTGTTCGACAGGGTACTCAGCCAGGAAGGCTCAGCGGTACACGGGGTGGCATTGCTCGCCGTAGCGTGCGCCACCAGCGGGGACGTAATGTCCGTCTCGATCAGCAATCCGGTAGCATCGGCATGCACACGTCCACTGCTTGCCAAGGTCCACGGTGCGCCCAGTGGTCCATGGCGGATGGCCGCCGCGCCGAGCTTCCATTGGCCGTCGAGGCGTGATTGGTGTGCCTGCGTACTGCTCCAGTCGACCTGGGCGCTGGCACTTATCTGCTCGCCTTGCCAGGCGCCCACCAGCAGGTGCGCGGCCTCCGCCTCGAGGCTGCCGGTCATCGTCTCATAGCTACCGCTGACGATGACATGGGCCTTATAACGCTCGGCTCTGGCTACCGCTGTCGTCGCCGGCGTGGTGATTTCAATTTCCGCCTGCATCTGTGCATCGCGCCACGCACGGCTGGCGATCTGACCAACCACCTGCGCATGGGCGGTAAGCATCATCGGCAGGTCATGACTAGTGAGTTGCGCCGTGATCAGGCCATCGCTGGCATGGAAGTTGACCTCGATCGCCGCTGTTTCGGAAAAATACTGAGCGAAGGCTGGAGGCAACTGTGATGGGCGGATCTGTGTTTGCATCGCTCCTACGCTGATCAGTCCGTGCGCCGCATTCCACCGCGCATCAGTCAGAGATACCGCTACACCGGGCTGCGCCAAGCTGGCGTGGTCAACGATCAGGGTGCCGCCATCGACCAGTCGGCCATCAGCGTTAACGACGCCGCTTTGGGGTAAGGGCGCGCCCAAGGCCATGAATACCCGGCGCAGGGCTGGTGCCATCTGCGACGCATGAAGACTACCTGAAAAGGCTACACCCGGAGCGCCAAGGCGGCAGGTCAGTTGGGTGCCCTCACCGGCAGCCACAGTGGCATCCAGTGTGGCCGATTCCACCCGCAGCGTGATCTGCAATGGTTGCTCGTCAGCTGTGGACAATTGACTATTGAGATGCCAGCCATCGGCCAATGAAGTACCGGTGTGCTGCGCATCGAGCTGCAGATTGCCGAGCGGCTTCTCGGCAAGTTGTACGACGCTTTCGAGATGGAGTCGAGCGAGCTCACCGCTCAGCTGGAGATTGCGCGCCTCGAAATTGCCTGCCGCGGTAATGACCACCAAGCTGCCGTTAGCGGCAATCGCCGTGGTCCACGGCAACACCGGCATGACGGTAGTGGTGTGTGTTGGAATGATTGCCGTGCTATCAATGGTGATGGCTGCGTCATCGATGGTGAGTGCATCAATGGCGGTCAACGGCGCCGCACCGAAAAAGCGCCACCAGCGGTAAGCCACGGAGATGCTGCCGATGCGGCACAGCGGCAAGAC
>JAYVTR010000073.1:0-5530 GCA_043788625.1 Planctomycetota bacterium
ATGTGGTCAGCGGGCCGTGGTCCAGCCGATGGCGGCGACCGGACGGTAGACGGGTTTCTGCCCGGTACGGTTCTTCAAACCGTCCTTGAGATGCGTTGCTAGCGCCGCTCCATCCGGTTCTGCACTAATGGCGGCGATAGCACGGTTGATTGCGTTGCCGACGGAACGGCCCATCTGAGCACCGGAGGTCACGATGCGATTCTCACCTCCCAGACCGTCACCGGCCTGGAGTTGCTCCATGATACGGTCCTGGTCGACTTCCAATTTTTCCCGGATCGGATCGCCCTCACTAAGCCGATCGATTCGCTCCTGTAGTCGTCGGTATTCATCCATGTATTCGCTGCGGCTCTGCCGGTCGTTCACTGCGCCATTGGATCCCTGGAGCAAGTGGCGATCGACATCGGCGACCGTCGCAACCAGGGTCTGCACGTCGATGGATGAGTCGGGCTTATCGAGCAGGAGGCAGATGTAGGAGAGCCCCTTTTGGTGATCGACACAGATCACCACGCCCTGGAACACGATGTCCCACCGCTGGCCCGTGCGGATGAACTGATAGGCAGGACTATCGACCGGCGCCAAGCCCAGTCGAATGCGCAGATCTCCGACGACGCTCTCTGGGCCTGTAACGCCGACCAGTCGACCTCGATCCGCAGCGATGGCGTCGCAAAGACCGACCACCACCACCTTGCTGGCGAGCAGCCGGGTGACCGTCTCGGACGGCATGACACTGGGATCACCGACCAGGAGCACGCCGGCCTGGATGCCGTCGGCCAGGAGGCGGTCACAGGCCGCAGCGAGTTGGTGGCGCGGAGCCCCGCAGAGATAGATGGGGGCGGTCTGGTGGTCTGTCAGGGCCATGCGCCCGATGTCCCAGGTCAGCACCGCGCCCAGAATGGGCAGCTGTGTGCCCGTCAGGCCCAAGCCCGCACGCAATGCGGCGGTGACCGCGACCCAATCGATGACCCACTGCTGTACGTCCTCGAAGCGTAGATCGAATCGTTCGCCGCTGTCATCATCGACGCCGACCAGGTCCGTCTTGGTATGCCGCACCACCCGGAGGGCGACAGAGCGCCCCTGTTTGTCAGGTCGATGGACGACGGCAGCTGCTCCCCGTTTGCGCAAGAACGGTTCTACGCAGGTCATCTCTTCGCCGAGGAGAGCCTCCCAGCGGGATTTGATCGCGGCATCGCCGGGGAGGACGCCCAACGCCTTCCCGCACCTACGCCACCTGATCGCGCTCATCGATATCGTCCGGCAGGATGAATCCGCGATCGAGCAGGAAGGCACCAATCACATCGTCGTCGCCGTCGCGCTGATAGACTGCGATATTGGGGGCTCGCAGTGAAACGGTGCGGGTCGACTCGTCAGTGAGGACGACCTTGAGCTTGGCGGCGCGAGGCTGCGGTAGGTTGGTGACTGCGACACCCTGTGACTCTAGGGCGGCGAACACATCCGTCGCTTTGTGGACGACGCGGTAATGGTGATCGTCACCATACGGGATTTCAAGTTCGGTGAGATCGACCTGGTCGATGGCGGGGAACCCCTCGCAGTTCAAGGCTGCCCGCCCCCGCTCTTGGATCGGACGCAAGGTGTACCGGCGCTCGCCAGAGAAGAGATGAGGTCGGTTGAAGACGCGAAGGCTGAAGGTCGTGCGGATCGCCTCCGACAGCCATTTGGCGTGCTTCTGCAGGTGCAGGCCGAGTTCGCCAGCGGCCGGGTCGTAACGGACGACATCGGTGACTGCCGGTCGGAAGAGCAGGCTACCCGTACCACCATCGTCATGGTGGACCGACACCCGTTGGACGGTTGCGCCGTGTCGAATGAGGAAAAATACCAATCGTCCAGCCGGGCACACGAAGATGCGTACGCCGGGACCAAACTGGTGCTCGACCAGGATGCGCTCCAGGTCCTGCGTCCAGGGCGCCACGACGCGCTGTTCATCCGGCAGGTGGAAGGCCGGAATCTCGTCGCTGTCGCAGCGCCAAGACTCGTAGCGCCGGACTGTCGGGATGCTGGCCTCAGCGTGGATGCGCTTGAGCAGGTCAGGATTCCGCAGCCACAAACGCGCAGCCAAGTCGAGCGGCGTGGCAGCCTGGCCCGCCGGCACCCCTAGGTCGATCCCCGCTCGCCGAGCCGCCGCCTGGATGGCGCCGACTTGGGCCTCCACGCCGGTCTCGACGATGGTGTGGAACGCATCGGCGAGATCCTCCGGGAAGTCCACGTCCGCGCGCAGCAGGGCTGTCGCCAGAGCGTCGGCGTCGATCGCCGTTCCCGCCTGAGTCGGTAGATGGTAGCCCAGGCCGGCGATGTAGACCCGGTGTGGGTCCAGCACCTGGTGCAGGATCCCCGCATCGAAGGCGGCGAGGGTGTCGGGATTGGTGATGCTGCGCAGGGGGAGGGCGACCATCGGCGACTCCAGAAGCGGTGGATGAAATGCGGCACCGCAGAGGGCCGTCTACCTGCTCTACGGGGGCCTGTGACAGGGCTCGGCGGCAATGGCGTGGATCGACATAAGACGTTTATTAAAAACTATTTGCGTAACATCAGTAATTCGCCCTGCAGCTTGGTTATCGGCTAAAACTTCGCCGACGGACAAGTCCCACTGCTAGCCGTCACAGGGATCCGTAGTAGGTGTAGTAACACCATGCCTGACGGGTCCACAGCAATTCCAGGGGTTATTCGCTATGGCCGCGATGCCGACCTCCTGGCCGCCATCTCGGTACGGTCCGCCGACCCGGCCGAGGGCGACGCGGCGATCCGCGAGTTCATGAAGGCTTGGGGTGGGCAGGTCCAACTGATCACCCGCGAGGTCTGCCTCGCCTTCCCGGCGTCCTACATCGGACGCGAGGACCTTGAGCAGGAACTCTGGGTCCGCCTCGTCGAGCGCGCGGGTGACTTCACCCCCGCCGCTGATCTCCGAACCGATCAGGCGCCCCGCATCTATGGCTGGATGCGGACCATGGCGCGGAATCTGCTCACGGACCTCTACCGCGAGCGGATCAAACTCCCGCTCTTCGCTCTCATCAACGAGGAACCAGAGGCTCGCGATGTCGAGCGGGTGCCGGTCTTCTCCAGCGCCAAGCCCGGCTCTTCCGAAGCGTCCGCCGAGGCGGCAGTGCTGGCCAGGCTGAGTCCGGAGCGCCAGGCCGATATCGCCATCATCCGATCGCTCACCGCCGCCGAGCAGGAGGTCTTGCGCCGGGTGGCACCGTTCATCGATGAGGAGCAGGGCGTCATCATCCCCAAAGAACTCAAGCAAGGCATTCTCGATGATCTCAAAACAACGGACGATCGATTCCGCCAGACGCTCAGTCGCGCCATGAAGAAGGCGCGCGATCGGAAGCGGCAGATGCGGTCCGCAACTCCCGGAGGTCCATCATGAGCGGCGACACGCTGCCCAAGGGCATCCTCGATGCCATGGCCACCCTGGCATGGCGTCAGCACGACGATGAGGCGGCGGCATATGCGCAGGCCGTCGAGGCGGCCAAGCGGCTCCCACCATCCACCATCACAGCGAACCGGGTGCTGGCCGCCCTCGCACGTCGTGACCAGCAGCCACCACCGGCAATCGCTGATGATTCAGCGGTCTGCGAGAACCCATTCGACGAGGTCTTCAAGCGGGCCGCGCGCAATGGCGGTGACATATCGGCTGAAGTCGAGGCCCGGATGCGCGCCGACCGAATACGGGCGCAACGCGAGAAAGATCAGCAAACCTGATGCTGTCGGCCGGTGCTTCCCAACCCGATGAAGATTTTCGGCGACTTCAGATGGTCGCAGATTTTGCGGAATCAATTGCTATGGATCGCTTCGGTGGTTCGTGGGTCGATCCTGTCGGCATCATCGACTCCTGCCCTGGACTCACCTGGTCGGCCGGATCCTACGGCGACCACTTCGATGGCCTCATCGAATCCGATGGCCGCCGCTTCCACATCTACATGAACGAGGATCGCTGCGCCCGCATCGACGGCGGTCGCGGCGCCTTCACCCTGGCGCATGAGTTGGGGCATTTCTTCATCGATGAGCACCACCACTGGCTGAAGGCGCACCCGCACCGCTCGCACTGTTCCTTCGTGCTCCAGGACGATGTCCTGCAGAAGCCGCATGAGCGTGAGGCTGACGTCTTCGCCACGAACCTGCTCTTGCCGCGCAAGCCCTTCCAGAAGCTGGTGGGCTGCCCGACGCCCGGTGGTGACGTGATCATCGCGGCGGCGGACCACTTCCACACCACGCTGTCCTCGACCGCCATCCGCTTCACGGAGTTGGAGCCGTTCCCGTGCGCCGTCATCAAGTGGGAGCAGGGCATGCGCAAGTGGGCCAAGCGCTCGCCGCGAGTCGCGCGCCAATATGGCGATGTCGCACGCCGTCTGGATGGCGTGCTGGCGGAGTCACTGACTGCCCAAGCCTTGCGCGGCGAGATCACCATCACCAGCCCGCTCAAGCGGACGACCGTTGCAGAAGCCTGGTTCCCGCGTCTCGAACAGACCGCCGATCGCTGGGCATCCGCGCTCGATCTGTGCGTGGCGCTCGACGAGCATGTGATCTCTCTCGGCCGCTTCGGATTCCTGACGCTGCTCTGCGGACACGCGTGGACGTGCCTGGGGATGACGGCGAAGGGCCAGAATGTGCGGGTGGCGGGTAAATAGGGACTGAGGAGGGACCCCCCATGGGGACCTCCAGGAGTCCCAATGAGCGTGCCCAGTTGTCGGAGCACGGTGCCGGCCTTGAGTTCCACCGTACAGGCACCGCGCCGCGCATCGCAGCACATGCCGCAGATCGTGGCACATCTGCACGGTGTGGCCGAGATTCTGGCCTTAGCCATAGTGCGGTATCATCAGCGTCGCCGTCGATTGGTGCCCATGTCAGCAGAGACGAGTTGCAACGCGGACACGACTGGGATTGGTGTCAGGGAAGGAGGTCCTTCATGACCACTACCCCACCGACCCAACCGACCGTGCTGGCGCAGGTTTCCGCTCTGACCGGACTCGATCTTGCGGATCTCCGAGACGAGTGGCGCCGACTCTTCGGGTCCGAGCCGCCCGGTTACGGTAAGGACATGATGCGACGACGGCTGGCCTACCGGGTGCAGGAATTGGCTTATGGCAGCCTGCCCGCACCGATCCGGCAGAAACTGGGCGAGATCGATGCCGGCGTCAAACGAAAGCCGAAGGCCAAGGATGGAATCCCTATCGCCGGTTCGGTGATCATCCGGGAATGGGGTGCCGTACGCCATGAAGTGACCGTGTTGCCCGACGGGTTCGAGTACCGTGGTCAGCACTGGCGGTCGCTGACCCAGATCGCCAAGGCCATTACCGGAACTCAGTGGAATGGACCGATGTTTTTCGGTCTCCGGGTGGCGAAACCAGGCAAGGCGGTGGCCTGATGGTTGTCGCCTCCACTACTCCCAAACGGCGCTGTGCCATCTACACGCGCAAAAGCACCGAAGAGGGACTCGATTCCGATTTCAGCAGTCTCGACGCCCAGCGCGAGAGCGCCGAGAGTTTCATCGCCAGCCAGAAGCACGAGGGCTGGG
>JAYVTR010000074.1:0-19905 GCA_043788625.1 Planctomycetota bacterium
AGTGTTGGCGCGGTTGGCACCGTGGTCGGTGAAGCCGTGTTCAATACCGGTATGACCGGCTACCAGGAAGTCCTGACTGATCCCAGCTATCGCGGTCAGATCGTAGCCATGACCTATCCCGAGATCGGCAACTATGGGATCTCGCCATTGGACATGGAGAGCGATCGCGCCCAGGTCAGCGGTTTCGTCATGCGCCAGTGCTGTGACACGCCGTCGAATTTCCGTTCAGTGGAATCGCTGGGTGCCTTCCTCACCCGCTCGAACATCGTCGGCATCGATGACATCGACACCCGTTCATTGACCCGCAAGCTGCGCGTTGCCGGGGTCATGAATGCGTGCATCACCAGCGAAGAGATTCCCGATAACGAGTTGATCCAGCGCGCCAAGCAGGCGCCCTCGATGGCCGGCCTGGACCTCGCCAGCGTGGTGGCGACCAGCACCGCTTATGAGTGGAGCGAGCCCTCGGCGCCGCGCGCTTTCGGCACCCAGCTCGAAGCCCTCAGCTATACCCGCCAGCCGCACATCGTCGCCCTCGATTTCGGTATCAAGCGCAACATCCTGCGCTTGATGGTCAGTAGTGGCTTCCGCGTCACGGTGGTACCGGGCAATACCTCGGCGGCGGCGGTCTTGGCGCATAAGCCGGATGGCATATTCCTCTCCAACGGCCCCGGTGATCCGGCGGCGGTGACGCAGGGTATCGCCACCGTCAAGCAGCTGGTGCAGACCGATGTGCCGTTATTCGGCATCTGCCTCGGACATCAGATCCTCTCACTCGCGTACGGCGCCAAGACCTACAAGTTAAAGTTTGGCCATCGTGGTGCCAATCACCCGATCAAGAGCTTGAGCACCGGTGAAGTCGAAATCGCCAGTCACAACCACGGCTTCGCTGTCGATCCGACGACCTTGCCGGTCGGCGTGCGCATGAGTCATGTGAATCTGAACGACAACACCTGTGCTGGCATCGAGCACGAAACCAAGGCCCAGTTCTCGGTGCAGTATCACCCCGAAGCCGCTCCCGGTCCGGCGGATCCCTTGTACCTGTTCCGGCGCTTTGCCGCTGACATCAAGCGCAAGGTCGGTTGAACGGATCCCAGGCGATTCCCCTCCTGCACGGTCACCAAAATTTTCTCGGAGCCTGCCATGACTACTGCCCCCGCCTCGTTGCCGGTTGAGCCTTTGCGTGGGGTCCAGTGGCAGGGTGGACTCGAAGACGGGTCCTTGCTGCTGCTTGACCAGACGCTGTTGCCGGCGCAGGTCGTATACCGCGAAATCACCGCCCTCGAGCCATTGCGGCAGGCGATCCTCGACCTGGCCGTACGTGGCGCGCCGGCGATCGGTATCGCCGGCGCCTATGGCCTGGTCCTGCATGTGGTACCACTCGCCCGCAGCGCCTCGGGCGCCGGCTCGGAAGTCCTGGAGCCGGCCTTGGAGCACGCCCGCCAGCGTTTGGTCACCAGCCGTCCGACGGCGGTCAACCTGCGCTGGACCCTCGAGCGCATGTGCGAATGCTATTATCGCCACATCGGCCATCTGACGGCGTTGGAAATGTGCGCGCGCCTGCTCATGGAAGCCAAGCGCATCCATCGTGAAGACGCCGAGCTGTGCCAGCGCATCGCTGAAAACGGCGCCGCTGTGCTGCCGGCAACCGGCGGTATCTACACCCATTGCAATACCGGCGCCTTGGCCACCGGCGGGGTCGGCACCGCTCTCGGCTGCATCGTTGAGGCTTTCCGCAGCGGCAAGACCATCACCAGTTTTGCCGGCGAAACCCGGCCCTTGCTGCAGGGCGCCCGCCTGACGGCCGCCGAGCTGCGCAGCAATGGCGTGCCGGTGACCCTGGTCACCGATTCTATGGCCGCCTTGCTGATGCAGCAGGGGCGCATTCAAGCTGTGATCGTCGGCGCTGATCGGATTACCGCCAACGGCGATGTCGCCAACAAGATCGGTACGTACTCATTGGCGGTGTTGGCCAAGCACCACGGCATTCCATTCTATGTCGCCGCGCCGTATTCGACCTTCGACCTGACCCTGCCTTCGGGGTCATCAATCGAAATCGAACAGCGGCACGGTGATGAGATCCGTCGGCCGCAGGGGGCCATCTTCGCCCCTGCCGACATGCCGGTGTACAACCCGGCGTTCGACGTCACGCCCGCCAATCTGATCACCGCCATCATCACCGAGCGGGGTGTGATCTCCAAGCCGACCACCGCCACGGTGGCCAAGCTGATGGGGTAGGCATGGACGTTCACCTGGGGCCGGGCGTCCACGTCGCCGAAGGTGCATTGATCTTTGCCAGCAGCCGCAGCGGTGGCCCAGGGGGTCAGCACGTCAATAAAACCGAGTCGAAAGTCGAGCTGCGCGTTGCCATCGCTGCGATTATCGGCTTATCCGTACGTGCGACTGAACGATTGATAGATCTCGCCGGCGAGCGTCTGACTAGCGAGGGCGAATTGATACTCACCTGTGAAGAGACGCGCAGCCAACGGCAGAACCGCGCCCTGGTCATCGAACGGCTCATCGAACTGGTGCGCGATGCGCGGGCAGTGCCGAAAATCCGTCGCAAATCCAAGCCGTCATGGGGCAGCAAGCAGCGCCGGCTGGAGGATAAGAGCCAGCAAGCCGACAAGAAACGTCTGCGTAAGCCTGAATAGGAAGATTGGCACTCGGCGTGCGCCAGAGCCCGGAAGCACGTCCGCGTGTGCAGTTTTTGCACATGGGGTGCGTGCCCGTACTGCGAGCCGTTCATGCCCAAAGGTGTCTACATCGCTGCCAGCGCCATGTATGTCGAGTCGAAAGCTCTCGATATCAGCACCCGCAACTTGGCCCACGCCCAGACCACCGGGTATCAACGGGAAAGCTTCCTACGCACCGGCTTCGCCGAGGAGTTGGCAAAAACCGGTAAGACCGAAAACATAGCCGGCAACGGCGGTGGTGGCCTGTTGGCGAACGGCAGTTATTTCGCGCATGGGGCCGGCGGCCGCGACATGACTGGCGCTCCGCTCGACCTGGCGATTCAAGGCGAGGGCTGGTTTCGCGTGCGCAACGATGCGGGTAAGGTCCTGCTCACCCGCGCCGGCATTTTCTCGACCAATGACAAGAATGAGTTGGTCACTCCCGAAGGCTGGCAGGTGCAAGGTCAGGGCGGGGCGATCACTATTCCAGCTAATGCTGAACGTCTGTCGATAGATCAGAACGGGCGCATTTCGGCGTTCATCAGCACCAATGGTGTGCGCCGTGACGCGGTCCTCGATCAATTGCATATCGTGCAGGTCGCCGAGCCGGGAAAGATGCCTGCTTTCAATGGCCAGTACTTCGATCCCGCTGGTCAACGCGAAAATGATGCCACCGGCCACGTGCAACAGGGCTATCTTGAAAAATCCAACGTCGAACCGATCCAGGAACTGGTGGAGATGATGGCCTTGCAACGGCGCTATGATGCAGCGCAGAAGTCTTTGCGTGAAATGAATCAGGCCGGTAGCGGATTCACCGAATTATTACGCGGCAACGGTTGAGCCCACCCCCACTCATCAGGAAATAAACCATGCCTAGAGCACTATGGACCGGCGCCAGTGGAATGCAGGCGCAACAGACCAATGTTGACGTCATCGCCAATAATATCGCCAACGTCAATACCGTCGGGTTCAAACGTCAGCGCGCCAATTTTCAAGATCTGTTCTATGACATTTCCGTACAGCCGGGTGCCAAGGCCAGCGACCTGGGGCGCAACCCCACCGGTACGCAGATCGGTACCGGCGTGAAATTGTCTGGTACGCCGCGTATCTTCACCGCCGGTAACATTGAAATCACCGGCACACCCACCGACCTCGCCATCGATGGCGACGGCTTTTTCAAAGTCACATTGCCTGACGGCTCGACGGATGGTTACACCCGTGCCGGCGATTTCAAAATCGACGCCAACGGCAATCTGGTAACACCTGACGGTTACCTGGTGCCGGGCGTGTCGGGCATCGATTCCACCCTGGGTCCAGTGTCCATCGGCACCACCGGTGAGGTCACGCAGGGCGCAGCCACGCGCGGCCAGCTCAACCTCGTACGTTTTGCCAATCCGTCTGGATTGGCGGCTATCGGCCGCAATCTGTTTACCGAATCAGTGGCTTCGGGCTCGCCCGAAGAACGCTTGCCAGGCAGTTCTGGCATCGGCACCATCCGCAGTGGGGCGCTCGAAAAAGCCAATGTCGAAGTAGTCACCGAACTGGTGAACCTAATCGTCGCGCAGCGTGCCTACGAATCAAATTCCAAGAGTATCAAGACCGCCGATGAGATGCTGCGTACCGCCAATGAGGTCGTGCGGTGAACCATCTGGCGACCGTCTGCGTCGCCTGGTTGCTTGCCGCGTCGTCCGCATCTGCTTGGGCGGCGGCAACTGCCGAAGTCGTCACCGTCCATCTGCGGTCGGTGGTGGTGTTGGCCGCGCCGCTGGCCACCCTCGGCGATATCGCCGAGCTCAGCGGGCCGCCTGCCGCCGTGGCGGCAGTGGCGGCGGTGGCGGTGCAAGAGCTGCGCACCACGCCGGTGGTGGTCGATGAACCGTTAATCCGCGCCCGCGTCGCCCATCAAGCTCCCACCGTCACCTTGGTCATCAGCGGTGAAGCACTGGTAAGCCAACCTTTGCTGACGATTTCGGTAGACGACCAGGTGCGCGCCGCGACGGCGGTGCTGGTCCATGCCGGTGATGACGCTGAGGTCACCGTGCAGCGCGCCAGTGGCCCAATGAGCATTGCCGATGACGGCAGTGCCCCGCGCATCGAGGCGACCCCGCTTGATCACGGCCGCGTCGGCGAAGTAGCCTTGCGCGTGCGCCTGCTGCGCGCGGATACTGAGCTGGCGCGTAGTCTGGTAGTGCTGCGGGTGCGCCGTTATGCCCAGGTCACGGTGCTAGCGGTGGCGGCTCGCCGTGGGGCGGTGCTGGGTGCTGGTGATCTCAGCTTGCAGCGCATCGAATTATCCATCGCCACCCAGGATGCATTTGCTGATCCGGCCCTGGTGTTGGGCTTTCAAGCCACCCGCGACCTTGCCGCTGGCCAGATCCTCACTCCGGCCTTGGCGGTGGCCCCGTTGGCGGTACGGCCAGGGCAGGGTGTTACCATGGTGTGGCGCACCGGCACGGTGGAATTGTCAGGACTCGGTGAAGCCCTCGCTGGTGGTCATGATGGTGACATCATTGGCGTTAAACGCGGGTCGGATCAGCAACGTGTGCGCGGCCAGATCATCGGCCCGGGTCGCGTCTTAGTGAATTTTTAGTTTCAGGGGCTTCGCCCCTACGGCCTTGCGGCCTACCCCGGGCTTTGTCGCACTGTTTTTTTCAGGGGCTTCGCCCCTACGGCCTTGCGGCCTACCCCGGGCTTTGTCGCGGTTCGATTTCAGCGGAGCCGCTGAAATCGTGGCGGGATCGGCGGAGCCGATTTTATCCCGCCACCGCCGCTCGGCGCCCGGTGGTGCTGGCGCGTAGATGAGTGGATGGTTCGTTTCGTCGAAGCTATTGCCCTGCTTGGGTCTGACCTAGTCTCTGAAGCCATGATCAAACCCCGTCTTCTCAAACTATCAGGTGAAGCCTTAGGCTCGGCTGATGGCATTTTTGATTATGCCGAAGTCGACCGTGTGTGCCGCGAGTTGGTTGACGGATCGCGCCATCAACCGGTGGCCGTGGTCATCGGTGGCGGCAACATTCTGCGCGGTGCTACCTTGCGTGGCCGTTCGTCGGATCCGACCCGCGGCGACTACATGGGCATGCTGGCGACGATGATCAATGCCATGGCCCTCGCCGAAGGCATCGAGCGCGCCGGTGGCCATAGCCTGGTGGTCGGTCCGCACGCCTTCCCCAATGTCTGCGTCGGTTATGAACGGGCACGGGTCATCGAGGCCCTCGGCAAAGGCGTGATCGTGGTCTTTGGTGGCGGCACCGGCCACCCATTCTTTACTACCGATACCACTGCCGCCTTGCGCGCTGCCGAGATCGGTGCCGCGGAACTGCTCAAGGGCAGCAAGGTCGATGGTATTTATACTTCTGACCCGAAAAAAGATCCAACCGCTAAGCGCTTCGAGCGCCTCACCTTCGACGAGGCCATCAATGGCCGCTACGCTGTGATGGATACGGCAGCCTTCGCCTTGTGCCGTGATCAGCACATTTTCATTCGCGTCTTCAATATGACCTTGCCCGGCGAAATCGCGGCGGCGCTTGGACCAAATCCCCCCGGAACTCTTGTTGGCGAGGCTTCTCGCCAAGGACATGCTTCATGAGCCTCGATGACGAACTCACCGATATCAAATCGAAATTCGACAAATCCTTTGCCCAGCTGAGCCATGAATTCAAGGGCATCCGCACCGGCCGCGCCACCACCGCCATCGTCGAAAACGTGCAGGTCGAGGCCTATGGCTCACGTATGCCGTTGCCGCAATGCGCTTCGGTCAGCGTCCCTGACGCGACGACGATTCTGATCAAACCGTGGGATAAGACCCTGCTCAAGTTCCTCGAGCGCGCCTTGTCGGAAGCCGATCTCGGCATGACCCCGCAGAGCGATGGCATCGTTATCCGCATGAACCTGCCGCCATTGTCGACTGAACGCCGCAAGCAGCTGGCGGTGCAGGCCAAAGAGGCCGCTGAACGAGCCAAAGTATCGATGCGCAACGTCCGTCGTGACGGCATCAAGCACGTCGAAACCAAGGGCAAAGACGCCAAGTTGCCTGAAGACCTGGTGAAGAAGACGGTCGAAAAGGTCGGCGACATGTTGAAAGAGGCAGAAGCCAGGATTGAAAAGAATCTGCGTGAGAAGACCGAAGAGATCATGACCATTTGAGGTGAGCGTAGACGGCTTGGAGCTCCAAGCCGATCGCTGGTCATCCAATCGCCCTGGAGTTATGCTTATGACCACCATGCGCGCCCTCGTCAAAGCCGTTGATGGGCCCGGTCTCGAGCTGCAGCAGGTGCCCATGCCCACTTGTGGCACGGGCGAAGTCTTGGTGCGCGTACTGCGCACCGGCATCTGCGGCACTGATCTGCACATCTGGCGCTGGGACGATTGGGCACGCAAGCATGTACCGGTGGGGTTGGTGGTTGGCCATGAATTCGTCGGGCGGATTGTCGAGAAGGGGGCCTTGGTGGTCGATTTCCACATCGGCGACCTGGTCAGCGGCGAAGGGCACGTGGTCTGTGGGCATTGCCGCAATTGCATGGCCGGCCGACGGCAGATGTGCGCCAAGACGCAAGGCATCGGCGTCAATCGTCCGGGCGCGTTTGCCGACTACATCGCCGTACCGCAGACCAATGTGTGGTACCATGACCAGACGCTCAACCGCGATGTGCAGTCGATCTTCGATCCATTCGGCAACGCAGCGCACACCGCGCTCAGCTTCGATGTTCTCGGCGAGGATGTACTGATCACCGGCGCCGGCCCGATCGGCTGCATGGCGGCGGCCATCGTCCGTCATGCCGGGGCCCGTCACGTCGTGGTCAGCGATGTAAATCCATGGCGTCTGGAGCTGGCCCGCAAGCTCGGCGCCACCGCCACCGTCGATGCGCGCAGCGAGCGGCTGCCGCAGGTGCAGCAGCGCCTGGGCATGCATGAAGGGTTCGACATCGGCTTGGAGATGTCGGGCAATCCCGCGGCTTTCCGCGAGATGCTCGACAGCATGTGCCATGGCGGCAAGATCGCCATGCTCGGCATCCCACCGGCTGAGATGGCCATCGATTGGACGCTGGTGATCTTCAAGATGCTCACCATCAAAGGCATCTATGGCCGCGAAATGTATGAGACGTGGTACAAGATGACGGCGATGCTGCAGAGCGGCCTCGATGTCAGTCCGGTGATCACCCATGTCTTGCCAGCGACCGATTTCCGCGAGGGCTTTGCGATCATGGATAAAGGTCTCTGCGGCAAAGTGGTGTTGGTATGGGCTGAGGGCTAGACTGTGCTCAACGACCAAGCCGCCACGCATTATTCCAATCGACTCGCCGAAATGCGTGCCGCCGGACTCGAAAAAAACGAACTGCCACTTACCACTGCGCAAGGCGCGCGGGTCGATACAGCTGATCAGCGCCAGTTGCTCAATCTCTGCGCCAATAATTACCTTGGGTTGGCCAATCACCCGGCGTTGGTGGCTTCGGCGTCGGCAGCCCTCAGCCGCTGGGGCTTCGGCATGTCCTCGGTGCGTTTCATCTGCGGTACGCAAGAGCTGCATGCCCAGCTTGAACGCCGATTGGCGAAATGGTTGGGAACCGAGGACGCGGTCTTGTTCTCGTCGTGTTTTGATGCCAACGGCGGCTTGTTCGAAACCCTGCTTGATGAACCCGACGCGGTGATCAGCGATCAGCTCAATCACGCCTCGATCATCGATGGCATCCGTCTGTGCAAAGCACGGCGTTTACGCTATGGCAATCGTGATCTGGCGGCGCTTGAACTGCAATTGGCTGGCTGCGCTGACGCCCGTTTGCGGTTGATCGCCACCGACGGGGTGTTCTCGATGGATGGCACCTATGCCGATGTGGCGGGCATCGTCGCCCTGGCCCAGCGTCACCAGGCACTGGTGATGGTTGATGATTCGCATGCAGTGGGTTTTGTCGGCCCGGCGGGGCGCGGCACACCTGCAGCTCAGGGTGTCGCCGACCACGTCGATCTGCTCACCGGCACCTTTGGCAAGGCTCTCGGCGGCGCTAGTGGCGGCTATGTGGCGGGCCGGCGCGTACTCATCGACCTGCTGCGCCAACGCGCTCGGCCGTATTTATTTTCCAACAGCTTGGCGCCATGCATCGCGGCGGCGGCGCTCACCGCCATTGAGCTGGTTGAAGCCGGCGAAGATCTACGTCGTATGCTGCAGCGAAACGCCAGTCTCTTTCGGGCTGCCCTGGTGCGGCATGGTTTCGCGCCTGGTGGCGATGATCACCCGATCGTGCCGGTGATGGTGGGTGATGCCTTGCTCGCCAAGCGCATGGCGGCGGGCCTGCTGCGGCGGGGAATTTACGCCGTGGCGTTCGCATATCCGGTCGTAGCGCAGGGAGCGGCCCGCATCCGCTGTCAGGTATCGGCAGCACACCTTCCGGCCGATCTCGAGTGGGCAGCCGAGATGTTTGCCGAGGCTCGCGCCGAAGCGCTGGCGGTCTAGGAGCTCGCCATGGATCGTACCGCTCTTATCGACGCTGCCTTGGCCAAGCGCAATTACTCGATCAACCTGCGAGTGCGCATCGAACGGCTGTTGGACGGTGTCGACGACCGCCGGCGGCTCTTCTGCTGCAATTCCGGGTGCTATGTGTGCACCCAGGAATTGCTGGCGATCGTTGAAGAGGTTGAACGGGCCCTCAGCGCGGCTTAATTTTCACCCGCCCAATCGTCGGTGGTGATGGTCTTGGCGACCTCGTGCGACCATTCGATTTTTTGGAAGGTGAAGCTGACTTCTTCATAAAGTTCGAGATTCGCTTGGCTGCTGAGCACATCGGGCAGCACCATCTTATGACTGGCGATCGTGGCATTGGTCAAGGTCATCTTGTAGAATACCGTTTCCTTGCCGTCACCACTGGTATTGACGAATTCGAATTTTACTGATTTCAGTACTTCATTAGAGGTGAGTGCCTTGATGATCAGTGGGCTCTGGGTGCCAACTTTTTTGCGCATGATGACGGGCTCGTGGCGGCGCTTTCCGGTGGCCTGGCCAGTGGTGGCGTCGCGTGGCGAGGCGACTCCGCCAGAAAAGTACAGGCCGGGAATCTTGCCTTTATAAGCTGCGCGATCGGACTCACCTTTGAAGGTCTGTTTGGTGCCAGTAATGGTGACGTAGAATTCGAAAGCCATGAAAGCATCCTCCGTTATTCGCCAGGCTCGGCAGGAATGCCGAGCACGTGCCACAGTTCTTGCTGGGCTGGCTGGTGATGAGCAAGCAATTCGCGGAATACCGCGTGAAAGGGCTTGTCGCCAAGGTCGGCGGCGCGCTGCGCTAGATACCCCACCGGGCTGTGGGGTTCGAGACGCAGGAACCATTCGGCGGCAGAACGCAAGCGGTGCAGCGCCTGGGCACGGTCAAGCTGATCCGCAGCATTTGACGTGGGTAAAATAGTCTGCCCATTCGGCAATGAACTGCTTGCTGGCTTCAGGCTGGCCAACGATGCCTGCACGGTACGCCGCAGTCCCCCGAGTCCGGTGTCACCATCGTCGACATGCGGTAACAAATGCTGGTGCATGCGTTCAAGTGTGGCCAGGCAATCGCCGAGGTAGCCTTGCCAGGCCCCAACATCGCCATCGCTGGGCGGAGTGATGCTGGTCAGGCCATCAGAGAGCCATTGCAAGGCTGCGCGGCGAGCACGCAGACGTGTCACAGCTGGGAAGCCGTGCTCCCAATAGATGATCAGGACGTCAGCGATGATCAGCAAGCCATCGTGGAATCCTTTGGCACCGTACAGCTCATGCCAAGCACGGGCCAGGTAGACGGCCGCCAGCAGGTCTTTTGAGGTGTGGCAGAGGATGTCGGCGGCATCGTCGGCGACGCTGTGCCAGGCCACGGCGTCTTGGGCAATGCCAGCAAGTTTGGCGATTTCACTTTCAAGGCGGATGAAAGCCGGCTCATAGCGGGCGGCGATGCCAGCCGGGGCCTCGCCGGGAATGGCCAACAGCAAGGGAATAGGATTACTGGACATGGGGAGTGATCTGCGCCGGAATAGTGAACTGGTTGAGCAGGTCGCCGAAGATGGCCTGTTCGATACCGGTGGGCTCAAGGATCAGGCAGGCCTTGAAGGTCAGCGGTTTTCCGCTGAGCGTGGTGGCGACCGGCCAGGTCATGAGGTAGCCGCCTTTTTCCTGTAGTTGCGGTTCGCCACCGCGCATCAAACGCAGCCAGCCCCAGTGCTCATGGTTCAATTCACGTGGGCGCCACTGGCCTTTGAGGATGCGGATGGACATCATCACCACCAAGGGTTCGCCCTGATTGAGTGCCGCAGAGAAATGTGCATCGGGACGCTCGTAATAGCCGAAGGACTGGCTGCCGATGCTGAATACCATGTCCTCGACGCCCTCGCGCTGCACCAGGGTGCCGCTGAAGGGGGCGTGTACGGTTTCGCAATTGCCCGCAAAGAACAGATCGCGAATGCGTGTGGCCTGGGCGATGGTTGAGGCATAACTCTCATCGAGTGTCACGCCCGGATGTCCCAGCAGCGTTGCTGCCCGTAATTGCTCGATAGGCGTCACCGCCTTCCATAGCGTGCCACTGACGGGATTGAAAAAATTGGCGAAGTCAGCTAAGGGAATTTCGACCTTCGCATCTTTGGCAAAGGGGAAAGCACCGGCGCAGCGCTGAGCAAAGACGCCTACTACCTGCGACTGCCAGAGGGCATTACGTTCAAACGCGAGTTCATGATCAAGCGGCTGGTACAGGCTATACAGGATCGAATCGAAACCGTGTTTGATGGCCTCGCGTTTGTCTTCGGGTTGCACCCCGGACAAAGCCTCGCCTATGCGCCCAGAGATGGCGCCAAAACGTTCGTTCATGAGACGTAATTTGGCCGGGTCCTGGCCGCGCTTCCACGGCTCGGTGGTGGCCAAAAAGGTTTCGACGTCTTTACGTAATTCACCCAGGGCCCGCAGGCAGGGTTCATTCCAATCAAGATCTTCGCGACTGGCGAAGATCTGCATGGCGGTGGTGGTCAGATTCAACTGTTTCAGCGCTGAGCGGATGAATCCGGGGTAGGGCGAGCCCTTGGCCGCCAAGCGGGTGATCAATTCGGGAACGTCGCGGAAATCCTTGGCCGGCGAAGCCTGCAGCGTCGCTATCAAGGTCAGCCACTGACGGCGGTGATCCTCGGCATATAGTTCTATTAAGCGGCGTTCGATCTCTGCACGCGGCAGGTGGATGTCGAGCTCATGGAAGGTGCGTAGCAAGGCGTCGCTTTTTTCAGCGATTCCGCGACGGACGGCCTCATCCCAACCGCGTTGCGAATAGACGAGGGTGAAGGTGTGGGTGGTGATCAGCGTCGCTTGATCTGAAGCCAGCAGCTCGGCGCGAGCTTCGGGAAATTGATTGGTCAAGCTGCGGATGAGGTCTTCATAGCCGCGCCGCAGCCACAGGGATTCGCCCAGATCGGTGGTGATCGCGTCGACGAGGTGCCGGTCCGGCTCGACCATTCCCCGACCGCTGTTGAGGATGTTTGTCAGCCAGGCGAGTTGATGTTTGGCTAATTGCTCGCTGTGATAATCGAGATGTCCCAGCGGCTCGCTTCGTTTCAATAGCTGGTCGATGCCGGCATACCACCACCGTTGGTCGCAGAGGATGCGCAGCAGCACCTCGTGCTCGGCGGGAATCGCGCCGGTCAGCATTTGATAGCAGCGGAAAGTCTCGAACAACGCGTCCTGCTGCGTGCTCTTGCCGGCAGCGGCGGCCGGGGTGAGCCGCAATTTGCTGAGCTCAGCACTGAGGCGGGCGACGCACGGATCGAGTAACAGCTCACGGATGCGCGACAGGTACAAGGCGGTGACACCATCGATGGCCGGAGTGAGGCGGCCGTGATCGGCTTTGATCAAGCTGGCGATGCGTTCGCCCAGACGCTCAAGTGCTTCAAGATTGCGCGGTACGTCATCAGGGCGGTTATGGGCGATTTCGCGGACCTCATCCGCCGGCGTACGGCTTTCGGCCAGCAGCGTGATCTGCCGCCAACCGCTGCTCGCTATCCACAATAAAGCGATGGCCGCCAGCCCGGGAATGACCAGCAGACACAGCAGGCGCAGCTGACGGGCGATCAGACGTGCTTGCCAGGTTGGCTGCGCCAGATGGCGATCAGCAGGCAGCACCTTGGTCAGCAACTGACGTACGAAGAATCCATGTTTGGCTTCGCGCATGGCGTGTAGCGCCGTGGCGCTGGCGAAGCCGGATTGGCTGGCGGAGAGAAAAACTGATTTTTCAATAGTCTGGTTATTGGCGACGTGGTTGCCGGTGTTAAGTGCCGCGCCGGCGGTACCCCTGGGGTTGGGTGGGGCGAGAAAACAGCTGGTGAAATAACAACCGCGCAACACCGCGCTGGCATGCATGCCCGGACGGCAGAGAGCGTCGAGCCATTCTTGCAGGAAGCGCGCAGTGGCCTGGAACTGAATGGGGAACTGGAACAGTTTGCGTACTGCGTCATCGCCGGTGACTGAAGCCAGGGCGACCAGGCGGCGATTTTGTAAGGCATCGACCAGGCGTTTATGCTCAGCCGGCCAACGCGCCGCTGCATGATCGGTGATTGGCCAAGCCAAGGTCGCCCCCAGGACCTGCTCTTTTTCATCGCGGCGCAAGGCGGAGGAGAAGTCCTTGAAGCCGCCCAGGTTGTCACACTTGGTGGCGATCACATAGAGGGGTACGGCGATGCCCAGCACGGCGGTGAGTTCATCAAGGCGCTCGCGCACCGCCCCGGCTTCAGCAGCTAGGTCGCGTCCCTTGGTGATCAGCTCAGCGACATTGACGCATAACAGCACGCCGTTGATGCCCGGCACACCACGCGCCCGGGCGATGAGCTTCAACAAATGCCGCCATTCGCCATGGGCGCGAGGATCTGTCAGCAAGCGGCCAGCGGTGTCGAGAAAGGCGGCATCATTGGTGCACCACCAGTCGAAGATCCCGGAGGGGTGCGGCTCAGCGCCAGGGGGGCGCATTGCCTGTGAAATGAAACCCAGGCCCGAATCCTGGAGGAATCTGGTTTTCCCGACACCTGGGGCGCCGATGACGATGTACCACGGTTGGTCGATGAGGGCCACGCCGCCAGCGTGCACCGTACGCAAGGCGGGGAGTTCGGCGTACCACCGTTGATGTAGGGCTTTGACCGCCGTGCGGGCGGCGCTGGTGGCCCCCGCCAAGGGATTTTTTCCGGCTCGGAAAGCCACATACCAACCGCCACCGATGGCTAGTACGGCCAGCATCACTGCCGCTGCGCTCGCCAAAGCCATGAGTAGCCAATGAAAACCGGCGATCAGGCCCGCTACCCAGATCAGCAATACCACCACGGCGAGAATTATGGCAATGAGGCGGTAGGGCATCAGGGGTGGGCCGGGAAGTCGTGGGTGAAGGCCTCAATGCGATTGGCAACAAAGAACTGCATGCCGAAGGCAGCCAGCAATACCACCGCACCGAGGATCAGCGGCGTCAACCACACCGGGAAACCATGCCAGCGCATAGGATCGAGGGGCTGGCTGGCGCTGCCAATGGGTAACCAGCGAGGTGATAGCTCGCCGGTATTGGCCTGGCGGGCCGATAAGATTTCACCGCTCATCTGCTCGCTCAGCAGAGTGCGTCGTTCACGACCTCGATCGTCATTCAGCTTGCCACGGAAGCCGAGTGCCAGGCACAGGTGGTACACTTCCAGCACATCGGCGGCGGCTGGCGTTTGCGGATGCCGGAATTTCTCTAATCGGGTATAGAATTCTTCACCAGCGGAAAAGCTGTCGAAGTGGCGCATCTGCAGCGGACTAGCGAGCCAGGCCTCGCGAATGTGCAGGTCTGACCCCATGATGCGTTCGTCGATGAGCGCCACGTAAGCATACTTTGCGGCCTCGACATAATCAGCCGGTGTTGTGCTGCGTTGGGCTTTACTGACGAATTCAGCGAGCACATGTTCACAGCGGGCGCGCAGGGTTTCGGCGTCGGCCGGCCGATTGGTGCTGAAACTGCATACCAGTTTAACCAGCTCCACGCCATGGTTGGCGAGCTGTCCGTTTACCCGTGGTTCTGGAGCCCGTGGATCGTGCGCCCGTGGATCGTGGGGTAGCTGTTCATGAGCCAGTGGGGTCATGGCTAGTCTTTCACTGCCAGGAACTCAGCACGCGCATCAGTAAATTCAGGTGGCAGGTAGATCGCCAGTGAGCGCGTTTTAAGAACGATTGCCCATTCCTCACCGCTGGCTTCGAGTTTGAAATAGGTGCCGCCGACCTGCAGCGGAATCTCGGCAGGTGGCACCGCCAGGTAGGTCAGGCGGATGCCCGGCATCGCCTGGGTGGTGAGGGCGGCGATGCGGCCGGCGCTGGCGACCTTGCTCTTCATGGGGATTTCACGCAACGCGCGTTCTGCCGGCATGTCGGCGTGGACGGCCAGGTACAAGGTCGCTTTTTCCAGAGCGTTTTCCGGAATCGTACCGGCGTGAATGCGTTCGCTGACGGCGATCAGGGGAATCGGCAGGTAGCGTTGCGGAGTGACGATCTGCAGCATGGCGCGCAAACGTGCTTCAAGTAAGGCGAAGCAAGTCATGGGTTCGTCGTGGCGATAGAGTGGCAGGTCCTTGGGGTGCCCGTCATCGGTAAGGGTCAGCAATTGTGCAGCCAGGGTGGCGAGGATGAGAAACACCTGTTCGGGATGGTGATGGCCGACGTGGGTGATGTGCAGCAGGGCCGGCACGTGACCGTTGAGGGTATGCAAAGCGATGAAGGCGGCGGCTTCCGACACCGAGAATTCGACCAGACCATGGGTACGGGCGCGTCGTTGCAGGGCCAGCTCGGTACTGCGTCCGACAACGATTTCAGCGATGTGGCGCACCGTCGCCAACAGCGCGGGGTAGGCGCCGATGCGTAGGCATGGTGGCACGCAATCATCGGCCAAAGCAAACCCTCCGCTCCCTGAACGGACCACCTCGGCGATACGAAAAGCCGTGTGGCCATCGCGTGGCTCATCGCCAAACAGCACGCGCAGATTGGGTACCGCCAACGCTATGTGGCGTTCACGACCACCTGGGGTGCCATCGATGATCGCGGCAGACCGCGCTTGAAAGCGCGTGAGACGTCCTTCGTGGCGTCCATCCGGCGCACATTCCACGGCCCCGGGCGGAGCGTGCGGCAGTGCCAGATAAATGGCAATACGCTGATCATGAGCCGGAAAATGATCGGCTATCGGACGGCTCGGTGGCAGCTCATTGGCATCAGTGAAGCGAAATGGTGTGCCATCGGGAAAGACGCCATCTCCTGAGAGCAGACCGAAATCGCCTGCGGCCAAGGCCTGATGATCGACGGTCAGCTGCTGGATGCCGTAGGCAAAGCCGGCGACGGCGTGCAGAACCTGTGCCAATTGTCCCTGATGAAAACGATCCGCCTGCTGAAAATGCTGCGGCGACAGGAACATGCCCTCTTGCCAGAGCACGGGTTGATGAGCGTGTGGGCTCGTCATTTGCGGGTATGCGCTTTTTCGCTGTTCGCGTTTCCCCCGGCTGAGGTTTCCGGTTCGCCGCCAGCGGTCGACACCGGTTCAGCCTGGGGATCCTCTTTTGCCGGCGCCGGCGGCGTGCCGGAACGCTCGCGTTGAGCCTCGCTATCGGTGCGGAAGCGCACGCCATAGCCATGCAGTTGCAGCACACCGGCTGCCAGTTGTTCGATGGGGATTACCGCTTGCCGCGGCTGGCCGTCGCTGGCGCGGTAGAGGGCCAATACACCGATGAAACGTGTCGCTTCATCGCGTTTGCTCAGCTCGATGACGACCTCATCGTCGGCTGGCGTGCCGGGAAAAACCGTGCGCACCAGGACTTGGCCGATGAGGATGCCACCGAGGGCTTTTGGCGCATCGGTCCATAAATTTTCGAATGGAGCGGTGAGAAAGGCGTTGTCATCGCTGAGCTGGTAAAACCGCACCGCAACCGGCGTTGATTCATGTACGGAATTGAGATTGAGCGGCTGCTCGCCATGCACGCGAACAGTAGGAGGCGAACAACTGCTGAGGAATACGAACAAAGCCGAGCTGCATAATAATCTTGTAATCACACGCATAGAATCTGTTTCTTTGGTCTAAAAATGGTATATTTAGTATTATATTAAGAGTTTTATAAGATTGAGCTAAGGCTTCAATCGTCAAGTTCAATTAAGTTAGAGTGTTATGTTTGTATAATCTTTACCTATTGACATCATACTATTATATTGATTAGTCTACCTCTGATTACATGCAGCCGCATCGCGTACTTCGTTTTAGTTCACCTGCCGTAGCAGACGACGCGTTAATACCGACCACGGTATGCGGGTTTGAGCGAATTTCTGGGGCCTTCCGTTGGGAGCTCGACCTCGTGTCACAATCCAGTTCCGGCGATGTGGATCTTGAAGCGCTCATGGCCCACCCGGCCACCCTCGAAATCCTGCAGGGTTCGGGTTCACGCCACGCGCCCACGGCCTGGCGGCCGATCCATGGCGTGCTGGCTGAATGTGCGCACCTCATCCACGGTAAGGACTGGATCCGTTACCGTGCCGTGCTGGTGCCCCACGTGTGGCTTTTGTCGTTGAGTCGGGACACGCGGATTTTTCAACAGCTCACTGTGCCTCAGGTGGTCCGTCAGGTGCTCACCAGCCACGGCCTGAGCGGCCAGGCGGTAGAATTCCATGTCCAGGAGACCTACCCCGTGCGCGAGTACGTGGTGCAATATCAGGAAGATGATTTGGCCTTCATCAGCCGGCTGCTCGAGCATGAGGGCATCAGTTGGTACCACCGTCATGATGATGAACGTAGCGTCCTGGTGATCACCGATCACGGTCACGGCTTCGCCGCGGTCGCCGGCGATACGACCATCCCTTACCGCGCCCGTACCGCTGCCGACGCCAATAGCCCCGCACCGGCGGTGGATTGGTACCAGCAGGAAGTCGTCGATGCTTTCGCCCGCCATCAGCAGTTGGTGCCGCAAATGGTGACGGTGGACGATTGGAATTACCGTCAGCCAGGACACGTCCTAACCGCTACTGAAGTCGTCGACGCCCAGTCCGTCAGCACCGCTACCCATCTCTATGGTCAACACCAAGCTGACGGCGGTGCCGCTAAACGGCTGGCGACCATGCGCGCTCAGGAGATGCGCTGCCGACGGGTGGTCTATCGCGGCAGTGGCGATCAACGGGGTTTTCGTTGCGGTCATCGCTTCACTCTTGAAACCCATCCGCGTCCGGATTTCTGCGGTGATTACCTACTGGTCGAAGTGCGCCATGAGCTCAGCCAGGCTCTTGAGCGCGGCAGTGGCAGTGATGCAAGCACCCATTACGCCAACCAATTTACCGCCGTACCGGTGGCGTTGCCGTACCGCCCTGAATTGCGTACGCCTCGGCCGCAGGTGGCAGGAGTCTTAAATGCGCGTATCGATGCCGCTGGCACGGGAGAATACGCGGAAGTGGACGAGCTTGGCCGCTATCGCGTGCGCCTGGCTTTTGATCGTCGCAGCGTCGCCGACGGCACCGCCAGCCTGCCCATGCGCATGCTGCAGCCATATGGCGGCGGCGAGCACGGGCTGCATTTTCCGCTGCACAAAGCCGCAGAAGTCGTGCTGCTGCACGTCAACGGCGACCCCGATCGGCCACTCATCGCTGGTGCGGTGCCCAATCCAGAAGTCCCCAGCCTCGTCACCAGCGCCAATCATACGCAAGCGGTGTTGCGCACGGCCGGCCACAATGAGGTACGCTTCGAGGATCTTGCCGGCAACGAACAGATCTTCATTCACGCCACCAAGGACCGCGTCGCCGAAATCATCCATGATGATACCACGAGCATCGGTCGGGATGCGAGCATCAGCATCGGACGCAATAAAGAGGAAAGCATCACCCTCACGAGTCATGAAAAAATCGGTGCGGCCAAGCATGTGGCGATCGGTGCGGCTTATCAGATCAGTGTCGGTGCGGCGATGAATGAAAGCGTCGGCGCCGCCAAGACCGAGGAGGTTGCGCTGTACAAATACGAGACAGTGGGCGGCAAACGGACGCTTGATGTGGGTGAGGGTTTCACCGTCAGCATCGGTGCCGAACATCACGAATCGGCAGTGAAAGAGCGCATGATCAACGCCAAGACCATCACTTTGTGTGCCACCGAGGAGCTAGTGCTGCAGGTTGGATCAGCGCGCATCTGTCTCAAGAAAAGCGGCGACGTCCAGATCAATGGCAAGAATCTCAGTTTTCAAGCCAGCGGGAAAATAACTGGTAAAGCCAGTGGTGAGGTCGCTTTCAGCGGCACGAAGATGGCGGGTAACTGATGTTACAGATGGTGAATTCAAGTGGTTTTACCGCCCGCTTACTGGTGGTGCCGGATCAGCAGGGTCGTGAGGCCGCCTTGGTGGTGGTGAAGGGGGCCTTTTCGCTGCGCACTGCTAAACGTCTGGATGAGCACCCACACCTGGTCGAAGGCGATATCTGGACCGGCGAGCCCAACCACAGCCAATTACGCGAAGCCAGCGATATGGCTTTGGAAAAATCTGCCACCGATGTGCTGCTATGTGGCTCGGCTTATGCTCCGGGCGGAGTCGCTCAGGCGACGGTGATGGCCAGTCTCAACGTCGGACCGGTGCGCAAGAACATGCATGTCTGCGGCACCCGCACCTGGAAGAAATCATTCTTTGGCGAATATCCTTCAGCGCCGGCGGCGTTCTGTGTCCAGGCCCTTGATTGGGATATGGATGACGTTGCGCCGCCGATCATCGAAGATCCCCAGCGGCCCACTGGCCGTCGCCGTGCACCACGGATGGGGTGGGGTTGTGGTCCGTTGCCTCCAACCTGGGGCCCACGTCGCATCCATGCCGGTACGTATGATGCCTTATGGCGGCGTCACCGGGCGCCATTTTTGCCGGCCGATTTTGATTCGCGTTTTTTCCAGGTGGCGCCAATCGATCAACAGGTCCCCGGTTATCTGCAGGGCGGCGAAAGCATCGAATTGATCAACTGCACGCCAGATGGTCGGCGCTGTTGCGTGGTGCCAACGGTCAAACTGTATGGTCGGGCTTTCCTGGGCTGTGTCGCGCATGAGCTGCCACTGCATCTGGACACGCTGAGCATATGGCCCAATGGTGAACAGATGGAATTGGTATGGCGGGGCTTGCTGCCATTAGGGCGCAAAATCCTCGATCTCACCCGGGTGCAAATCGATGACTGAAATAGTCGTCATCGGCAGTGGTCTGGTCACCGCTCTCGGCCTTGGAGTGCCCGCCAACACCGCCCATATGCGCGCCGG
>JAYVTR010000075.1:0-4531 GCA_043788625.1 Planctomycetota bacterium
AGAGACCAGAGACCAGAGACCAGAGACCAGAGACCAGAGACCAGAGACCAGAGACCAGAGACCAACAGCGAGATTCAAGATGCTCGACTAGTCTAGTCACTGGTCACTGGCCACTGGCCTCTAGTCGTTAGCCAGCGACCAGCGACCAGCGACCCACTTTCGAAGCCCTAAGCCAATCAACTTAATGCATTCCCACTTTTCCAAGCCACGTCAGGACCCGCTGCGGCCATACCTTCACGTCGCCTTGACTGCGCAATCCGTAGCCATGGCCCCCTATTGGATAACACGCGAACTCATTGGCCACTCCGGCAGCATCCAGTGCTGCATGGTAGACCCTGCTGCCGGCGATGAGGTCTGTATCGTCCTCGGTGTGCACGATCAAGGTCGGTGGGGTCGACGGTCCCACCGGTAACTCGGGCGCCAGCTTGCCGCCGTGTTCGAGATAGGCGGGATAGACAAGCACGGCGAAATCCGGGCGGCAGGCAAGCGCGTCAGCGGCATCGATGGCGGCATAGGCCAAATGTGCTGGGTCCGTACTCAACCGGGCGCACAGATGGCCACCGGCAGAAAAGCCCATGACGCCGATGCGCGCCGGGTCGATCCCCCATTCGCTGGCATGCAGGCGGACCACACGCATGGCCCGCTGCACATCCTGAAAGGCGCCGTCGCGATTGGCCGGTACCCGGTATTTCAGTACCACCGCCGCAATCCCCTGCGACGCGAGCCAGCTGGCGACATCGGTACCCTCCAGATTGAAGGCGAGGATGCAGTAGCCGCCACCTGGACAAATCACCATCGCCGGCATCGGCTTCGTCGTGTCACCAGCACCAAAGACACTCAGCGTCGGATGACTGACATTGGCGATGCGATCGATGCCATCGCCGTTTGCAGCAAGCATTTCTTCCGGCTTGTCGGCGGGCTTACCAGGCATGGTCCCTGCCGGCCACAGATCGATGACCGCCGAGGGGGCGACCGGCGCAACCACAACCGCTTCTGCTGCCGATGCACAGGTCGCCGCTGATACCTCGGCCATGCAGGCTTCGAGAGGGATGCTTGAGACGGGGGAATTCTTGCCTGTGGACATGACCTGCTCCTGCCATGTCTTAGGCCGCACCTGTTAGCGCCACCACCGGTTTTCTTGGCGTGGCAAGGCGTGTCGGGACGGCGCTCTGAACTCCACAGCCCTGGAGCGGTGGATTCCGTGCATGACATCTTAGGATGCGAATATGAAAAAGCCGACCGCCAGCGAGGCCAATCACCAACCGAGCTCATCAGCAATAAAATCCGCGAACTCGGCGACTGGCGCGGAAAGACCCTTGAGCGCATGCGCCAACTCATCAAAGAGGTCGACCCCGACATCGTCGAGGAATGGAAGTGGATGGGCACCCCCGTGTGGTCGCACAACGGCATCATCTGTAGCGGCGAAACCTATAAGCAGGTGGTGAAGCTCACCTTTGCCAAAGGCGCCGCACTAGCTGATCCAGCCGGGCTGTTTAACGCCAGCCTCGACGGCAATACCCGCCGCGCTATTGATATCCGTAAAGGCGAATCCGTGGACGCATCCGCCTTCAAGGCGCTCATCGGTGAAGCCGCCGCTCACAACCGTGCGCGGGAAATGAAACCGGCGAAGAAGATCAAGCCCTAGGCAATTTTCCGCATTCAGCCGGCCTCGGGGAGTCTTGAAGATAAACACGATGGTCACTATGGCAGATTGGCGGTGGCAGATGAGAGCGGGCGGATTGGAGCGGGCGGATGACTGCGGGCGAATGCAGTTCGCTGCGACTAAGCTTCAGACCGTTTTCAAATAAAACGAAAAACAAGAACCCCGCCCAGGGGTCGACTCCACCGTGATACGTCCGCCATGACGCTCGATGATCTTTTTCACGATGGCCAGCCCGACGCCACTGCCGGCAAACTCTGACTGGTCATGGAGCCGCTGGAACGGCTGGAAGATCTGCGGCATGAGTTTTTCCTCAATGCCGATGCCATTGTCGCGGACACGGATCACATACTCATCGGCTTCCCTCACCGAGCTGATGTCGACCTGTGGCTTTGAGCTGCGGTTGTACTTGATGCCATTGCCGATTAGGTTCTGGAAGACTTGGGTCAGTTGAAGATGCGAAATGGAAAGACTCGGAAGCGGCCTGCTCTCGACCTGTGCCTTGGCCTCATCGATCATCGGTCTCAGGTTTTGCACAGCGTCGCTGAACGCCCGGTTGGCGTCGGTGAGCTCAAATGATTTCGGTTCATGGTCGACGCGTGAGTAAGTCAAAAGCGAGTCGATCAGACTGCGCATGCGGCCAACCCCATCGATCGCCGTATTGATGGATTTCTGGACGTTGGCTTCGAGCTTATCCGTGCCGCGATATTTGATGAGGTCGAGCTGCATGCTCACCATGCGCAGCGGCTCCTGCAGGTCATGCGACGCAATGTAGGCAAAGCTTTCCAACTCTCCATTCAGCACGCGCAGCGACTCTTTTTGCTCAAGCAAGAGTTTGGTGCGCTCTTCGACACGCGCTTCGAGTTGGGTTGCATGCTCGCGGACGGTACGCTCTGCTTCTATGGCCCGATCCAGGGCATGTTGAAGATCGACACCGACCTGATGGCGCCTGCTCTCGTCACGGATCACCTGGGCGTACCCCTTGATCGTGCTGCTGGGGTCATTCTTGTCATACAGAGCCGTCACCACTACAGACGCCCAGAAGCGCGTACCGTCTTTACGTACACGCCAGCCTTCTTCTTCGTACACGCCCAGATTCATCGCCAGATCGAGCTCACGCTTCGGCTTGTCGCCGGCGCGATCGTCGGGCATGAAGAAGACACTGAAATGACGTCCGACAATCTCTTCGGCCGTGTACTGCGTCATGTGCTCGGCGCCGGTATTCCAATTCACGATCAAACCGGTCGGGTCCAACATGTAGAGGGCGTGTTCTTTCAACCCGCCAACCAGCAGGCGAAAGCGCTCTTCGCTGGCACGCAACCGCTCTTGGATGCCGTGCCGTTCAGTCTGGTCACGTGTCACCTTGGCGAAGCCGCGCAGCGCACCAGCCGGCGTGTACAATGCGGTGACCAGGACATCCGCCCAAAACCGCGAGCCGTCCTTACGCAGATGCCAGCCCTCGTTTTGGCGCGTCCCGCGCTTGGTCGCATCGGCAAGCACCTGCAGTGGTATGCCATTCTTCACGTCCTCGGGCATGAAGAACCGCGAGAAGTGAGCGCCCATGATCTCGGCCTCGGAATAGCCCTTCAAACGCTCGGCGCCGGGATTCCAGGTCAAAACATGACCTTTGGGATCGAGCATGTAGATGGCGTAATCGCGAACGCCTTCGATGAGCAAACGGAAAGGCACCTCATCTGTTTGCGACGTTGTCAAGATGGGTTCGCTCATGAGGGCGCATACGCTAGGCCTTGCCTGCGGCAACCAATGGTGAATTTACCTAGCGTGCATATTGCAGGAGATGGCGACGTTGTTTATGCGACCCTTCACAGAAAGGGGCACTGTGCCATCCGATTTCCGGCCTTTGTCGGTAATATTTAAAAATGCCGAATGCTTGACCGCTTTATGCCATCACTGGAACTTAGTCTCATGACTCGCAGCCGATTAGTGACCGCCGTTGTCCTCTCCATGCTCGCATTCGCCGGCAACTCCCTCCTTTGCCGCTTGGCGCTCAAGCAAACGCACATTGATCCGGCAACTTTCACCTCGATCCGGTTGATGTCAGGTTCGGCCATGCTGTGGATCCTTTTACGTGGACGTGGAAATCAGGCGAACAACACCAACCCATCGACGGGCGACTGGCTGTCTGCCCTCGCCCTGTTCGCCTACGCTGTGTGCTTTTCCTACGCCTACGTGGCGCTGTCTGCCGGCACCGGTGCCCTGCTCGCGTTCGGCGCGGTGCAGACCACCATGGTGTCGTACGGCTTCGCCAAGGGCGAACGCCCGCATGCCCGCGAGATCATCGGCTTTGTCGCCGCCGTCGTCGGCCTGCTGGTCTTGCTTCTGCCGAGCGCAACCACCCCCTCGCTGGCGAATTCCCTGACCATGCTCGCCGCGGGGACGGCCTGGGGCGTGTACTCCATCCGCGGCAAATCAGTCGGCGACCCGGCCCGGGCAACCGCTGGAAACTTTTACCGCTGCATACCGCTGACCGTGGCTCTGAGTGTATGCACGCTTCCATGGATCTCGATCGATCCACACGGTGTCGTATATGCGGTCATATCTGGGGCGCTCACCTCCGGCATCGGCTACATTATCTGGTATGCCGCCGTGAAGGAACTGCGCGTGACGCAGGCGGCCACCGCCCAGCTGGGCGTGCCCCTGGTGACGGCGTTGGGCGGCATCATTTTTCTAGGTGAATCGCTGAGCTTGCATGTGCTGGTCGCGGCGGTCTTGGTCCTCGGTGGCATGGCCATCGTGGTGTTGGGGCGGGGGAGGAGAGGAGTGGTGCGCTGATTTGGTCGCTGGTCGCTGGTCGCTGGTCGCTGGTCGCTGGTCGCTGGTCGCTGGTCGCTGGTCGCTTGCGGCAAGTTC
>JAYVTR010000076.1:0-6521 GCA_043788625.1 Planctomycetota bacterium
GCTGAGTCAAACCGCTCGAAGAAAACGACCAGGAAGGTCACATACACGCGTCAGCAAAGCACCGGCCGTGAAGCGGAAAGGTTAACCGAGGGCCATTGGTGACTACCCTGTCTCATCGCCAAATTTAAGCACCCCTCGGCGCACCAATGGCATTCACGCCCCCTATAAGAAAACTGAAAAATCTATGCGATCTGAAACCTTTCGCTTGACCGTGGTTGCCCAAATTTTTTCGGGGCCCCATGAGCCTCGCCGATCTCCTCTACCCCACGATGGTCCGACAGATTGCGGAGGCCATACCGATCGGGGAATCGAATGCCGGATGTTGGATGCTCGTCGGGCATTTTTGATGCCTGATGGAGCTGCTCCGGGCTGAGACGCGCATGAGCATCCGCAGCATGCTGGAACGTCAGTTTGAACTCGATCTGTTTCCCGATTTTACGCATTGCCCCTCGGCAAGCGGCTTCAGTCAAGGCCGTCGCTTGCTGGCCACCAGGGATTGCCAGTGAGCCTGGGGGCGAGCGAAGCAGACGGCGAGTCGCATCGTGTCGCGTCCCGGTCCTCGCTGGATCGCCATGGATGGCTCGTGGCTGGTGACGGCACCTTCGCGCTCGGCCCGCCAACGTTGGACCACGCCTGCCGGCGGCAAGCTCCCGCAGGCGCTGGTGGTCACGGCCTGGGAAGTGCGGACACGCCTGCCGATCGGATTCTGCGTGCTGTCTGGCGGCCAGGGCGAGCGGGCAAGCGTCGACGAACTGCTCCCGCACCTGCATGCCGGCGATATGGCGCTGATGGACCGTGGATTCCCGAGCGAACGGCTTCTGGGATCCTTGCTGGCGCAAGACGTCGACATGCGATCCCCGCGGCCAGCGACGTCGAGTACCGATCCGCTTCCTGCGACGGTCATTCCCCCGCGGCCGGCCGAAGCAAGGCCAGGGCCGCGAGCTCATGGTCATCGCCACGACCCTGCTCGATGCGGCGGTGATAACGCCCGAGATCATCCTTGCCCGCTACGCCGAGCGCTGGGGCGTGGAAACCGCGTACCGTGAAATGAAGATCACCTTTGCCATCGAACATTTCCATAGTCCCGAGGCCGATCACATCGTGCAGGAGCTCCATGAGCTGATGACCTGGCTCTGCCTGGCCGCCGCCATGGAGGCCCACGTTCACGTGCTCCTCGAAGCCAAGCGCCGCCCCATCGATCCCGATGATCCCTGCCGCTGGCAGATCAACCGCACGATGCTCTTCCAGTGGGCTGATCGGGCCTTCTGGGCCGCCTGCATTCCCGGCATGTGGGAGAGGTATCAGGCGACCTTTAAACGACATTGCCAGAGCCTCGTCAGGTATGCGCAGAAACGACGCCCAGGAAGATCACGACCACGTGATCGACTGGCTCCGTTCGGGCACTTCGCAGGGGCTACGTGAATACCATTGGCCCCGGGGGCTTTGCGGGGTCTTCTTCAGCCAGGATGTACAGTTCATCTGATTCGGGAGTGAATTCGTTGGTATCCATACCAAAGCCTGCCCTGGCATCTCGGCGTCATGAACCAGGATCACGAACGTTTGGCTTTCAATACTGCGGGATTTACCGACCAGACATATGCACTACCTGATCGGTGTGCCGATACCTTTGCATGCATGGTAACGGTTCGGATTTGGCGGACTTGGCCCGCCAAAATAAAACACCCCCGGCAAAAGCCGGGGGCGATTTATTTTAGCGGAAAGACAAAGTAGTCACTCCACCGGCGCACGGGGCAACGTAAGGAGTCAACGCGGATTTTACGGCTTGGGCACTTTGGCCGCAGTGGCTTCGGTGAAGCGGCTGTTCGCTTCCTTCCAGTTCACTACCGACCACCAACTCTTCAGGTATTCCACGCGTCGGGTTTGGTATGTTGTCTCGTAAGCATGTTCCCAGACGTCGTTGGCAAGAATGGGAGCCCCTTGAATCTCTACATCGTCCATCAACGGGTTGTCCTGGTTGCTGGTGCTGGTGATCGCCAGCTTGCTGCCGGTCCATACCACCCAGACCCAGCCAGAGCCGACGCGCTCGAGTCCTGATTTCTCGAACTTCGTCTTCATCGCATCGAGTGATCCGAAGTCGGTGACGATGCGCGCAGCCAAGGCTGGCGAAGGCTCACCACCCTGGCCCTTGGGGGCCATGATGGTCCAGAAGAAGCTGTGATTGTAGTGGCCGCCAGCATTGTCGCGCACCACCTGCTGGAGCTTCGATGCATTGAGGAAGAGGGCGGAAAGAGTCACACCTTCCATTTTCGGATCGTTGACCACCGCTTTGTTGAGCGCTTCGACGTACGTCTTGTGCAATTGGTCATGATGCATGGTAAGGGTCTTCGCATCGATTACCGGTTCCAGAGCGTTCACCTCGTACGGCAGCTTTGGCAGACTGAACGGCGCTTCGCTGGCGAACATCGTCGGTGCGGCAAAGGCAGCGAGGTAAAGAACGAGAGATGGGACACAGGTAGACATGGGGGAAGGCTCCAGAGGTGCGGGGTCCAAGCATCTGCATTCACGCATACGATAGCGAGAAATTTATCGGTCCTGCATTCGGCATTGCCGCGCCAAAACTGCTACGCGCTCAGCCACGTGGCAGCGCGCGTAGCGTTGTAAAATGCAGCCGCGCTCTTCAACCGGAGAGAACGGCGATTTTTTTCGGCTGCGCTACCGCCCGCTTGCTCAGTTGCACACGCAGCACCCCATCTTTGATCGAGGCCTGAATCTTCTCAGGGTCGATGTCCTGACCGACGCGAAAGGCACGCTCGTAGTCGCGTGGGGCATACTCACGCCACAGCGGGGTGAAGGATGACGGTTCTTTAATCCCGCTATGTCCACTCAGAGTCAGTACGTCGCCATGGAGGCGAACATCGACGCCATCAGCGGGAACCCCCGGCATGTCGGCGGTGAGGACCACCGTGGTGCCGGTCTCGACGATGTCGCAAAGTGGGGATACGCGCTGGGGTGCGTTCGCCTCACTGGCGGTTTCGGTGGGGCTGGATGATTTGAACATGGCGATTCCTTTCGGCTCTTATTTGGCGGTGAGGGAAATGCGACGCGGCTTGTCCGACTCGGCACGCTTGAGGGCAATGTTGAGCACACCGTCCTTCAGGCGCGCCTCGACCTGGTTCTCATCAACCTGGTAGGGCAGCGACACGCTGCGGCTGAACGACAGCTCGCCGCGTTCGCGCACCAGCCAATCGCCGTCTTGCGCTTTGGAGTTGCGCTTGGCGGTGATGTTGAGGGCCCCGTTCTGCAAACTGATCTCGATGTCGGCTGTTGGCACACCAGGGAGTTCGCTCGTCACCATCACAGCATCGTCGGTGGCGTAGACATTGATGCCGGGAGTGGCGCCGGCTGTAGTCCAGGCGCGGTCGGTTTTGGAAAGGATCCGTTCTAGCTCACGGAACGGGTCCCAGGACATGGCAAAGGTAGTCATGGTAACTCCTTTAAGGGCGGGTGGCTCCCCGCGTTAATGAGGGTGCGCATGCAGCTGACGTGCCAATTTTACCGGGGCTGTTTTTCCAATAATTTACATGCAATTATCCAGCGGAAAATTGCTTCGCTCATAAACGGTCTGTCAAAATGACAGACCGGGAAGGCAGCCAGCTTTCGCGCGGTCTTGGATGATATGTTTCTCAGTAAAACGACTGGGCCGCGGCACTGCGCAACCTATGTTTTGAGTATGCGTCAGACCCGGCTGAAGATCGAGCTGGAGCTCAAACGACGAATTGTCGCCGGCATCTATGCCACCGGCTCGCGGATGCCGTCGCACCGTCAACTGCAACGCGAATTCGGTGGCAGCTCGGTGACCTTACAACACGCCTTCGACCGTCTCATCGAACATGGCTATGTCGAAGCCCGCGGCACCCATGGCACCTTCGTCGCTGTATCATTGCCGCACATCTCACACATCGCCGTGATTTTTCCCGAGGGCCAGGGGCATAGTCATTGGACGCGCTATTGGAGCACGGCCAAGCGTGTTGCCGAGGATTGGAGTGAAGGCTCGATTCGTTTCCAAACCTATTGTATCACCGGACAAAGCGCTGATTCGCCTGTTCACCACGCCCTGATCAATGACGTCGCCAAAGGCGTCCTGGCCGGGCTGATATTCATGACTACGCCGTACTACCTCGGAGATTCCCCGTTGTTCCGCGCGGCGCTGCCGCGGGTGTGCATCGGCATTGGCGGCATCGCCATTGGCGACACCTTCTCTGCATCGATGTTGAGCATGGCTGAGAGCGACATCATCGAGCGGATCCTGCAGCACTTTGCCAGCCAGGGGCGTAAACGCGTAGCCGTGATCAACGGCGGTATGCCAGCCGAACAATCCTATACGCGTTACCTGCCGACCATCTGCAAACTCGGACTCGCCACCCATCGTCAATGGTGGCTCAGCCTGCCGTTCATAGGGAGTGAATCGACCTGCGCCCGCGCCGTCACCCACTTGCTGTGTTCGGGAGATGAACGGCAGCGCCCCGACTGCCTGATCATCACTGATGATAACCTCGTGCCCCATGCCACGGCCGGTATTCAAGACGCCGGCCTGAGCGTGCCTACCCATCTCGCCGTGGCAGCCCATGCCAACTTTCCCCGACCGACGCATTCCTGCGTACCCTGTGCGCGTTATGGCCTCGACGTGGCCCACCTGCTGCGCACCGCTATCGCTGAAATCCATCATCTGACGCATGGCGGTGGCCGGCGACTGGTTGACGTCTCATTCGAGCTGCGCGCCGCCAACATGCGTTGAACCCACATTGCTTCGAAATCAGCATAATTTCGCCCCTGCTGCTGAAGCGTTGAGATGGTTAAATCTAAAACGCAGACAATGTTAGATTGACTAATTAATACATTAGTTCTATATGGTTAGTCGCGGAGCTACCCATGCTAGAGCAGCAAAGTCATCACCTCGCCACCGGCCGCCACCTGTTGCAGCTCAGCCGCGTCGCTGGGCATCGTATCGCCTCATGGGATGCGCTGATCCTGACTGCCAGCAGTGCCGCCCAGGGCAAATTATACCGTCGGCAACTTGCGCTGCTGCGGCATAGCGGGCGTTTGCCCGAAAGCATGCACACATTGGTGGTCGAAGACCCTGCAGGTCGGCGTATTGGCAGCGGCGGCGCCACCCTCGCAGCCCTGCGCCAAGCAGCAATGGCCGGCATATCGCTCAATGGCCGCTTGCTGCTGATCCATGCCGGGGGCGACAGCAAACGACTGCCATGGGCTTCAGTGCCGGGAAAAGTCTTCATTCCATTTCCACTGCATGCCCACCCAGATCATCCCTTGCCGAGCCTGATTGAGCAATTGCTGGCAGCGGTAGCGGGCTTGCCCAGCCACCTGGATGGACCGTGTCTGGTGGCTGCCAGCGGCGACGTGCTACCGCTGTTTCCGGCGATGGACTTGGTCAGCGCCGCTCATGGCATGACCATGGTGGTGGCGGCCGCGCCGCTGGACGTGGCCTGTCGCCACGGCGTGGCGGTGGTGGCCGCCGATGGCCGGGTGCATGATTTGCTACAAAAAGCGACACCGGCACAGATGCATGCGGCCGGCGCAATTTCATCTGACGGTAGCGCGTGGATCGATAGCGGTCTGGTGATTCTGCGCGGTGACGCCCTGCAGGCTTTTGTGCGTGTCGCTTGCGACCCATGCAATCCAGTTGCGACGCTGGCCAACGGTGCGCCCGGTGAGCACGAGATCAGCCTCTACGAAGAACTCATCAGCGTCGGGGTGCCAGCGCGCCATGCCTGGCTGCGCACGCGCCCCCTGGGCGCTGAACTGCTGGCGGCCGGGACTCAGCTGACACTCTCCGCCTGGCGCTGTCCTGATTTCGGTTTTGTTCATTTGGGCACCAATACTGAATTCATTGCCCATTGTCAGCATTCCTGGGCCGGTCAATTTACCCGCCGCCTGCTTGCCGAACATGGCGGTTTGGTAGCCCCCGACGCCACCATCTTGGCCAGTCGCCTCGATCCGGGCGTGCATGTCGGACGCGGCTCGGTGGTCATCTCCAGCGAACTGGGCCAACGTACGCGCATCGGTAACCGCTGCATTGTTTTCCAGGTGGTGGCTGATGATGTGCCTTTGGATATCCCCGATAATACCTGCCTGTGGCAGGTAGCTTTAAGCTGCGGGAGTTGGGCAACCCTGTGCTGTGGCACCGACGACAATCCTAAGGATCACGGAGCGGACGCGACCTTTCTCGGTTCCCCATTCATGCAGTGGATGGAAGCCCACGGCATTTGCGCCGATGAAGTGTGGGCAGCTGGCGACCCCGTCGATCTGTGGCATGCGTGCCTGTTTCCGGTCGGTGACGCCGGCACCGCTTTGCCGGTGCTGCGCTGGCTGCTGAGCCCACGCAGCATGGATGGCGATGGCGATCACCACCTGTTGACCCTGTGGCGTTCATTGCCGCGTACACATATGGCCGGCAGCGCCGCCAGCTTTGATCCAGCCGCCAACGTGCAACGCGCCGAGGCCGTGCAGCGCAGCTTGAACGTGCGCCAATTATCAGCAGC
>JAYVTR010000077.1:0-7060 GCA_043788625.1 Planctomycetota bacterium
CACGCCGTACGGATGTGGTTGCCACAGGCGTGGTCAGAATGCCAGCCCTTGCCGAGTGAACCTGCTTTCGCCCATGCTTTTGCTGGGCTTGTTCAGTTAGCCGACTGGCTGGGATCGGACGAGAGTGTATTTAGGTACCGGGAAAATGCAGACGATGAGCGCTGGCCTTTTTCACTGACCAAGGCAGCCGAAACTATTGCTTACATCGGCCTGGACGCGACCCGCGCGCGTTCGGCACTGATCGATGAGCCGTCATTCGCCGATTTTAACCCGCCCCATCGGCTTCCCAGGCCGATGCAGACCGCCGTGGCTGCACTTTTGCTGCCCAGTAGTGCGGGTTCGGTAACCTTAATCGAAGACGAAACCGGGGCCGGTAAAACTGAGTCAGCGATTCTCCATTTCCTCAAATTATTTCAGGCGGGATTGGTCGACGGCATGTATTTGGCACTGCCTACCCGCACAGCGTCCACCCAGATCTTTGCGCGCGTCAACGCAGCCCTCAGGCAGATTTTCCCAGCTGATAAACGCCCCGTGTGCATTCTGGCAGTACCCGGATATCTGCGTGGCGATGAAGTTACCGGGCACCGTTCACTGGTGGGGTTTGAGGTTCTCTGGCCAGATCACGGTGGAGACCGCCACCGCTTTTGGGCGGCTGAACATCCGAAGCGCTATTTGGCAGGCACGATCGTCGTAGGGACGATTGACCAGGTTCTGTTATCGGCGCTTAAGGTCGGACATAGTCATTTGCGTGCAGCGTGCTTGCTGCGTCATCTCTTGGTGGTGGATGAAGTGCACGCTTCCGACACCTACATGAGTACCTTGCTGAGTGAAGTATTAGCGCGACATCGCAAAGCGGGTGGACACGCCTTATTGTTGTCTGCCACCTTGGGTGCTGAAGCAGCAGGACCATTGTTGGGCACCCCTGTGCCCGTTTTCGCCGAGGCGGTGCAACTGGATTATCCCCGACTGAGCGTTGCCGGATGTGCTCCACTGGCAGTCCCCACGGCTGCGCGTAAGGCGCCGATTTCCCTGACGCTGGCGCCTTATCTTTCGGAACCTGAGTGGATTGCCAAGACTGCGTGTGAAGCCGCCCGAAAAGGGGCTCGCGTATTAGTTATTCGTAACACCGTCAGCGGATGCCTCGCCGCTCACGCAGCCATCGAGCAGATTGCAGAACCTAATTTGTTATGGCGAGTGGCTGGTGTTTCTACGGCTCATCATGCACGCTTCACCAGAGACGACCGCGAGCAGTTGGATCACGCCATTGAGTACAGCTTTGGCGGCAACGCCATGCGTCAAGGCGGCGTGATTTGTTGTGCCACGCAAACAGTCCAGCAGTCGTTGGATCTGGATGCCGATCTGCTGATCACCGACGTGTGTCCTATGGATGTGTTGCTGCAACGCATCGGGCGTCTCCATCGCCACGTAAAAAATGATCGCCCAGTGGGCTTCAGCGAGCCTTCCTGCGTTATTCTGGTGCCGGACCAAGGCCCGGGGGATTTGCTTGGCACCAATGGGAAATCGCGGGTTCGTGATGGTTTAGGGACCGTGTATCCCGACTGCGCGATCATTGCAGCCACATGGGACACGTTGCGGCATCGTACCAGCATCTCTATTCCCCAAGACAATCGCCTACTCGTGGAATCCGCGACGCATCACGAAGCGCTCCAGCGGTGGCGACATGGCGATGAGCGCTGGGTAAAGCATCACAATCAGCAGGTGGGTGTCTGCGTTCAACATCGCCAACAGGCCAAAAATAGTCGCGCACGTTGGGATGTGCCGTTTGATGATCCATTGGCGCGGTTTCCGTCCGGTGACTTAGATGTTCGCATAACCACTCGACTAGGCGAGGGCGATCGACGGGTCGAGGTGAATCCTCCCATGCCAAGTCCTTTTGGCACCTCGATTCGTGCATTTACCATCCCCGCATGGCTTTTGCGCAACGTCGCCCCTGAGGTTGAGCCGCTGATGACCTCGCTAGCAGGTGGGGTGCTGCTTACGTATCCCGATCGCGTTTTTATTTATGACCGTTTAGGACTTCGTCTGAAACGTGCCGACCCTGAGGATGACCATGCCGACGCCTGAACCTGCCCTTTACGGAAACCTCTTAACAGAGCCACTTATCGGTGTTCGCACCATAGGGGGCGCTCGACAGCAGGTAACATTACCCGGTGTGTTCGCGCTGCTCGCCGATACCGGCATAATCCTCGAATCCTTCACCGGTTTACAAGCGCATCAGGCTCATGCCTGGCATGCTTTTACTGTCCAGTTGGCGTCCATGATCTGCCAACGTGCAGGCGTCAGTCTCGCGTCTCAGAACGAGGCATGGTGGCGGGATCGTTTACGTGATCTTGGCGGTGGCGATGAGGCGTGGTCACTGGTAGTGACTGATTTGAGTAAGCCGGCATTCATGCAATCAGGGGTTGCAGAAGGCTCATTGGGGAAGTTCAGAAGTACCTTTCTTTGCCCCGAGGATTTTGATGTACCAATAACCACAAAAAATCATGACCGGAAATCATCCCGAGGAGGAAGTGATTTAGAACCATGGCTGATGACGCTCATTACTACGCAGACCATGCAGGGGTATTCGGGTAGTTTAAATCATGGAATTTTTCGTATGAACAGTGGCTGCGGTAATCGCCCCGGGATTGGTTACGCAGACCCGGAAAATCTCGGCGCGTGGTTTCGTAGTGATGTCCTCGCATTGATAAAGACACGTGACGATGCAGTAGCCTTTGGTTTCAATGCTCTCGGCCAGCCATTGTTGTGGGCTGTGCCGTGGGATGGCGACAAGTCACTCGGATTTTCTGATATTGATCCGTGGTGCATTGAGTGTTGTCGTCGTGTGCGTTTGGTGCACAGGCAAGATGGCATCCGTTTAGTACAGGCACCCACGAATGCTGCGCGAGTCCGTGCACCTGAAGGGCTCACCGGCAATGTCGGGGATCCCTGGACGCCGGTCGCTAGTGACCTTAAGGCGTTGACCTTGCCGGCCGGGGGATTTTCTTACCGACGAGTACAAGATCTTTTGTTCGGGAGCGATTGGACGCCACCAGCTGCACAACATACACTCGATAACGCGACTATGTGGGTTGGTCGAACATTAGTGCGGGGTAATTGCAAAACGAATGGCTACCATGAACGATATATCCCGATCACATCTAAGGCTCGCCTGCGTCTTCTAGTGCCTGATGGAAAGGCCGAACTTGCCAAACGTGCTGTCGGATACGTCTCAGACGTAGGCGACATGCGTAATCGCGTGTTGTGGCCCGCCCTCAAGGCGCTTGCGGGTGAACATAACGAGCCTTCGAGAATCCCGCTTGATTGCTTCGAGGCACGTGCTGATGCAGCTTTCTTTTCTCATCTTTGGGAGCACGTGGATACAGATCAATCGGTTGCTCGCCAAAAGTGGCAGCAGGATCTTCGCGTTTCAGCGGAGTTGTTGCATAGAGATGTCCTGCGCACGGCTTTGCCCGGAGCAGCACTGCGTTGGCGGCGGATTTCCGAGTCTGAATCGCGCTTCAAGCACGGTCTGTTTACCCATTTCAAAACCCTGATGGAGACCTCGCAATCCGAGGTGCATGCATGAGTACGGCGCTTCTTCCCCCCGGGCTCGATCCTGGGCATCTGGCATTCCATATAAACACCGTGTTGTGTAATGGGCCACGTGCTGAATTACGACGTCTCGATCCTGATCGAGCGGCGACCTGGCCAGCGACATTCTGGAAAATGTGGGCTACCCGGATCGAACCATTTCTAGGTGCATCACCAGAGGAACATCAACGCACGTGGGCAGCACTCTGCTGTGGAATGGCGATTCTTGATCATTCCCAGATGCATCCTGGTACTGCGCTTGCACAGGCCAGTTACAGCGAACTTCGCCTTAATCGCTTGTTATCGGCGCGTGACGATCACCAGATTCACGAATTTCTTTCAGCGGTTCGTTTTCTAAACGCCAAGAAAATTTCTGCGGATTGGAACCAATTATCCCAATTGATTCGCCACGAACCGGATTCTGTGGCAGGCGACCGCTGTCGCCGTCATATTGCTTCAGCATTTTATCGCACCCTTGCATCACCTACTTCAAAGGACTAATCCATGCCCGCTCGTTTTCTTCAGTTTCATACCTTAACCAGTTACCCAGCCGCTCTGTTGAATCGCGACGATGCTGGCTTCGCCAAGCGTCTGCCGTTTGGCGGCGTGACGCGTACGCGCATCAGTAGCCAATGCCTCAAGCGTCACTGGCGCACCTTTCAAGGTGATCACAGTCTGGCGACCATCAGCGGGGTTTCGATTCGTTCGCGCGAAACTTTCGAACGTATCGTTTTACCACAATTACTTGCTGCGGGTTTGGATAAGCCACGAGCTGAAGCCGTCAAAACGGCTTTGAAAATTGCGGTTCTCAAAGGCACGAAGGGGCTCGAGCTCAAAGAAAAAGCGAGTAAGACCAAGAAAGCAGCTTCATCCGAAACTCCCGAAGCCAGCGATGATGCCGATATCGCAAGCCAAGTCATTCCGATTGGTCCTAAAGAGATCGCCTACCTGGTAAAAATCGGCCTTGAAATTGCACCCGAAGCCAACGATGGCGCCTCCGCGAGGAAAGCGTTAGCGGCAAAGCTCGACAAAGCCGGCATTGAAAACCTGCAACGCATGGTCGCTGGTGGAGGTCTCGATGCGGCTCTGTTTGGCCGTATGGTCACCAGCGATGTGTTAGCTCGTTGCGACGCGGCCGTGCATGTAGCGCATGCTTTCACGGTGCATGCAGATGCCTCAGAAGCAGATTATTTCAGCGCCATTGATGACCTGGTAAGCAACGATGGAGAACTTGGCTCGGGCCACATTGGAAATACGGAATTGACCAGCGGACTCTATTACAGCTATGTCGCGATCGATATTCCGCTGTTGGTTGCCAACCTTACGGGGATGAACGCCAAGGAGTGGGAGCAGGCCGATCGTAGTCAGGCTGCCCAAGTCGCAGGGGCGTTGACCCATCTCATCGCCACGGTGTCACCAGGTGCCAAGCTCGGATCTACGGCGCCGTATAGTTTTGCGCACCTGGTTTTGGCTGAAGCTGGCTCTCGCCAGCCGTGCACTTTGGCCAATGCGTTCATCAAGCCAGTGAAAGCCAGTGGCGATCTGGTTGGGAATTCGTATGCCGCTGTGGGCGGAGAACTTTGTGATCTCGACTGGAATTATCCCAATAAACCAGCGCGTGCCCATCTGGTCAGGGGCCAGGATGAAATGGCGAAACGCCTGATTGGAACGCCCGGAAACGCCGAAGGTGCGGCCAATGCCGAACCAGGCTCGGTTGGTAAGCGAATGAATCTGGATGCCTTGGCGGCTTGGGTCGCTGCACAGGTGGCCTGATGCGTGACATTCTGATCTTACGTTTTGAAGCGCCGTTGATGGCGTTCGGCGGAGTGTTGGTTGATAGCCGTGGATTTACGAACGACCATCCCGGACGGTCTCTCATTACCGGCTTGCTCGCCAATGCGCTCGGTTGGGATCATGCCGATCACAAACGTCTGCAAAGCCTGCAAGATCGCCTTCGTCTGGCGAGCCGTTGCGATCGCGACGGTGAGCGCATCCAAGATTTCCATACCGTTGATCTCGGTCAGGATTTTCTCTTAGAAGGTTGGACTACGCGCGGAGCTGTTGAAGGGCGTGGTGGTGGGGCGGCCAAGGAAGGGACACACATCCGTGAGCGTCATTATCTGGCCGACCGGATTCAAACCGTGGCCTTCACACTAGACGGGGTCGGTGACCTTTTGCTGGATGATGTATATGCGGCTCTGCAGCAGCCGGTGCGGCCGCTGTTTCTAGGCCGTAAAACGTGCATCCCTTCGCGACCTATTTTACTGGGTCGTATCCAGGCTGAGACGGTGATTGCAGCGCTTCAGGTCATACCTCGGCACCGACACGGTAACCACCAACCGCTAAGCGCTTGGTGGCCGCATGATGAATCAGGTCCAACGCCTAATCGCGTTGAGCCTATCAATGATGAACGCAATTGGCGTAGTCAAAGCCACACGGGTCGTCGGCTCCTCCGGGCGGGACTCATTGATCCTCCAGCCGCCGAGACCACTCATGTCTGATCTTCATCTGTGGCGTCTCGCTATCGATCCCGCGCGTCTGGCTGCCATCGCTCGTGAACAGCAGATTCCCCTCAGTGACGAGGATCAGGGATATGCAGGACACGCCCTGCTCTGTGGCTTATTTGGCAAGGCGGCCACTCCGAAACCATGGTACCTCGATCCTAAGCGCATGCTGATGTGGGCGTATGCGGCTCGTTCTTTAGATCAGACTGAGGTAGAGCTTTCCGACCCGTTGTATGTTGGTGCGATAGACTGGTCACGTAGCGGATCAAAACCAATGCCGACTCTTGCCCGTGGTCGTGCCGTGGCCTTTGATGTGCGCGCGTGTCCGGTGGTGCGCAATGGTGGGCGCAATGAACAACGGGGGACTGAACATGATTATCTCCTGTGGTATGCGCGTCGTGAGGACGTGGCCGTCGATACATTGGATGCTGGTACCATTTACGCGGCCTGGCTACGCGAACGTGGTTGGGATGCCGACCTGGGCGCTACGTTGAGCGATGCTTTGGTCACAGGTTGGATGAAGCCACACAAAAACGGCGCCAATACGTGGCGTGGTCGCAGCGAGGGGCGCACTCGTTTGCCGGATGTCTCGTTTAGTGGCAGTCTCGTCATTACGGATAGTGCTGTGTTTACCGCTACTTTGGCTCGCGGCATAGGCCGCCATCGTGCATTTGGATTTGGTATGATTCGGCTCAAGCCAGTGACATCAGTTTAATGTTGGAAGGTCGTTTGGGCCTCGAAACAGCACGTGTTCCGCATGCGGATCGCGTCGGTCTTTTGTGGTTATCGTTTGGTAATCTGTATGTGGGAGATGGCTGTCTTCGTTTTATCGCTGCCTCAGGTAGTGATCTTTCGGCTGGCGACCATCAAGTGCCACACCAAACCGTCTCGCTGATTCTCATGGGCCCAGGCACGACTATCAGCCAAGATGCGATGCGCCTGTGCGGACGGCATGGCACGGG
>JAYVTR010000078.1:0-12833 GCA_043788625.1 Planctomycetota bacterium
GCCACTGGCATCACAGCTCGCGCGCAGGCGCTTGCCCAGGGCGTCGACGCTGACGCGCACCCGCCCCAGGCCATCGCTCCACTGTTCGGTGCTGGCGCCGAGGGCGTCCGTGGCACGCGTCGCCCGCAACGCCACCGTCGCCGTGCCGCCACCCGGCAGGGTCACGGTATCGGTCACTGCCACATCATAGACCACCGAGGACACCTTGCGCAGGCCATCGATGGTGCGCACCACCCGACGCGCCCCATCATAGACGGTCACCACTTCATTGCCGTTGGGATCCTTCACCGCTACGGCCGAGCCATCGGCGCCAAAGCCGGTGGCGGCAGTGCGCCCAAAGCCCAGGCCGCTGAGCAGCGGGCCATAGGTCGCCGCCGCATCGATGCCCAGGCCATCGGTCAGATTCTCATCATAGGTCGAGGTCCACACCTTGCCCAGCGCATCGGTGCGCTTCAGCGGCCGATGCGCAGCGTCATAGGTGGTACTGGTGACATTGGCATTGGCATCAGTGACGGTCAGCACATTGCCGACCCCGTCATAGGTATACGCGGTGACAAAACCCAACGCGTCCTGCGTCTGGGTCAGGCGGCCGCAGCACGGCGAATAGGTATGGGCCGTGGCATGATTATTGGCATCCGTCGTCGTCGCTACCTTGCCATCGGCAAAATAGCTGAACGCGGTCACGCCCTGTTCGGGCAAGCCGAAGGCCTCGGTGCGCGTCGCCGGCAGGTTGCGCCCGGTATAGGTGGTCTTCAGCACCACCGCCGCCCCGGTCGAGCCGGTCACCGGCGGACGCGCCTCGGTCTGATTGCCGGCTTCGTCATAAACATACGTGGTTACCGCGGCCACGGCTGAACCGGCGCCTTCGGTGCGGCTGGTCATCCGTCCCAGTGCGTCATAGACAAACGCCGTGCGATTGCCGCGCCCGTCGATGCGGGCCAGCACCTGGCCTTCGGCGTCGTAGTGCGTCTCGTCGATGACGAAGGCCGCATTGTCGCTCAGATCACGCGCCAGGGTCGCCACCGTCGCCGGCGCGCTCACGCCGCCCGGCACCGCCTCGCGCACCGTGCGCACCACGCGGTCCAACAAGTCATACACGAAATAGGTGGTGCGCCCGTCGGCGTCGGTCTCGCTGATGCGCCGATCGGCGGCGTCATAGGCCCAGGTGGTCGTCCGCGTCTGCGTCAGGCCGACGTACAGCGTTTGCGCGCTGCGCCGATTGCGGAAGTCATAGGTATAGGTGGTCGTCTCGCCGTTGCGCGTGCACGACGCCTCCAGCTCGGTGCCGGGTACAAAGGTGCACGCCTCGCTGTGCGTCTCGGTGGTGCCGGTGGCACTGGTGACCACGCGCGTGGTCAGCACCTTGCGCCCGGCCGTGTCATAAGTGCACGAGGACACGTTGCCGTTGCGGTCACGCTTGCTGACCACCTGGTTGGAGGCCGCACCGCTGCCATAGGTCGTCTGCTCAAACGTCGCGTCAGCATAGGTGGTGGTCACCAGGCGGTTGTTCGCATCATAGCCAAACGACGTGCTGCGGTTCTGCGCATCGATGAGCGAGGTCAGGTGACCGACCGCGTCGTAGACATAGGTCTTCACCGGCCGCACGCCGTTCAGCACATCCGCCGGCTGGGTCTCGGTCAGGAGCTGCCCGGCGGTGTTGTAGGCGAAATCGGTACGATTGCCGAGCCCGTCGGTGCGCGACAGACGCAGGCCGCGCGCGTCGTACGTCGAGGACTCCGTCGCGACTTCAGGCGTGCCGAAGCCACGCGTGATGGTCAGGGCGTTGCCCTGCGCGTCACGCGTGTACTTCGTGATGCGACCGAGGCGGTCGGTTTCTTGGATGACGTGGCCGGCGGTGTCGCGCACAGACACGGACGGTATATTGGCAGCATCTGTTACGCTCAAGAGAAGTCCTGTACTCCCATCATTTCCCCATGATTGCGAACGACCAAGGGCATCCACGACTTGATCGATACGACTGCGATCTGAAATAGTATAAGAGGCTTGCGTCTGCCATGCCCAGGTGGCGGGGTCAGTCGTCCATACGGCAGCTGCTGTCGTTTGGTCAGTACGTAGGGTCGCACCCGACGCATCCGTGACCAGACGGAAGTAGGCGCCATGATCACTGATGACCGTCCAACGCTCAGTGCCATTGGCGATGCGCTGATTCGCATAGACGATTTCTCCGGCGCCGTTACGCACTGCACGAACGCGCCAGGCGGCATTGACGCCAGTCACGGGGTCAGTCCACACAGGGCCGCTCAAAACCACAGTTTTCGTCTGATGAGCCGTGTTTTTTTCACCTGGATCAGTGATGATGAGGTCCAAGCCGCCACTGGCATTTGCGATACCGCTGACGGTGGAATGAGAGCCATCAGCGCGGGTGACATCCTGCAATCCGTTCAGAGTCACGCCACCTACGGTGGCCAGGGTGCCGTACGTATAAATCAATGAGTGACCATCAGGCAACGCTATGCCGATGATGGGATAGCCATCGCCAACTGGCGTATTCGACGTCGTGCAGGTCGCCACATCGCCACTTGGGCCGGTAATCGTGGCAACTGCCCACCACTTGCCGTTGCCGGTTGGATCACCAGCGAGATCTGCGGCGGAGTAGCGATAGCTTATGACGGTTACATTCCCGTTCGCATCGGTCGCGCGCATCAAGCGGCCAGCACGCTCACCAGCGAGAGCCGGACTCAATTCAAAAATCAGTACCTGATCATTCCAGCCTTCGATCACCATGGCCGTCGCCTGATTCACAGAAACGAGTGCGCCATTGGCATCGATAGCACGTACCGCTTTTGCGAGGTGGCTATCGTCGAGAATGGCTGGCTGGCCATTCAGCTGAAGGGGGAAATAGGTATCGTTTGCACTGCGTGGATCGTGTAGAACTGATTCGGTTGAGGTGACTTGAACACGAAGATCGGTTGCTAAATATCCGCCCCATCCAAACGAACCACTGCTTCGATATCCTGGAGCCTGGACCCGTTCAATATTCAGCCTTGGTAACCCGACCTGGCCCGGCCCCGCACTGCCACAGGGAGTGCATCCGCTTGCTCCATCAAGCCGATAATCGCTAACGGTATGCACAAAGTCGAGGGTACGGTTGTAAGCGGAGGAAAGATCATTGGTGGCTTCAGCCGTGATCACCGGCTTTATCTGGCTTGAAGGTAGTGGATTTGCTAATGGAACTTTGCATGTGCAAGGCGTGCACGGCGGTGGTGGCGGATTATTATTAGTATCCAACACCATTGTTTTAGTTTTGGTAATAAGACCGACCGAGATCCAATTTCCGTAAATTGGTCCGTCGACTGCGTAACCTTGGAGTGTGCCAACAAACCGTTCACAAGTTACCGAAATGATCACTGTATAAACACCGGAAACATCCATCCATGTGGTAACTGTTCCGCCGCCCCAGCCGTTTCCAGTTGAGGGATTACTTACGCCCGGAGGAAATTGCACCGAAAGTGTGGCGTCGCCGATTCTGTTCTCATATGCTGGTTGGTGCATGTCAGAAAGATCTTGAGCTATCCGCCAGCGGAAAGAACCGATGTAGGAGAATGTTTGCGAGCCGCTCGGTCTCTTCCACGCCTCGTGAATATCGATTTCTAGGCCACAAAGGAGCGGAGAAGTGAAGCCAGCTAAAAATAAGAATAAAAAATAAGGCAAGAAAAAGTTCTTACACGTTATTTTCTTTACATGATTATAATAAAAGCAGTTCTGTTCATTGGCACGAGCAATCATCAAAGCCATCCAGAGTAGGTCGAAAAAATTATTTCGAATTATTTGTCGCAGGATAATGCGATAGACGTCATACTTGTCAAGTGTAGAATATATTAAAAAAATTCTCCGGAACGCACGGAATACCGATGAGGTAATTTAATTTACATAATAAGTGAAACGACGCGGCAGATCCGTAACGACCAGTTTGCGTTTATTGCGGCATAGTCAGACGCTGAGCCACGTCGCGTGCTTGACGAAGGTGTGGCATATTGAACGTGACCTTCCTTACCAAGGGCGGGTTGGCGCGTGCTGGAATGCACGTTAAGTCTTTAATCAGTGACATATTTTGTTAGTCCATGACAATGTTAAGTGGTGATAATTGTTGCTATTTTCAAAATAAAGAATCATTTTGACCTAAAGATGCACTTTTTGATCTTAAAAACCCTTTTTGACAGCACTGTCGACATCGGCACGAATTTATGCTATATCTTCACGTCAACCCACCAACGCAGGAGAAACATCATGCGCCAGGCCTTCACTCTTATCGAACTCATGATCGTCATCGCGATCATCGCCATCATCGCGGCGATCGCGATCCCCAACTTGCTCGAGTCGCGCATCACTGCTAACGAATCGGCTGCTGCTGCTTCCTTGAAGAGTGGTATCTTTCCTGCTCAGGTGCAGTTCCAGTCGGGCGCCTATTCCGATATAGATAGCAATGGTCGTGGCGAATATGCTTCCGATACGGCGTCAATGGCTGGTACCTCCACTGCTACTGGTTCACTCACGACTGGCTTAAGTCCTAAGGCCCTGTCCTTGATTTCGCCGAGTTTCAATGTTGCTGATGGTACGGCGATCGGTGCCTATGGATACCAGGTAGATATCTGTACGTCCACCGGCACCGTCAACGGCGACCAGATCAACGGCGAGAGTTATTTCGCCGCGTACGCCTCGCCAGCCAATCCGGGCAATGATGGTCGTCGTGCTTTCGGTATCAATAATTTCGGAATCGTCTATTCGACCAAGCAAACCCTGGCGGCGACTACGGCTGTTATCGGTTTGACGGCTGTGAGCTATGCTGCCACAAGCTGCGCCACTGGCACCCCTGGCACCATGGTTGGTGGTGGCGCAAACACGGCATCGAGTTCGATTTTCGTTACCAATCCAGCGTTCTCTAACGCACAGGTGAAGTCGGCGAATGCGTCGGCTTTCTTGAAGTAAGATTGAGCATTTAAATTGCCTTGTGGGGAGGGGGCACATATCCCCCTCCCTTTTTTTGAGTATATGCATGGCGAATGACGACGTATTCGGCGCGGCCATGATAAGGTTATCAATTACAAGGTTTTTTACCCCATATATGGTAAACGACCACGCCATTAGCTCTATGAGCAACTATTTACAAATGATGCATTTAAGTCAGGGAACTACATGTGCCAGGGCTTCACTCTGATCGAGTTGATGATTGTCATCGCGATTATTGCCATCATTGCGGCTATCGCGATTCCAAACTTGCTTGAGTCGCGCGTCATCGCTAATGAAGCGGCCGCAGCGGCTTCATTGAAAAGTGGCATTTATGCTGCTCAGGTACAGTTCCAATCGAGTGCCTATTCTGACGTTGATGGCGATGGTCGCGGGGAATATGCGGGCGACCTTCGGTGGTTGGCAGGGGCGGCCCAGGTGTCGGCTATTACTACCCCCGTCGCAACCGACGTCGGGACCAACTTTACGACCCGTTCTCTCACCTTGATATCGCAGGCTTTCAATGTTGCTGATGGCACGGCCATTGGCCCGTATAAATTTCAGCTCGACATTTCTGTTGATCCGACCTCAGGCATCAGCGGGGGTTCTAACAACTATTGCTGGAACGAATCATTCTGGAGCGGTTATGCCGCCCCTTCCAACCCAGGAAATGATGGGCGCCGCGCCTTCGCGATCGCTCTTGGTGGAATTGTCTATGCCACCAAAGCCACTGTGAACAATTCTAGTCTGATACTGGGAGTTGTCGCGCCTACCGGGGGTGGTTATATATTCACGACCGATCCTACGGCATCGAATCCATCTGTGAACAGCTCTAACGCGGTACCCTTTCAAAAATAAAAAATGTTTTAAATGTTCCGTATTTTCCGAGTGAGATAGAACATTTTGGATGTTTAAGTGCAAATGAACTTTTTTGGTATTCTACCGATTATTTTTCTTATCGGTCTCGCGAGCGGTGTATTAAACCACGCTATTTGGCCGATGGAATGTGCTGCATTGGCGCTGCTAACCGTGCTCTTTATGTCGTGGTGCGCTGGTTTTAGAAGTTGCCTTACCCAAAGTATGCTCGGCGTTTGGACTGGTAGTTTCCTGGTCTTATGGTTACTATGGTCGGCGATCGGTGCGGCATGGATTTCACCGGTGCCCGCGGTCGCTTGGTGGTCATTAGCCCACGATGCCCTAGGCATCGGCGTTTTCATTTCTGGTATCTACTATGCTCAAAAAATGGGAAACCGACGTTGGCGTGACCCGCTTCGTGCCGTAGCAGTATTGGTCATCGGCATTGTTGTGGCGTCGTGGTTTTCTGGAGATTTATTTAATCGAAGCCAGAATATTTGGGGAGGAATAAATTCGAACCTGTTGGCGAATTTGTTTATTCCGCTATTAGTTTTTCCTTTTGCGGTGTTGGGTATGCGCAAGGAAAGTGGTTCTTGGGATCGTTGGCTTCTGCTCATCGGTCTCATGGCGGGCTTGATCTTCTGTTGGCTCAGCGGAAGGCGTCTGGCAGTGGCCGCGATCGTGCTTGCGATCGGCGGGGCGCTTATTTTCCGTGTGCCTAGACGTGATCTGCGTCTCATGCTGGGGTTTGCAATGCTCGGCCTCATGGCGGTCGTAGTGGCGATGGCGATGGGATTCCTGCCAGGAACGGAAAGCGGCGACGCCTTGCGACCACTGCTCTATCGGGCTGCCTGGGGTGAATTCATGGCTCATCCCATGCTTGGTATTGGCCCAGCCGGCGGTTACGCGATGCAGGAAGGCATGTGCGAGTCGGCGCGCGTTCTGACCGCGAGTGGTTCATTCGTGATACATGCCCATTCGACGGTGCTTGAAGTCCTGGTGTCGGGCGGAGCTATAGGATTTGGCTTGCTCGCCGCCGCGGCCGCATGCTTGCTCGGCTCGGTTGCTCCCTCGCGAAGGGTAGAGCTCGGGTGCGTTATCGGCGCCGTCCTTCCGGCCATCTTGGTTGATGCGTCACCCGGCAGCTTGCTGGGTCACGTTTGGGTACCATTTGTGCTTGGGTGTGCTTGGACTGCTGACGAGGCCCCGCTCAAGTCACCAAACAAAGCCGCATCCCTGATAGGTGCGGTGGGTTTGTTGACAGCGATTACCGCAGGGATCAGCTTATGGACGCAATCCCTCACAGTCGCGCGTATCACGAGGAATCCGGCGATAATTCAGTATTTGGCTGCCATCAAAAATGTCCGAAATCCGGACTTTGTCAGTCAATTCGTATCATTTACCCAGAATGCTCCCGACCTGAATGCTGATTCGGAGTCCTTGCGAATTGCCTTATCCGCAGCTCATCATTATTGTGGATGGTTTGTACATTGGCCTGAGTTGGCATGGTCGATGCGTCGGGCAGAGCCTACCATTGAAGATATGGATGCGCTCGCCGCAGTTTTGCGGCGTACGCCATTTCAGGATGCGCCCTATGGTGATCTGGCGGCAATCGATCTAATGCATTTGTCTCCCACCTTACGTGTTCGTGCTCAGGCGATCGCCCGGGCCGACGCCGATAGTCCGGACCTTGATGGAGCGGTAGTGGTTTGGCGGCAGACGATAGCCACGGCGTTAGCGCGGCCACTATCAGATGCAGAGCGAGAGCGTTATCGGCTGATCCTGGAACGTTACCCTGAAATTCCTGGCATCGCGGCCGCAGGACTGTGGCTCTATGCGCGAGGGGCATTGAATGATGCGGCTATTTTTAGCCGCATCCGGATGGGGCTGCGGCTGGCACGCACCGACACGTCGCTTTTCATGGGGATGATGAGTAACCTCACTCCGGAACAGCTTGCACGCCTAGCCGATCTCGACCGGAAGATGCAGTTGGGGTTGCCCTGGCCACAGACGCCTCCGTAATCCGCAATGGGTCGGGAATGATATTTTTGTTGTAGAGTGCGGCTATAACCAGCAGATCAGACCGGTTCGTCGATTTGAAGGCGGTCTAGTTTGGTAGCGCTGCGGAGCGTAGCGCCGTATGCGTTCTCGAGTTCACGAACCAGGCGAATGTGACGTGTATCTGGCGATAGCATCGAGGCATTTTTGAAACGCTGTTTCCAGATGGCAAGCAAGTCGGGCTGCGCAAGCAATCGGTCGAGCATGTCGCGTTGTTCTTCGGGTGAGGTCGTGACTAAATCGTAAAGCTCGAGCTCGTGCATCATGCTCGCAGCCACTCGTCCGTGAATGGTATGGCCGTAACAAGTCAGTACCGGTGTTCCAAGAGATAGAGCTTCACCCATAGTGCTGTGTCCGCCATACGGATAACTATCAAGGATGAGGTCGATGAGACTGACGACGCGTAGGTAGTCGTCGCGATGCTTGAAATGCTGCAGGAAGTGAATTTGCTCCGGAAGGATTCCCCATTCAGTGAGTTGTGCCTTTACGTGTGCAATCGAATCGAGTTTGACGCGGATCATCAGATGTGCACTTGGATGGCGAGCGAAAACGCGTGCCATCATTTCAATGAATTCTGGCCGGATACGGTTTGGCTGCTGGAGAAGTCCGATCAGTGGGGCGTCTCGTGGGATGCCCAAGTGCTCTCTGGTCAGCGTTGAATTTTGGTTATGTAACCCCTGGCTGATCGGATGATAGCAGCAAGAGAGCCGTAAGAGTGGTTCCGAGCAGAATTCTTCATAGCCGCTAGGAGCCACGACATCATCCACTATGAAGGCGTCGTAGTGCGTGCAGCCGGTCGAAACCGGGCATCCTAACCATAGGATTTGTGTAGCGCAGGGTCTCATGGCTAAGAGATCGGTGCGGTGACCGGCGGTGAGTCCCATGAGGTCGATGATGATATCAATGCCGGCCTCTTGAATTTTTAAGGCTGCCATGACATCGGCGACACCTATTAAATCAATCACGCGATCCATCATCGATGCGATCTTGTCTGCAATTTCAGAACCGTCAGAAGGAGCCAGGCGGATTAAGACGATCTCAAAGCGTTCATGGTCATGGTGGGGAAGAACGTCAAACAACATTTGGGCTACCGGATGTTCACGGACGTCGGTTGTAAGATAACCGATGGTCATTCTGCCGCCCCGCCATTTCCTCGGGGGGCGTTGACGTGCAGGGAGATCTTTTGTTGCGTTTCTGGCCAGTCGGATGAGGGTGCTGGGAACATCCAGCGACATCATTAAACTGGCAGGATTCAAGGCTGCCTCGGGCCGTGAAATTGCAGTAACGAGAGCCTTTATACAGTGGCGGACCTTTTCCCATTCGCTGAATGCCGCGTGAAATGAATTCAGTGTATGCAATACCTCTAGATTTTCAGCATATTCCGGAATCAGCTTGAGACGGTTTGCCTCATTTGCGGCTTCTTCGTCGCGCTGCAAGGTCGATAGCAGCTGCATCCTGTGAACCCGCCATGGCGCGGACTGGGGCTTGAGCCGCAAGGCGTTATCTACGGCCTCCAATGCATAGGCGGAATTCTTGCAGGCTTTCCATAAGAGACTCAAATGGTAATGAAGGCTCGCTTCATTTGGCTGTTTGAACGTAGCCATCTGGGCGTAGCGAAGAGCTTGTTTCTGTTCGCCTATTCGCATCAGCAATATGGAGATGTTCAACATCGCAGGGATGTATTCCGGAGCCACCGCCAGGCATTGGCGTAAGGCGCTGATGGCTTCGTCAACTTTCCCTTGTTCGTTAAAGACGTAACTCAGATTAAAAAGTAACTGGTGGTCAAATGGTGATTTATTTTTTAATTTTATGAGCCGCGCCTCAGCGGCTATCCACTCACGTCGTTGAATTAATTCGGCTACTTTTTTCACATGGCTCTCATGAGATGGGAATGATTCATTGACTTTAAATTACCCAATTGCTCATGTCATGAGCAATGCGTGAGATTATTCAAATGAGAATATACTTGCTAGAGGTAACTCTTGAGTCAAGAAATGTCAAATCTAGGCTGATGAAAGATCTGCCAAGAAAGAATGGATTGCGTTCATGCCAAGAAAATTACACATCGGCGGTCAAATCCGTCAAGATGGTTGGGAAATCATTGATGCGCTGCCACGACCCGAAGTTGATCACCTTGGCAATGCTCAGGATCTCTCGCGTTTCCCTGACGGCACCTTTGAGGATCTGTACGCTTCGCACGTCATTGAGCATTTTGACTACAACGGCCCCTTACAAGCGGCGCTGAAGGAATGGCATCGGGTTCTTTCTCCGACGGGCTGCCTCTATCTCAGCTTTCCTGATCTGGCCATTTTAACGCACCTGTATGCGAGTGGTAAATTGACTGTGGCCCAGCGATTTCATGTCATGCGGATGATCTTCGGTGGGCACATAGATGCTTTCGATTACCATCTCGTCGGGCTCGATCAGGAAATCATGGGTTCGATGTTGAAAGAAGTGGGGTTTTCATCAATTCAACGGGTAAAAGATTTAGGCCTTTTTCAAGATACCTCACGGCTGACCTTCGCTGGCGTACCGATTAGTTGTAATCTAGTTGTTTTTAAACGATAAAAGTATTTTTATGGCCTGCTTTCTGACAGTCTTCTGAATTTACCCTCGCGCCATCGGCGTTATGCTACCGCCCATGTCCCAGTTCCTCGATTCCCTCCTCGCCCCCGCCGACCTGCGCAAGCTCTCCCTCGCTGAGCTGGCAATCCTCGCCGGCGAGATGCGCCTGCGCATCAAGGAGACCGTCTCACGGCACGGCGGACACTTGGCTTCCAATCTGGGCACCGTGGAGCTGACCATCGCCTTGCATCGGGTGTTTGATTTCACCTCGGATCGGGTGTTGTGGGATGTCGGCCATCAGGCGTATCCGCATAAATTGCTGACCGGTCGGGCGCAGTCATTTCATACCAACCGTCAGCAGGGTGGGATTTCTGGTTTCCCTGATCCGTTGGAAAGCGCCTTCGATCTGGCCAAGGTCGGCCATTCATCGACGGCGATCTCGACCGGTGTCGGGGTAGCTGAAGGCTATCGCCGGCAGAAGCACCGCCGGCATACGGTGGTGGTGGTCGGCGATGGCGCCCTCACCGGCGGCATGTCGTTCGAGGGCCTGATCAACGCCGGCCAGTTGAAGAGCGATTTGATCGTCGTCCTCAACGATAACGGCAACTTCATCGATCCGCCCACCGGATCGCTGCACACGCATCTCGACCGCATCCGTACCGGCACGGTGTTCACCAACCTGCATGAGCGCTTCAAGAGCGCCCTGAAGGCCCTGCCGCGCGGTAAATACTTAAAGCGCCTGGCCGAGCATATCGAACTGGTGGCGCACAAGCTGGTCTCGCCGGGGTACATCTTTGAAGATCTCGGCTTCACCTATTTCGGCCCGGTCGATGGCCACAATATCGCTGCCACCGAAGAGCTGCTGCGCCGGGTGCAGAGCCGTTCGGGGCCGATCTTGGTGCATGTGCATACACAAAAAGGCGGCGGTTGGGATCCGGCCATCGCCGATCCGCTCAAATTCCATGGGCCGAAGGGCTTCGACATCGATACCGGCGCACCGCTGCCAGTGGTTGGCGTGCCGGCGAAAAAAGGCAAAACCTACTCGCAGGTATTTGCTGATACGGTCATCGATTTGATGCACGCTGATGAGCGGGTGATCGCCATTACCGCCGCCATGCCGTCGGGCACCGGCCTGCGCGCCGTTGGCCAGGTTTTTCCGGATCGCATGTACGACGTCGGCATCTGCGAACAGCACTCGTTCGCCTTTGCCGAAGGTCTCGCGATCAGTGGCTTGCGGCCTATAATTGCGCACTATTCCACGTTCGCCCAACGTGGCTTCGATCAGATCTTCCAAGAGTTGGTGGTGCAGCGCAACTTGGGCATCGTGCTCACCCTTGATCGCGCTGGCTTGGTGGGCGAAGACGGTGAAACCCATCAGGGGCTCTACGACATCGCCTATACCCGCTGCTTCCCCGGGTTGGCCCTGCTGGCGCCGAAGGATGGCGCCGAGTTGGCGGCGATGGTGCGCTGGGCTGAGGTCGAACGTGGCACGCCGGGGCGTTTGGCCGGCTACGTCATCCGTTATCCCAAAGATGAAGTGCCGGATTGTTTTGCCGACTCAAGCAAGCCAGTGGCCCCGATCGTGCTCGGCAAGGCCGAGGTCGTGTGCGCCGGTGAGGCGAGCCACGCCGGTCTTGACGGAAAAGCGCCACTGATGATCTGGGCTTATGGCGCGCCGGTGCGCACCGCGTGGTTGGCGTTGCAAGAGCTCGGCGCCGAAGCTGCCGCTGTGACCCTGGTCAATGCACGGTTTGCCAAGCCGTTTGATGCGACGTTATTGGCAGCCCTGGCCAGGACGCACACCCAGGTGTTATCACTCGAAGACCATGCGCTGCAGGCCGGCTTCGGTTCGGTGGTGGGCGAAGCCATCGCTGACGCGCATCTGCCATTGCGCCTGACGCGCGTCGGGGTGCGCGACGAACTCGTGGCACATGCCAGCCGCGAACAGCAGTTGGCCGCTCAAGGCTTGGACATCGCCGGCGTGGTGGCCAGCATCCGGCGCTTGCTGCAGGCCCCGGCGAAATCCATCCCATTTGTACGCTCAGCGTAATCAGAAGAGACTCTATGAAATACCTCCCCATGCTTGCTGGTGGCCTGTTGGGCCTGTTGTTCCTGTTCGCCTCGGTGGCTTACTTCTTTAAATTGGGTACTCCACCGCCGCCAGCTGAAGGTTCACCGCCAGCGTTGTTCATGGGCGCCCTGTATCCGACCGGTTACCTCGACTTCGTCAAAGTCTTGGAATTCACCGGTGCGGTGTTGATCGCCATCCCACTGACGCGACGTCTGGGTTTGCTCATCCTCGGCCCGATCATGGTTAATATTCTGGCCTTCCACATTTTCATCACCAAAGGTGAAGGCTTGGCCAGTCCGATGATCATCATCATGGTACT
>JAYVTR010000079.1:0-7785 GCA_043788625.1 Planctomycetota bacterium
ATCGCCACGCAGGAGAGCCACGGCCTCGTCGGCCACCGTCGCCGCCAGGTCAATCAGGCTGGGATCGCCAAGCACATCGAAGGCGGCGCACAAGCTGCATACCATGGCGCCGTAATCGGTGATGTAGGCCGGCCGTTCGGGGAGACGCAGCAGCCCGGAAGGGGTCATGCGACCACGCAGAAATACTGCAAGATCACGCGCCGCCGTGCTAAACCGCGCTTCGCCGGTGAGTCGGGCCAGCCACGAAAATGCTTCGAGGGCCATGGCATTCTGATCGGTCAGCAGCTTATCATCGCGGCCTGGACGCGGGCGGGCATCGCGCGCTGCACGCAAGCGCGGCAACAGCGGTTCCCAGGCAGCACGATCACCGATCGCCGCTGCCCCCCGCGGATGCGGAATGTGCGACACAGCGGGCTCGTGATGGCCGTGATGACTGAGTTCACGGATACCCGGGGTGATGTTCCACGCCTGGGCCAATGCCGCCCCGGCTTCGGCGCCAAGGACAGCATTTAATTGGGCTGGGCTCCAGGCATAGAAGCTACCTTCGCCATCCGGATCATCAGCGTCTTCAGCGGCAGCGAAGGCATTGCCGATCTGCAGATCACGCAACAGGTAATCGCCGGCATTGATTGCCGTTTGACGAAAATCCGCACGGCCATGCCGGATATAAGCGGGGATCAGCTGGGCATTGTCGTAGAGCATTTTTTCAAAATGCGGCAATCGCCATTGCGCATCGACGCTATAACGATGGAAACCGCCGCCAATGCGATCGTGCAGGCCGCTGTCTTGCATGGCTTCGAGGATTTGCTCAGCCATCTGCGCTAAAGCCGGATGTGGATGGCCGACGGCAACATTGAGGAATTGGTTGGGCGGAAACTTCGGTGCTTTCTGGGCATTCCACGCAAAGCCGGGATGAGCGGCATCCCACGCCCGGGCCAGCTGCTGGGCCAGGAGATCATCGCTGTTGGCCGGAAAAATACCTGCTAACGCATCATCGTCTCGCAAATGCTCAGTGATCTCATGGGCGGCGCCCAAGACCCGCTCACGTTCATTAACCCACAGGTTGGTGAGGTGATCGCACAGTCCACGCCAGCTTGGACGTGGCATATAGGTGCAGGCGTAAAACGGCTTGCCGTCATGATTGACGAAGGCATTCAACGGCCAACCGCCATGTCCGGTGAGGGCCTGGACGGCGTCCATGTAGATGTGATCGACTTCCGGGTGCTCTTCGCGATCCACTTTGATGCACACAAACTGCTGATTCATCTGCGTCGCTGTCTCGACGTCTTCAAACGCCTCATGGGCCATGACGTGGCACCAATGACAGGTGGAATAACCGATCGATATCAGCACCGGTACATCGCGGCGCTTGGCTTCGGCAAAGGCCTCAGGTGACCAGGCGACCCAGTCTACAGGGTTGTCGGCATGTTGGCGCAAGTACGGCGATGAGCTGCGCGCGAGGGCATTCTGCTTGGTGGTCATGCTGCGCATGGTGGTTGCTCCCGGGCGCCGGTCGACCGATGCTTTGCATATGGATGTGCTCGTTATCGGCGCCGGCATCGCCGGTTTAGCCTGCGCTCGTCAACTAATGTCCAATGGACATGCAGTTACAGTGATCGACAAGGGTCGCGGGGTAGGTGGCCGGCTGGCCACGCGGCGCCTGGGCGCGGCATCTTTTGATACCGGCGCGCAATTCATTTCGGCGCGTGAGTGCGCTTTTGTTGACGAATTGCTTGCCGCCGGTGCAATTGTTTGGAGCTACGGCTTTCCACGGCTCGGAGGGGACAGCGTCGCTGACGGACATCCGCGCTATGTGATGCCCGGCGGTATGAATCGCTTGGCGAAGCACCTGGCGCAGGGAGTCGTGGTACGCGATCAGCTGACTGTCACCAGCTTAGCGTTGGCCGCTGGTCGCTGGCAGGTGACCTGCGCCCCCAATCAGATATTGACGGCAGAGGCAGTAGTGCTGACAGCACCAGCTCCACAGGCAGTGCAGCTGCTGAGTGGCTGCGGTTTCAGCGTACCTCACGAGGTGTCAGCCGTCCGCTACGATCCTTGTCTGTGTCTCATGCTGGATTACCCGCATGTAAGCGAGGCGTTGATGCCGCGGCCAGGTGGCATGCAGGTTACCGATGATGCCGCTATTGGCTGGGTCTCTTCGCAAGGTGCCAAAGGTTTACGCAATGTGGGTGATGGTATAATCGTGCATGCCACCGGTGCCTGGAGTGCCGCGCATTATGCACACTCAGATGAGGAGATCATAAACCGACTGCGGCCATTGGCTGAAGCGGTGCTTCGACGGATCGGCATCACCGCCACGGCGGCCGACTGCCAGCTGAAGAAATGGAAATACAGTCTGCCCACGGTCACCGTTGCCGCTGCGTATGTGCGCGTGCCGGCCGCCGCGCCGTTGCTGCTGGCAGGTGATGCGTTTGGTGGTCGGCCACGAGTCGAAGGCGCGTGGTTATCGGGGCGGGCGGCGGCGGCGCTCGTGGAATAAACAGTATTTTAAGAATCACTGCTCAGACGAATCTCGGTCATGAGATGGTGGTCGAGTGATTCTTCGGTGCTGATATCATCATCAGTGATGACGATGTGGTTTGCTTCGTGCTGGATCTCTTCCATCAGGTGTGGATGACGCTGATGGATGGCTTCGAGAAGAGTGCGTTGGCGTCGCATCACATGCAGACAGTCGCGGGCGTGATCGAGCAGCACTTTATGGATGAGGCAGCGGCGAATGGTCGAAGCCAGTTCGTCAACGATGATCGGCTTCAAGAGGAGCCGATAGATCATGCCTTCATTGACGGCGCGTAGCGCCATGCCGACGGTGGCGTTGCCCGAGAGGATGACGCGAATGGTGGTGGGATAATGTCGGGCAGCTTCGGTGAGGAATTCTGTGCCTGACATCCCCGGCATCTGTTCGTCAGAGACCACGACGTCAACCTTTTCTGAGGCCAGCAGGAGGAGAGCGGCTTCTCCGGAATCAGCGGTTAAAATGCGATATGGCTGCTTATGCAATGCGCGGCAAAAACCCTGGGTGAGATTGATGTCGTCATCGACGAACAGAACGGTATGGGACATGTGATTTTCCATAGGTGAGTGCTGTTAGTTGTGTCCGACTTCCAGTTCGACGAGGATGGGCTCATCGATACTGGTGATCCTGGCAAAATTGGCCAAACGTTCGAGGAGCGGGGCCGAGATGGTTTGCCCTGAGGCGATCAGCAACTGGCCATCCGCGGTTTTGATATCTCCACGCAAAATCTGCCCTGCGCGTAATTTTGCGACCATCAGCATTTTGATAACCGGCACAATTTTTTTTGCGTCGGTCGTCGGTCCCTGCAGGCAGGCAATGGCGGCATCGACCACTGCCAAATCGTAATAACCACCACGTTCACGCAGGGCGGCGAGTGCCTGATAGCGTGGAGCGCCGCCACGTTCGAGCTGTGACAGATCAAACAGGAGCCGCAGAATTCGTGCTCCCATGGGTATGCCATCACCTTTGACACTGTCAGGCGGAAATCCTCCACCATCGAAACGCTTATTTATATACAACACGATGCGCGCGACGGTTTCTAAGCGCGGGATATTGGCCAACAGCATGCTGCCGACCTCAGGAATGCGTTGTAGCATATCCTGTTCGACATCGTTAAGCGGACGGTTGGTTTTTGCTTTGAGCACGACCACCGGCGGAATGGTGACATGGCCGATCTGCGCCAGCATGGCAGCGACCTCTAATTCCCATGGGTCGACTACGGCAAGATAACGTGATATGCGCCGGATGTCATCACGGAGCGATTCGGCTTGCCCGAACGATTCGCTATCTACGAGTGAAAGAATCTCAGTGAGGACACCGATACAACCGCTGAGTGTTTTTTCAAGGAGTTCGCGTTCAGCGGTTACGAGACGATATTGATGAATGCCGGCAATAATTGATTTGGCGAGTTGATCTGGTGGACAGGGCTTGGTCAGGAAACGGAAAATGTTCCCTTCATTCACCGCACTCATGGCCGTGCCTAAATCATTGGCGCCGGTTAGCATCATGCGCACCGAATCGGGAGAAATCTCGCGGGCTTTGCTAAGAAACTGAATGCCGTTCATGCCGGGCATGTTCATGTCGGAAATGATAACCGCGTAGGGCCCCCCAGAGGCTAGTATCCGCAAGCCCTGTTCACCGCCTTCGGCGACGTCGATATCAGCGACTTTTCTCAGCGTGCGTTGGTAGGCCGAGAGGATACTGGATTCATCATCGACGCAGAGGATCCTATCCATTTTGGTCACCTGCCTGCAACGAGGCCAATGAGATCCATTGTGGGAGATGATTCGCTAAGCCGAGTTCATTGATGTACGTGGCGTCGAGTGAGCCACAGGAGGGGGCATGGCCAACGCTGTGATGCAGCGCATCGGCTATATGCACAATCGACAAAGCATTGAGTGTGCGATTCTGGCATTCAAGCGGATAATGATGGAAGGCGACCGCCTCAACGATCGGATCGGAAATGCCCCACAAACCGAGTAGGTATGCACCGACTTCGGCATGGGTGGCTCCCAATACCTCTTTTTCGCAGGTCTGCAGCGGCCGGTTTTCTTTCTTAGAGAGTGCAACGACCTGGGCATATTCCCGCGGCAGATTGGTCGCCAGGATCACCCGTCCGACGTCATGCAGCATACCGGCCATGAGGGCTTCCTCGACATTGTTTTTTTCTAGACCTTCGGCGATGGCGATGCGTTTTGCTAGGACAGATACCGCCAGACTGTGCTGCCAGATGGTCTCGAGTGCAAAATCGCTTAGTTGCAGGGCACTTAATTCATTAAAGGCATGCACAGATAGCACCAGCGACTGGATCGTTTCGACTCCCAAGAGCCCAACCGCATCACTGGCCGAGGAGACGCTGCGACGTAAGCCAAAAAATGCAGAATTGACCAATTGCAGCAGCTTGGTGGTCATTCCCAAGTCCTGGGAGACGACTTCGCCCACTGCCAGCAGATTTGAATTCGGTCGTTGAACCATTTCAACCAACTTGAGATACAAGGAAGGTAAGCTCGGCAGACGATCAAGACGCCCGGTCAGCAGTCGAAGGCGATCATTGTTGAGTATGCGGCGCAGCTTGGCGGTGCGATCAATAGCATTTTTTAAGGTCTCGGTGTCGCAGGGTTTGCTGAGATATTGATGAGTAGGTCCGATGGTTTTGTTCACCAGATTCTTGTCTGCCTGGCCAGACAAGATGATACGTACCGTTGACGGATATTCCTGCATGACCCGGGTCAGCAATTCGGCGCCGTTCATGTCTGGCATGCGCATGTCAGAGACGACCACGTCGACTGGCGTCTTGGCCATTTCCGCCAAGGCAAGGGCCCCGCTTTCGCAGAACTGCATACTCCATTCATTGCGCAGTGGCCGCAGCATGCGTTGAAGCCCTTGTAGGACGCGGGCTTCATCGTCGACGAACATGATTCGCAAAAGGCGTGGTTCGTTCATAGGGCGACCGCGAGCAGGGGGAGGCGGATGATGAAGGTGGTGCCTTTATTGATTTCAGTTTCGAAGGCCAGACTGCCGCCATGTTTTTTCACCACTACCGTATGAGCGATATAAAGTCCTTGACCAGTTCCTTTGCCGACGCCCTTGGTGGTGAAAAAAGGATCAAATATTTTTGATCGTGCTGATAGCGGGATGCCGGTTCCGGTATCACCTATGCGGATTTCGACATGCTCCTTGGCAAGATGCGTCGAAATGGTGATAGTTCCCTTGCCGCCGCTTTTGGCGACCACATCGCCAATGGCATGCGCGGCATTAACTACCAGATTGAGAATGACCTGGTTGAATTCGCCGACGATGCACGGAATCAACGGTAAATTCAAGGCGAGATCGGTAACCAGGTCGGCAACATATTTGTATTCGTTACGGGCGACAATCAGGGTGGTCTGGATGGCTTTGTTCAGGTCGGTCGGCTTCTTTTCACCTTCGTCTGGATGAGAAAATTCTTTCATTGCACGAACGATTTCTGCAACTCGTGTGACCCCATCAAGTGATTGGCTGATGGCCTTTGGGATCTCTTCATTGATGAAGTCCAAATCAGCTATTTTGACGATTTTTTCAGCATGTTTGATGATGGGCAACATGATGCTGTCAGTGGCACACTGCTGTTGAGCGCTGGCAAGTAATTGCGCGTGAGCGGCCAAAACATTCAATACGTCATGGAAAGAATCACTCAGAAATTTTAGATTGTCACCGATGAATTGGATCGGGGTATTGATCTCATGAGCTACGCCGGCCGCCAATTGACCGACGGATTCCATCTTCTGCCCTTGCTGACGCTGGACTTCCTGATGTTTGCGATCGGTGGTATCAGTGGCCATCATCACGATCCCCAATCCTTTGAGACCATCGCCGCGCAATGACCAGCTCGAGACGATGCTGATATCCAGTGTTCCATCCTTGCCATCGATGCGGCGGAAATGGGTATCATGGAGTTCGATCGAACGACCTTCGGAAATGCACGAATTCATAGCCAGATAAATGTCTCCCCAATCAAGGGCGAGACCGCATTCACCAATCTTTTTTCCAATCGTCTGGTCACGTGGAATACCGAAGATGCGTTCGGCGGCATCGTTCCAGCGGCTGATGTTTTCGGAAATATCGATGCCGATGATAGCCGTGGTGATGGTCGCTAAGAGGAGTTCGTTCTCGGCATGCGCAGACGCGAGTTTGGAATCTGAAGTATGCTTGAAGCTGATATCGGTCACCAGGCCGACGGCACCTTGCAGGTTTCCCTGGTCATCGACCACCGGACTGGTTGCAACAGATGTCCACACGTCATGGCCGGCTTTGTGACAAAAGAGGAAATTGTGCGTTTCGGTGATGCCATTCTTATGGCGGACGAGATTCCTCTCTGTTTCCGTACTGGCTTCATCATCCATGAATTCATGCATGCTCTTTCCCAGCATTTCATCTTCCGTGTAACCCAACATCGTGGCCAACCGTTGATTGACATACGTGGTGAGACCCAGGTCATTGATCAACCATATGCCTTCTTGGGCGGTATTGACGATATTCCGAAAAAGAGCCTCGCTTTCACGTAATGCCCGTTCCTGTTTTTTACTCTCGGTGATATCGCTACCAATGCCGATGAATTGGACGATCGCTCCAGCTTCATCATGAACCGGCTTGACCTGCATCGACAACCAGAATTGGCCTTGGTCTTTGCGGTAATTGAGAATGTCGACTTTGAATCCGTGACCGTTGCCCAGGGCATCATGCATGATCTGGCACGTTGCGGGATCAGTCCGCGGGCCCTGGAGCATGGTTCCGGGCTTTCTTCCTATAGATTCGCTCAATTGATAGCCGGTCAGTTTGATGAATCCGTCATTCACCCATTCTATAAGTCCACTGGGATCGGTGATGATCACGCAATTATCAACCAAGCTGGCAACCAGTGCGAGTTTACGCACCTCGTCATGGCTGAGACGATCGATTTGCGGTACTTTTTTCATAAGGTTTCCACCTGGTGCTGGATGTCCTTGGCAAGCGCTTCCCAGGCCAGTTCACGGAGGCTAACGCCGATACGATTTAAATAATCTTGATTGAGGCTGATCTGGTGATGATCAAACGGCGTGGTAAGCCGATACGCGATCGCATCGGCTATGTGCACAGCCGTAAGCGGGGTGAAGCCGATGGCCGGGCATTCATGCGGTCGATGATGAAAAATTGCGGCTTCGATCAGCGCGTCCGGCAACTCCCATTGTGTCAGTAAGTAACCACCCACAAGACAGTGCGTGGTTCCCAAATGG
>JAYVTR010000080.1:0-12513 GCA_043788625.1 Planctomycetota bacterium
CCACGGCGCAGATCGCGCACCTGCGGGTAAGCGGGAACACCACCGACGAGCACGGCGGTCTTGCCGGTGCCGAGGATGGTTTCGGTTTCGCGGGCGGCCTGCTGCGCCAGTTCGCGCGTTGGACAGACGATCCACACGCGGGAGATCTCACCGGCGGCGATGCGCGCGGCGAGGGGCAGCAAAAAGGCGAGGGTCTTGCCCGAGCCGGTGCGCGCCTGCGCCAGCAGGTCGCCGCCGGTCATGGCCAGCGGGATCACCGACGCTTGGACGGGGGTTGGCACGGTAATTCCGCGCGCAGCCAGCGCGGCAACCAAACTCGGCGGGAGGCCCAGTTCGGCAAAGGTCGTGGTCGGCTCGGATGTTTCAGTCATGGGGGGAAATACTGTGGGCCGGGATGGCCTCGGGGAATGGAAATGTGGCGCGGGCGATGAGGATCCCTCCATGTCCGATGCCAAGCCGCTTTCCGTCGCCGCCTTGACCCAGCACATCGCCGGTGCCCTGGGTGATCTGGGCACGGTCCTGGTGGCCGGTGAACTGTCGTTGGCCAAAATCGCCCCCAGTGGGCACTTCTACGCGACTTTGAAGGATTCCGAGGCGATTATCAGCCTCGTCATGTGGCGTAGTACGGTGGTCCGCGCCGGTCCTTTGCCCAAAGAAGGGGCGCAAGTGGTGGTGCGCGGTACCCTCAGCGTCTACGGCCCACGCGGTCAATATCAACTCACTGCCACGCGCATCGAAGCCATCGGCGCCGGCGATCTGGCGGCCCGTTTCGCCCAGCTGAAGGCCCGTTTGCTGGCCGAGGGCCTGTTCGAGGAGGAGCGCAAGCGTCCCTTGCCGGTCTTGCCACGCGCGGTCGGCGTCGTCACCGCCAGTGGTTCGGCAGCCCTCGCCGACATCCTGCATTCGATCCGCGCCCGTTTTCCCGGCATGCATATCGTCCATGCTCCCTGTTTGGTGCAGGGAACTGGGGCGGTGGTCAGCATCGTCGCCGCCTTGCGGCGTTTGCAGCGGCATCCCGAGGTCGAGGTGATCATCTGCGGGCGCGGCGGCGGCTCACTGGAAGACCTGTGGGCCTTCAATGAAGAAGCCGTGGTGCGGGCCATTGTCGCCAGCCGCGTGCCGGTGATTTCAGCGGTCGGCCACGAAACCGACACCAGCCTGGCTGATTTCGCCGCCGATGTGCGGGCCAAGACCCCCACCGCCGCCGGCGAAATGGTGGTGCCGGTGGTCGCCGACTTGCAAGAGCAGCTGCAGCAGTGCCGCATCGATTTGCAAACCTCGATGACGCAACGGATTGCTGAACTGCGTACGCGTTTGACCGCGCTTAGTCGGCACCGAGCCCTGGCCGTGCCCGGATATCAGCTCAATCAGCGGCGGCAGCGGCTCGATGAACTCGCCTTGCGCCTGAACGACAGCGCTACGGCGGTGATGGCCGGGCGCCGACATCATCTGGCCGTGCTGCAGGCGCGTCTGCCGGCTCCGGCGGTGCGTGTCGAACGGGCGCGCGAACGTTTGGCGCAAGGGGCGCAGACGCTGGTGCGCTTGGCCGGCGAGCGCGTGGCCCGCCTGCATGAGCGCTTGGCGCGGGCGGCTGGGCATCTCGATGCCCTGTCGCCGTTGGCGGTCATCGCTCGCGGTTACAGCGTGGTACGTACCGCCGATGGCTTATTGGTGCGCACCATCGCCGAGGCCCCGGCCGGAACGGTGATCCAGGCGCGTATGGCTGATGGCTGGTTGCAGGCGGTGACTACGGCCAGCAAACGCCAGCAGCTGAATGAGCCGGACAGCGGATATCAGGTGTAGGCTGTAGAAGAGCTGGGGGCTTCGAGCTTCGAGCTTCGAGCTTCGAGCTTCAAAAGCTGGTCGCTGGTCGCTGGTCGCTGGTCGCTGGTCGCTGGTCGCTGGTCGCTGGTCGCGGGTCGCGGGTCGCGGGTCACTTGCTGCTCTGTGGCACAGCTCGCACGTGACAGTCGTCCATAAGGGGTCATCTTCCGTCATGAGCATCCGTCCGCCGCATGTGCCGCCTGAAACTTCGCCGATGCAATACCGCCGCTTCGGTAAAACCGAACGTCGTCTATCGGTGATCACCCTCGGTGGCATGCGCTACAAAGCTGGCTGGAGTCAGCCGCGTGATGATATCCCCGAAGACATGCTCGTTGAGTGCCGCGAAATGACCCGCCTGGCCTTGGCGGCGGGCGTGACCCACATTGAAACGGCGCACGGCTATGGCCGGTCTGAATATTGCTATGGCAAGGTGCTCAATCAGGAGCTGCGTGTTCCACGTAAGAATTACCAGCTGATGACCAAGGGCGGGGCGCGCACCGCCGACGAGGTGCGGCGTTCCGTTGACGAACAGCTGAAGGGTTTGCAGACCGATCACATCGATCTGTATGGCTGGCATGGCATCAATTCAGGCGACACTTTGCGCGAAATCACCAAGCCCGGCGGAGCGGTAGCGGAACTGCACAAGCTGCGCGACGAAGGTGTCATCGGCGAGGTGGGCTTTTCAACGCACGGGCCGTTGGAGGTCATCGTCGATGCCCTGGCCACCGGCCTGTTCAGCTTTGTGAATCTGCACTACTATTATTTCTTCCAGCGCAACGCGGCGGCGGTGGTCTATGCCCATGCCAAGGACATCGGCGTCTTCATCATTTCACCAAATGATAAAGGCGGGCAGTTGTTCAATCCATCGCCGGCCTTGCGCGAGCTGTGCGCGCCATTGACGCCGATCCAATTCAATGCCCGCTGGTGCCTGCAATCGCCGATGGTGCAGACCCTGTCGTTCGGCATGACGGCGCCGGCGCACGTCACCGAGATGAAGGGCATTTTCCCAACCGCGATACCTTTGGATCCGTCGACGCGCGCCGCCCTCAATCGCCTCGACGCGCGCTTGTCGGTCGACCCTATCAGCGCCTGGGAAGGACTTGAATACCTCAATGATGCCAGCGGCATCAACATCACGGAAGTCCTGCGTTTCCGCCGCATGTGGAAATGCTACGACATGAAGGATTTCGGATTGTACCGCTATAATATGTTGCAAGCCAAAGGTGATTGGTTCCCTGGGGTGTTTGCCGCTCCCGAAGCGGTGGCCAAGGTCGATCCGCGCAAGGCGCCTCCGGGAATTGATGTCCACGCCCTGCTCAATGAAGCGCATGCCGCTTTTTTCCGCGCTCCATGAAAACTGCGGTAGTGGCGATGTGCATGCTGCTAGGTTCAGCTGTAACCGCCGAGGCGATGGAAGCGGTGTTGATGCCAGAGTTTGATCATCCGCTAGCGGAAAGTGAACGTGGCTGGCGGTGGTCGGTGCGGCCGCAGGTCGGCGTCGGCGTCAGCACCGTCGGCAGCTACCACCGCGGCGAAGGTGTGCCGTTGGGGGTCAGTGAATTGGCCGGAGTGCGGGTGTTGTTCGGGCCTGACGCCGAAAAGCGCGCGGGCGTCGAAGCCTCGTGGTTGCACACAGGGCTGGCGACTGAGGACGGGCTACGCAACGCCGCCCTGATCGGCCCAGTCGCGGAGATACGCGTGTGGCGGGTGGTGCACCTCGAAGTGGGCGGGTTGTATGCTCGCCAGGTGGAAGGTGATCAGCGTGGCTACGCCGATGTCATGTACGGTTTGGGATTAGCGCCGTCGTGGTTGGGGCCGCAGTCGTCGTGGACGCCGTCGTTGAGTTATCGCAGCGACCTTATTTTCTCGACCCGTCCGGTAACCGTACGCAGCTTGGCGCTGGGCCTACATTATGCCTTCTGAGCTGGTAGCTGTAGTGCAAGCGCAGCGTGTGGTTTCTTGGTCTCAGCGGACTCATCCCCGCGCAACGTGCGGAGTGCTGATGCGCTACTTTATCCTGAGCCTTGGTTTGTTGAGTTTCACCAGCCTGACGGCGGCCGAGGTGCCCAAGCTGGCGGCGGTGCTGGTGTGCGACGGCATCGCCTTACCAACCTGGGTCGGCACGCCGCCGGGAAACGCGCATGAGCTGTATGTCCTCGAGCAACGTTCCGGTAAAGTGCGTTGCTTCGACCTCGCTACGAATGTTTGGCGTGCCGAGCCGCTGTTGACCGTGTCGCCATTGGCCAGCGGCGCCAATGAGCAGGGCCTGTTGGGCATGGCATTTCATCCACATTTCGCCACCAATGGCTTCATCTATCTTTATTACACCGCCCCCGGTGGTGGTGGCGCGGGACATGTCGAAGTCGCACGTTTCACGGTGCATGGCGGCAGCGTTGATGCGGCGAGCAAGCTGGTGATCGTCAGCATCGACCAGCCAGAAGACAATCATAATGGCGGATGGATCGCTTTCGGTCCAGATGCGTGCCTGTGGTTGGGCGTGGGCGATGGCGGTGGCGGTAATGATCGTCACGGAGCCATCGGCAACGGCCAGGATCGACGTGTCCTGCTGGGCAAGATCTTGCGTTTGAATGTCGATGGCAAGCCGCCGTATACAATTCCAGCCGATAATCCTTACGCTGATGAATTGGGTAAACGTCCCGAGATTGTCGCCTTTGGCGTGCGCAACCCGTGGCGCTGCAGCTTTGATCGCCTCACCGGTGATCTGTGGATCGGCGATGTCGGCCAGAATGCACGTGAAGAGATCGACGTGCTACCGGCGAAAAAATTCGCCATGAATTTTGGTTGGCGGGTGCGTGAAGGCAGCCAGGTGACGCCGCCCTATACCAAAGAGAAGACCGTTACGCCGGCGACCGAGCCGGTGTTCGATTATGATCGAACTCAGGGCCGGGTGTCGGTGACTGGCGGCTACGTTTATCGCGGTACGGCGATTCCTGGATTACAGGGTTGGTATATTTTTGCTGACTTCGCTGCGCAACGGTTGTACCGCTTCGACACGGCGGCGGCGAAAAAAGCTACCCCACTGCCGATCGAGATCAGCCGTGAGTTGAATCCCCAGCTGCAGAACGGCAATATCTCGACGTTTGCCGAGGATGCGGACGGAGAATTGTACTTTACCGGTTGGAACACCGGCCGCGTGTACCGCATCGTGGCTGCTCCGTAGCCCTGAATCGCTGGCCCGCAGGAAACTTTTATAGGGTAGACTCCCTATATGGCGTTGCGTCTCGAAGGTACTGCGGGCACATGGGTCTTGCCCCTCGGGGTCACCGTCATCGGTCGTGGCGAGGACTGCGGCGTACGCATCAATGATCCGCGTCTGTCGCGGCATCATGCCCGGCTTGAAGCGATGCCATCGCGCTTGTTGGCGCATGACATGGGATCGTCCAATGGCGTGTTGGTGAATGGTGATCGGATCACCATCCCCACCTTGCTGCAGCCAGGTGACGAAGTGGTGTGCGGCCCCGTGCGTCTGGTGGTGCGCAGCGATGACGATGTGCCGCCACCCGGGGTGGTGGCCGATACCGCGCCAGGAGTTGTCGCGGTCAAGGCTTTGCCACACCGATCGCGGACCGAGCAGATGGACAGTCAGGAAGTCGCACGCGAGATCGCCAAGTCGCGCCAGCTCGCGCACCCGCTGGCTGACTCCGCGCAAGCACCCAGTGGCAAATTGAATCCCGCCATTGCTGCCGCCGTCACCGCCGAGAGCACCGCCAAGTCAGAGCGCCGCGAAGGGTCGACTTCCATGCACCCGTCGGAAATGATGCCAGCGCTTGGCTCGACCTCGGCCTTGTCTCCTAATCGATTCCATACCCCTTCAGCGCCGATGGATGCGCATGGCACGGGCAAATTGTTTCCTAGTGAGGCGCCCTCGCATAGTTCGGCGGCGTTGGAGCTTGGCCATTTCCTCGTCACGGTGCGTGTGAAATCGACCTTCGGAGTACGCGGTCTACGTCTCATGGCTGGGCTCGGTGATCCTCTGCTGTCATTGATATTCGCGATGACGATAGGTGTGACTTTGGTGATCAGCGGCGCCACTGCCGCGCTGCTGTTGGCTGATGCCGGCTTGAACAATGACACCTTGGTGATGCCCGCTGCGCCGCGGGCGGCGGTTGGCGAACTGGTGGCGCACCTGCTGTTGCCGGCGAGCTGGCTTGGTCTTGATGGCGTGGCCCGGCAACTGCATGTCCTGACCTCGCCGTGGCCATTCATGCTCTTTTTTCTATCCCTGGCGGCCGGAACGGTGGCCGCCGAGGGGTGTTTGCTGTGGTGGCTGGTGGTGACCACGGTGCAGCATGGCGGACCATGGCTGCATCGTCGCTTGGGTATGCGCGTCGTGGTGCAGCGCAACGGCCATCACCTTGGCTGGATACGCGCTACCGCGCGCTGGACCTTGCTGGCTCTGACCTGGCCGCTGGCATTAGTGACGGTTGGATTGGGGTGGCGCGGGGTCCATGATGTGGTGAGTGGGTGTGAAGTGAGGATTCAGCGGTAGGTGGTCCCCGGTCTCTCAAAGCTCGCAGCTTGCAGCTCGCAGCTTGCAGCTCGCAGCTTGCAGCTCGCAGCTCGCAGCTCGCAGCTCGCAGCTCGCAGCTGCCAGCCCCAGCGCTTCCCCCAGCGCCTCCCCCAGCGTTCCCAGTGTTGCTAAAAACGTCCGTCGCCCAAGCTGCGCCGCCTCATGTTCGACCGGCTTTCCGCTCCTATTTCATCCGTAGTGGCTGCTCATCTGGCGGTGCCCGAGGCGCAGATTCGTGGTTTGTTCGCGCCGCCGGCCAAGGGCGTGGCGGGCGATCTAGCCTTGCCGTGCTTTCAGCTGGCCAAGCTCAAGGGCGTGCCACCGCCAGCCATGGCGATGGAATTGGCTGGCGTGCTGTCGGCCGCCGGCATCGCAGCCGTGGCTACCGGGCCGTTCTGCAATGTGACGTTTTCTCCGGCTGCCGTCGCCCAGGCGCTGTTACCGGCGTTAGCTGCCGGCGGTGCGGCGGCGGTGCGCTCGCCGGCCGGCGCCGGCCAGCGCGTGTGTATCGATTTCAGCAGTCCAAATATCGCCAAGCATCTCGCCTTTCACCACATCCGCTCGACGATGATCGGTAATGCCTTGGCGCATTGCTACGCCGCCGCCGGCTGGGATGTGAAGCGTATCAATTTCATCGGCGATTGGGGCACCGCCTTCGGACGTCTGATCGCCGGCTGGAAGCGTGAGGGCCTGACCCTGGCGCAGCTGCATGCTGCCGATGATCAGGTGACCTTCCTCAATGATCTGTACGTGCGCATTTCTAATGCCGCCAAAGTTGATGCTGTAGTCGAAGAAGAAGCCCGCCAGTGGTCGAAGGCCCTCGAAGATGGCAACCCGGAAGCCCGTGGCCTGTGGCAGATCTTCAAAGACGCCTCACTAAAAGAATTTGAGCGCGTCTATGGCTTGCTTGGCGTCAGTTTCGATTCGTGGAAGGGCGAGGCCTATTACGAAGACAAGATGGGCCCGTTGCTGGCCGAGCTCGACAGCAAGGGCCTGACCAGCGAGGACCAGGGTGCGACGGTGGTCGACCTGCCCAAGCTGTTGAACACGGATAAAGCCAAGACCTGGAAAAAGCCGGCGCTGATCAAGCGCGCCGACGGCGGCACGTTGTATGCCACCCGTGATCTCACGGCCTGCGATGACCGCTTTGCCGAGTTCAGTTTTGCGCGCAGTCTGTACGTCGTCGACCTCGGCCAGTCGCTGCATTTTCAGGAATGGTTCGCGGTGGCCAAGTTGCTGCAGCGGCCGTTTGCTGACAAGCTGCGGCATATCGGTTTCGGCGTGGTATTAATTTGGAATGACGAGACTCCGGCAGCGCCGGAGTTGGGGGGGGCTGCGCCTCGGCTGCAGACCGGAGCGGGGGCAGCAGCCCCTGCCTTACCTGGAGTCACTGCGGCAACGCCGCAGGCTCCGGCATCGCCGGGGGACGCGCCAGCGTCGACTCCAGCTAGCCAGGGCGCTTGGGCCAAGGGCCGCACGCGCGGCGGCAAGATCATGTTGCTGCGTGAAGTCCTCGACGAGGCGGTTGAGCGCGCTGCGGCCATCGTTGCCGAAAAGAACCCCGATCTGCCGGCTGACGAGCGGGCGGCGATCGCCCGGGCGGTGGGTGTCGGCGCGGTGGTCTTCAACGATCTCAAGAACGGCCGCACCGGCGACGTGAAGTTCAAGTTTGAAGAAGCCCTGCGCTTCGATGGCGAAACCGGACCCTATCTGCAGTTCGCCCATGCCCGCATGTGCTCGATCGAGCGCAAGGCAGAGCACCGCAGCGGCGGCAATCCGGCCTTGCTCGTCAGCGAGGCCGAAAAGCAGGTGCTGCTGGCCATAGCTCGCTTGCAGGGGGCGTTGGAGCGCGCTGTCGATACCGACGAGCCCAGCGTTTTGGCCCAGGCCCTGCTGGCTTTGGCCAGCAATGTCGCCAGCTGGTTGACCAGCGGCAACGCTGACCTCAACGCCCGCGTTTTATGCGCTGATGCAGCGCTGGCTGCCAGTCGCTTGCAATTGGTGACGGCGGCGCGCGGCGCGCTCGGCGAAGGCCTGCGTCTCCTTGGACTGATCGCTCCCGAACGCATGTAAGCGCGGCCGGGCACTTCGTACTTCGTCCTGGGCAGCTTGCGTTACCGTCTGCGCCCATGTCCATCAGCGTCAGTCTTGCTGTCAGTTATGAATCCCATCCCGAACAGGCGTTTGACGTCATGGTTCCCGAGGCGACGGCCGGAGCCGAGTCACGGGCTCTGGTCATCTGTATGCACGGCGGGTGGTGGCATCAGGGGCATCACCAGGATCTGCGCGCCTTGGCCCTGGCCTTGGCTGAACAGGGCTGGGCAGCAGCAAGCGTCGGTTTTCGCCAGCTGGCGGCGCCGGGCGTCAATCCCGGCCCTGAACATGCCAAGTCGGGCATGGAGGTCATCGCCGACATCCTCCTTGCCTTGCCGCTGATCGTCGAAGAAGCCCGCCTGCTGGGCTGGAACGGCAGCTCGGTGGTATTGCTCGGCAGCGGTTCAGGCAGTTTGCTGGCGCTGGTCGCCGCCAGTCGCTTGACCCTCGATCGTAAGCCGGCGGTACGCGTGCGGGCAGCGATCGCCGTCGGTGTCACCCCTAGTTTAGATCATAATGATGGCTGGGCGCCGGCGCTGGGGGCGACCATTGACCGCTTCGCCGCTCGCGACCGCCATTCCTTGAGTCCGTTACATTTCACGCCGCACGGCTTTCCGCCGCTCCTGCTGCTGCATGGTGACAAGGATGTGGATTTTCCAGCGGCCTTGGCGCAGAAATTCCATCAGAAGCTGACTGCCGCCGATGAAAGCAGTACCATCCATATCCTCGCCGGTCCTGGCCATCATTTTGTGGAAAGCCCATTCAGTCCGTTCGGGCGCTTGGCCATGGAGCGCATCCTGGCGTTCTTGGCCGAGCATGCACTCGAACCAAGCTGATTCATCTGCGCACGAGGTCGACAGGCGGTGCCGCAGCTGCTCGCCGTTGGTGCAAGAGGTGCCGGCTGCTTTGCGGGCGAGGCAAGCTAGTCTGCGGCATGCATCTGTCCCTCCTCGCTGTCGCGGTTGCCTTTTCCACTGCCGCTTTCTCCACCGGCTTGGCTGCGGTTGAACCGGCGCCCAAGGCGCTGGTCAGCGGTGCTGGTAAACCGGCCTTTAGCATCACCTTGCCGGTGGGCTGGGACGCCATCCAACTCGAAGAAAAAACCGTCATCCATCCGGGTGCCAAGCATCCGCACATCCAGGTATGGGCGACACCCGCCACGGATCTCGCCGCGGCTACCGCCACCGTCGGTACCTTGGTGTTCAGCGAGGTGACGCACTTCGTAGCCACCAGCTCTACACCGGTAACCATTGCCGGCGCGCCGGCGATGGTGTTGATCGGCACCGGCGAAGAAGCCGACGATAACGACCCGTCGAACGCTGAAGTAACCTTGTTCACCGTCCGTGGTATGGTTTACCTTTTGGTCAACCATGCCGAAGGTGATGGCGCGGCGAAAAAACACGCCGACGTGGCGGCCGCCCTCGCCACTCTCGTACCAACGCCGTAAGCTGGTGGCTGTTTGCTCATGGCGGGGCCGCTCATGGAATTGTTATCGATAGCGATAAGCTCCTGAGCTATGTCCACATGTGAGCTCGCCTGGGATGGTCAGGTTGTGACTGCCGCCACCGATTCCCTGGTTCGCCGCTGGCGTCTGGTGGATGGTGTCCTGCATGCCCAACAGCTCACGGCCGTTGAGGACGGCCGCGAGTGGTTGATCGGGTTATCGACGCCGTCGCTGGTGCCGCCAGGTGGCGCCCCATTGGCGCCGTCGGCAGTCACCTGGGAGGTTGACGCAACACCGGCGTTGCCGGTCGAGGCACCATCGCGTCGCGGCACGCTCACCGTTCTCGGTGCTGATCAGCGCGGCTATCGCTTGCACCTGCAAGTTTTCAGCGGCGGCCCGGGCATTACCTGCCGCCTTGAGCTGGTCGGGACCTTGACGACGGCCGGCAAGGTTGCCGACTCGACGGTGATCACCGGCGTTGAATTGGCTGACGCCCAGCACGTGGACGCTGCCGGTAACGATCTGTGCGAACATCTGCGTCTGGCGTCACTGCATCTCGACCTGCTCGAGGTGACCTTGCAAGACCAAACCGATGCGCATGACAATCTTGCCACCGAGCGGCGTTGGCACCTGACACCGGCGGCGCGGCCGCAACTGCGTACGTGTCTGGTGGCATTCGAGGATCCGCTTACCCGCTCGGGCATTATCTTCGTACGTCATGCGCCGCTGCCGCATGTGCGGCCGGTGGCGATGGCGGCGGATATTCAGGTCAACGATCATGAGATGCGCCTGGTTGGCCACGGCTGTGGTGACACCGGCCAGGGCTATGCATGGACGACCCTCGTCTATAACCACGGAGCTTGGGGCCGGGCGGCGGTGCTGCACCGCTGGCAGCGCTGCCTGCGTACTTATGACTCGGCCCGCGATGGCCGGCTGCTGTCGAACACCTGGGGTGATCGCAATCGTGATGGACGCATCAACGAGGCTTTCATCGCTAGCGAAATCACCGCCGGTGCGGCTCTTGGCGTCGACATCTGCCAAATCGACGATGGCTGGCAACGTGGTATCACTTCCAATTCGGTGGACAGTGCCAAGGGCGGCGTGTGGCTGGGTTTCTGGGCTGCTGACGCTCAGTTCTGGGCGGCGCATCCGCAACGTTTTGCCCGTGGCCTGGCGCCTACGGCAGCGGCTGCCACTACCGCCGGCGTGGGTCTAGGCCTATGGTTTGCCCCGGACAGCGCTGATGATTTTGCTAATTGGCGCCGCGACGCCGATGCCGTGATGGACCTCCACGACACGCACCACGTGCGCCATATCAAAATCGATGGCGTCAAGGCCCACACCAAATTAGCTGAAGATAATCTGCGCCGGTTTTTCCACGCGGTGCTGCGTGAATCCGCCGGCGCAGTGGTCTTCGATCTCGACATCACCGCCGAGGTCCGCCCCGGCTATTTCGGAGCCATCGAAGTCGGGCCGCTGTTTGTCGAAAACCGCTACACCGATTGGCATCGCTATTGGCCGCACCACACCCTGCGCAATCTGTGGCAGTTGGCGTGGTATGTGCCACCGCAACGATTGCGTATGGAAGTGCTCAATCCGCAGCGTCACACCGATCTCTATGCCGCCGATCCGCTGGCGCCGGCAACGTATCCGCTCGACTACGCCTTGGCCACAGTGCTGGTCGCCGAGCCGCTGGGGTGGTTTGAAGTCAGCTCGCTGCCGCCGGCCATGGTGACGGCATGTGCAGCGTTGCTGAAGGTGTGGAAACACTACCGCCCTGAACTGCACGGCGGCACCATTTTCCCGATCGGACAATGCCCCGACGGCACCAGCTGGACGGGCTTCTGTTCACAGGGTGCCGGTCACACGCACGTGCTCGCCTTTCGCGAATTGCACACGGATGTCGCGTACGCATTTACCTTGCCCGCGGGCGTGGCCCGTAGTGCGCCAATCACGATATTGGCCGGACGAGGCGCGGCACGGTGGCAGGACGACCGTCTGCGCGTGGCGATTCCGGATACACGTGACTGGGTTTGGCTAAGGATCGGATAAGGTCGAGGTTGCGATCTTCCACTTAGTCGCTGAGTCCTGTTCCACGGAGTGGCGGCGCTGATCACAGCACTGCGCCTCATTCGCTGCACCGCCGATCAGAGCGCGCAGCATGTAGCCAATCTCATTGGTCTGACTGACGATTTCATCAACTTGCCTGACATTGAAAATGCCGGCATCGCCGGCAATGCGGGTGAGGGCCTGGGTCTCGGCATTGGAGCCGTCGGCGATTTTGAGGAATCGCACAAAGTCCCGATCGCTGCCGCGCTCGGCCCCTTCGGCGATATTGGCGGCAACGCTGAGACTGGCACGGCGAATCTGCGAGATGAGGTCACCCTCTCCGCGGGTGCCGCGGGTCACTGCGCTGATGTTCTGCACCAGTTTTCGGGCATGATTGCAAACGAGGAGTTTCGAGTAGCGGGGCATAGGAGGTGTCCTTTCGCCTCGCCACAGCCTGAACGCGCACAGGGGCCAAGGCCGCGTCCCGCGCCTCGCCGCTGCGGCGAGGTCCGCCTTGATGCCGAGCACGATCAGGATGCTGGTGAGCGAAGGACACCGGCTCCGCTACAGC
>JAYVTR010000081.1:0-5243 GCA_043788625.1 Planctomycetota bacterium
GGGTGGGTATGGGTCTGTGGTATGGCCACCATTACTGCCGCCACCGTCCGACCACACATATGCCTTGCTACCGTCAAACATGAATCGGCTCTGCACCAAACGAAATAACGGCTCCAGCGTTGTGCCCTGCTGCTCAATTGGCAGCTCCAGCGGCATGTCGACCACTACCGACCAGGCACTGACCTGGATCAGCGCTGCCAAGGCAAGCGTGCGATATGGCACACCAGCCAGCCAACGCCTGCTGAATACCGCCCAGGCAGGCACCAGAGTCAAGTCGCGACATGCATCCACTACAAAAACCATGATGGCCGTACCCCAGTCAGAAGAGGGAACTACCCTATGGGTGACACACTGACCACCTAGATGAATCGCAAGCGGCTGACGTTGAGGTGGTTAGGGAATGTAAAGTATTGTTGCTCATCTCTGAGTACTCATTCATTACGGTACCAGTTCGTTCGCATTTCAGGGCTGAAGCACAAAGACTCGTGTTTTACGCGCACCATCTTGCGATTGGCCCGGCCCACATGCCCAGTGCCGGGGGCAATGCTATCTGCGCGTGCACATCAGAGCGTGCTCGGCATCTGCCTGCTGGCGACCATCACGTTGGCGATGTGCAGTGGGAGCCAGCAAGGTCCATGCGAGATCAGCCAGCGCGCCACCGGGCCAGGCAGTACGCGCGCTACTCCCAAAGCCGCGCTCGCCGCCCCAGCGAGCCAGCCCGACCACGGTCCGCCTAGCGGTGAGCCGCGAACGGCTGCTGTCGCTGACCGACGGCATCACCATGGAGGTATGGCCAATAGGACAAAACCCCCATTCGGACGGGCCGAATGGGGGTTTTGTACCTGCGAATGACGATGGAGCACCTACAGGCCCATCATCTGATGCCCCCGCTGTCGGTTCGGACAGTGGTCGGGCTTGGCGGAGAGAGAGGGATTCGAACCCCCGAGACCCTTTCGGGCCTTTCGGTTTTCAAGACCGACGCAATCGACCGCTCTGCCATCTCTCCTCAGTTGGTCTTTCAGCTAGCGGCTGAGATGGTGCGTCATCTTTGCGGGCAGCAAGTCACGGCTGGCGAATGGCAAATGTCGCTGGGGGCAGCTCAACCAACGGGGGCATAGTCCTGGGCCGGGCCTTTTTCGCGCAATGCCGGCCTGCCGGTGAGGATGGTTTCAGCTAGACGCAGGCCGTCGAGGCCGGCGCTGACGATTCCACCGGCATAGCCCGCGCCTTCGCCAGCCAGATACAGGCCGGGCAGCGAGCTCATGAGGGTGGCCGGATCGCGTTCAAAACGCACCGGTGAACTGATGCGCGCCTCGACGCCTACCAAAGTGCCGTGCGCCAGAAAGCCGGGAATGACCCGGTCGAAAAAACGCAGGGCTTCACCTAGGGCACTCACCGTCTTGGGCGGCAGGATGCGATCCAGACGCCCGGGGCGCACGCCTAGGCGGTAACTCGAGGTGGTTGCCGGTACCCCGGCTTCGCCACGGAGGAAGCCCAGCGCCGATTGTGCGGGGCACGAAAAGTCCCCGCCACCGGCCTTGAAGCACTCGCTTTCCAGGCGATTGATCAACTCGAAGCCAGCCATGCCGTCACCGTCGTAGTTGACCTCTTGGTTGACGATCAGACCAGCATTGGCAAACGGGCTGCTACGTGAAAAGCGACTCATGCCATTGGTCGACAGCTGACCGCGATCGCTGGTAGCTGCGATGATCTCACCACCCGGACACATGCAGAAGGTGGTAACGTTCTCCGGCTTGCTGCCGTCACGACGTACCGACGGGCGCGATACCAGGTTGTATTCCGCCGCTCCCAGCAAGTGCTTGGGCACGTCGCGACCAGGCAGACAGCCGTATTGGCCGAGATCCACCAGACGCTGATCATGCTCGATGCGGCAGCCCAGCTGAAAGCCCTTGGCTTTGTGTTCGATGTTACGGCGGATGAGGGTGGCGATCAGGTCGCGGGCGCTGTGCCCTGGCGCGATCAGGGTCAGCGGTGCGCGCAGTTGATCACCGGTTGAAGTCACCACACCGGTACACCGGCCGCCTTCGTTAATGACGTCAGTGACCGTGGTTTCCCAGCGGAATTCGCCACCGCGGTCGGTGATAAAGCGTCGCAGTCGTTTGCACATATGCGGCAGGATGTCACTGCCGACATGCGGATGATGGCGCCATAAAATGTGGCGTGGAGCACGGGCTGCGACGAAGGCTTCGAGGAGGAAGCGCATGCGCCGGTCTTTGACGCGGGTGTACAGCTTGCCGTCGGAATAGGTGCCGGCCCCGCCTTCGCCAAAGAGGTAGTTTGATTCGGGATCGAGTTCACGTGTCGCGTGAAAATGTTCGATGTCCTGGGTGCGACGGTCAGCATCACGGCCACGGTCGAGCACGATCGGTTTGCAGCCATGCAGGGCCAGCAGGTAGGCGGCCATGATCCCGGCCGGCCCGGTACCCACAACGATGGGGTGCATGGGCAAGTCAGCCAGCAACGGTAGCTGGCCCAGGCCATCGTCATGCACCGGCGGCGCAAGGCGCAGCTGCACGCCGGGGCCTTCATGCACCGGACTGTCGCCGCGCACTGTCGCCGTGACCCGGTAAACATAGGTCAAATGCGGTTTTTTTCGCGCATCCAGCGACCGCCGGTCAATGGTATAACCATGGATATCGGTCACTGGCACGCGCAGCAATTTAGCCAGCCACGGCTGCAAATGGTGGTCGAGCGATTGCACCGGCAGGGCAGCGGCGGCGGCCAGTGGTACTTCAAGCGCTTCAACATCGACATGGCGATCAGTCATGGATGCATCACATGGCCTCGCCCGGCCGCGCAAGGTACCGCTGCTTCATCATGACCGCGAGCGCAATGCACCTGGAGCCCCGGCCATGATGTGCAGACTCCGTGCCTCATGGTTAAACGAGCTCCTGCATTTGCCTGCCGTGACTGCGGCGACACGTTTCTCAAATGGGCCGGGCGGTGTCCGTCGTGCGGCGAGATGAATTCGATCACTGAGATCTCGGCCGCCGATGCTGCCTCGGCGGCCAAGTCAGCGGTGCACACCACTGCCGCCGCTACCTTGAAAAGTGAATCGTTGGACACGGTGCAGACGGCGCTCACCCCGCGCTTTGCCACCGGCATGCCGGAACTCGACCGTGTTTTGGGCGGTGGACTGCCGGTAGGCGCGGCGGTGCTCATCGGTGGCGAGCCGGGCATCGGCAAAAGCACCTTGCTGGCACAGGTCGCTGGCGTCATCGGCCGCACTCAGCCGGTGTTGTACGCCACCGCCGAAGAGTCGACCGCTCAAGTGCGCGATCGCTGCCACCGCGTCGGCATCAAGGACGGCCATCTGCGTTTGGTAGCCAGTGGCGACGCCCTGGCCTTGGCCGGAGCCATGATGTCGGGCGATTACCGGGTGGTGGTCATCGACTCGATCCAATTGCTGACGCGCAACGATATTGATGGCGAGCCCGGTGGTGTGAGCCAGATCCGCGCCTGTGCGGCAACCCTGGTTGAAGCCGCCAAACGCAGCGGGACTTCGCTGGTGATTGTCGGCCATGTGACCAAGGACGGCGGCCTGGCTGGGCCGCGTCTGCTTGAGCATCTGGTCGATACCGTGCTGTCATTCGAGGGCGATCGCTATGCCGATCTGCGCGTGCTGCGAGCGGTTAAAAACCGCTTTGGCTCGACCAATGAAATCGGTTTGTTCCGCATGGGTAGCGAGGGTCTCGTCGAGGTCGCCGACCCAGGTGGCGTATTCATCGCTGATCGTGACGCAAGTGTGCCCGGCTCGTGCATCGTGCCGACCGTTGAGGGCAACCGTTGCCTATTGGTGGAAGTCCAGGCGTTGGTCAACCAAACCGAGGCCCCGCAGCCGCAGCGTCGCGTCAGTGGCTGTGATCGAGATCGGGTGGCAATGATCTTGGCGGTGTTGTCGCGGCGTCTGCGTCTGCCCTTAGGTCAGGCTGATGTCTTCGTCAATGTCACTGGTGGAGCACATCTGATCGAGCCAGCCTCTGACTTGGCCATCGCTTTGGCGGTGGCCTCAGCGTGGCGCGAAGTCGCCGTGCCGGCGGACCTGTGCGCCATCGGCGAAGTCGGCCTGGGCGGTGAGCTGCGCCCCGGTCCACGTTATGAACTGCGTGCTGCCGAAGCCCGTCGCCTGGGTTTTCAACGTCTCCTCGGCCCCGGGCCAGGGGCTGGGCGAGGGCGGTTGGTGCATACCAAGCTGGTGGACGCGATCGAGGCGGCACTGGGGTAATAATTATTGTGTTTCTTGAGGGACCATTCTGATTTATTAGTGCAGTTCATTCAATCGACTGCCGGAAGCGACGAGTAATCCAGGTCATTGGCTGTGATTGTTCGCCAAGAGGCTGCACGACTGATTGGCTAAACCGTGGACTATGCGCTAACGGTCCGTGCATCAGTCAGTGAATTAAGCATGTGGAGCACGGTCGATTGAGCGTGCTCTGGTAGGTTCTTGAGTCGTTGAAACGGTCGCCAGAGGCGGCGATTATTGGGATTGAGCAAATGGGCGCACGATTTTTATTTATCGTGATTGTACTAAGAAAGCGTTTGTCGGTGCAGGTGGACTTGTAGGCTGTTGCAGTGTCGAACGACAGAGCATCTGGCATCGGCTTCTTGATGAAAAATGATCGTTTTTTATCAGGCATATATTCGGTTTTCATCTGGAATTTATGCGCGATTCCGTGCTGTACTCTGGACACCAGGCCCACGCTGATGACAACGAATACAGGTTAGTGATCGTTGATGTCGCGAGTGAGTTGTCGGTGGCCACTGCGTGGCCGCTTGCTGCGCCCCCGGCTGTCGCCGCCCCGTGCCTATGGCACGTGCGCTCACTCCGCGTGCAGAACGTGGGTGATTAGACCAATAGCGTGTCCAATAGCGTGTCCTATAGTTATGATGCGGCGCGTCGCCTGAGCTAGGCAACGTCAGCTTTGGCCCGCCGCCGCCGGAGCGGCTTTAGGCCTGCTGAGTGACCGCGACCGCTGGTTGCACTTGGATGATCTGCTGCTTGCGCCGAGGGCTTTTGTTTAGGGGACGGTGCAACCGTCGGCGCAGAGTCGGGTACTGATAGGGGCGAAATCAGTGCCGGTATTCCGTAATTTGTTACACGGTTGTTGCACACATAGGGGCTAGTTGTCTTTGTGGTGGATGCCAGATAGAAACGAAAAACCCCCCGTTTTACCGGAGGGTTTTGCGTTTCTCTTGGAGCGGGCGAAGAGACTCGAACTCTC
>JAYVTR010000082.1:0-2140 GCA_043788625.1 Planctomycetota bacterium
GAAGTCACCCGCCTCATCCACGGCCAAAACGCCGCCGATGAAGCCCGCGACAGCGCCCGCAAGGCGTTCAGCTCAGCGCATGACGTCACCGGCGACCAGATCCCGCACAGCCCCCTGCCACTAGCAGAACTTACCGCCGGCATCGGCCTCATCGCCTTGCTGGTGCGCGCCAAACTGGCGGCCTCCAATGGCGAGGCGCGGCGCCTCATCGAAGGCGGCGGCGTCAGCTTGCACGATGAAAAGATCACCGACGTCAAACGCCTGGTGACCGCCGCCGACGTCCACTCGGGACGGGTAGTGGTCAAGGCCGGTAAAAAGCATCTGCATCGCTTCGATGTCGCCTGATTGATACTATGGCTGTACTGGGGGCTCGACTCCGGGGGCGCGGGCGATTCGCCCGCGTTCGATGACGTGTAAAATCGCGGGCGAGTCGCCCACGCCCCCGGGGAGCCGCTCGCATACGGCCAGCACCCACTACTGTTCGCCGCCCATGGACACCTCCATCGCCATCCGTACCCGCCGCACGGTCAAGGATTTCACCGGCGCGCCGATCAGCCGGGCGGTGCTCGACGACATGTGCGAACAGGCCAGTTGGGCGCCTACGCACCGGCTGACCCAGCCGTGGCGTTTTGCGGTGCTCGACCAAGCGGCGATCGGCCGCCTGAGCGCATTCATGCTCGCGACGCCAGCTGTCGCAGCCGTGCCGGATGCTGCCAAAGGTACGGCGAAATTGGCGAAGCTGCTTGAACGCCTGCCGTCGCTGGGGGCCATGATCCAGGCCACCTGGGTGCGCGATGCGCGGCCCGAGATCGATCTCGAAGAGCACGCGGCGGCGAGCGCCGCGGTGCAGAATCTTTTATTGGCGGCGACGGCGGTCGGATTGGGGTCCTTCTGGAGCACCAATCCCGCGCTCAGCCATCCGCTGACGCAAGCCTGGTGTGGTTCTGATCCCGCCAGTGAAGGTTTTCTTGGTTCTCTGTGGCTCGGCACTGCTGCCGTGCTGCCTCCGGCGCCGGCGCGGCGTCCCATCATGTCGTTTGTGAGATATTGTTAAGTTATGGGCCATCTTCTTATTGCCGGACCCCTCGCCCTTGATGACCACCCGCAGCAGGCAGGCCTGCTCGGCGGGGTCGGCGGCTATGCGGCGATCGCCGCCGCGCCCTTGGCACCGACTCAATTGTGGTGCCGCGGCGGCACCGACATCAGCAGCCAGGTCATGGCCCTGCTCACCCAGCGTCATATCAACATGGATGGCATCGATTGGGTCGGCGCCACGCCACGCAGCACCGCCGCCGGTTTCGATGCCGGTGGCGCAATTCTGCCGGTGATCGAGCCGACTTCTGCTGAAGGTCTTGGTGGTGTACTGCTGATCGGCTTGCCGCCGGAAGAAACCCGCCGGGCTTTAAAAGTCGTCAGCAAGCTCAAAGGTGCCGAAACACGACCGATCATCCTCTCGCCACGCCCGGCTGACCTGGCCGACCTGGCCTTCCGCCGTGAAGTCTTGGCCGTCACCGAAGTCTTGGTCTTGTCCGTCGCCAAGGCCCAGGAATTAACCAACACCACCACGCCCTTGGCCGCAGGTCAGGCCTTTCAGGCCGATGGCGCCAAGGTCGTGGTCCTCACTGCCGGCCAACTCGGTGGGGTCATCCTCTATCGCGCCAAGGCCACCACCTATCCCGGCCTGCCCCTCGAGACGGTCGACAAATCAGGGGTCAGCGCTGCTTTCCCGGGGGCCCTGGCCGCATGGATCGCCGGCTCGGGCCGTTGCGATTTCTCCACCGTCAAACGCGGCTGCGCCATGGCCTCGGCCGTCGGCAGCATCTGCGCCCAGGGCATCGGCCCTAAGAAACTGCTGACTGCTGACCGCAATGAGTACCTCGAACGCTTCAATCGTTTACGTCGCGATCAAAAATACTGATGCAAGTGTTGCGAATTTACCGTCTGATCCACAGATCAGACGGTAAAGACGCAGGCCTTGAGCAACCAACGAGACGTTGACACGATGGCCCGTAAGCATTTGCTGCGTCCTTGTTTGCTTCTCAGCCGCCGACGACCCTGATAGGGGAAGGTTTCATGCAGGAAATCCAATACCTCACCTCGTACCAGATCATCCGCAAATTAGCGACGGGGGGCATGGGTT
>JAYVTR010000083.1:0-14053 GCA_043788625.1 Planctomycetota bacterium
TGATGAGGGGAATGCTGCTGAGACAGCCGCCATAATCGTACGAATTATCTGCTGCTCCCACCATCCAGCGTAGAAGATCGGCGCGTTAAATCGGGTGATGTTGTTTGCGAACCTCCCACCGATAATCGACAGCATCGGCGGACGCATCAGTTCAACGCTTTAGCGTGTTAGTATTTTTGTGGGCTCAGCTCCCACGGCAATAGCAGCCAGTGCCAACAACAACGCTAAGTCGCCTCCATGCGATACCGACTTCATTATTTGCAGCAGTCCATGTCCATGCCGGTTTTGCCAACTTTTGCAGCTGGAGCCGGAGCAGCACCGACCGCTGGCGCTGCGGCGGCTGCGAGGGTCGCCACCTGCTTGTTCATCTCAGCGATGTACTTGGCGGGGTCCTTGTTGAATGCTTTCGGGCATCCGCCGCAGCAGAACTTGATCTCTTGACCGTCGTATACCTGAACGACGGGCTCACCCATGTCGCCCAATGCGGCACCCGATACGAGGCATTTCTTCAGGAGATAAGGCTTTGGGATGGTCGGTGCGATGGGGGTATCCGTAGCCTGGATCGCGCCGGTTAGTAAGCAGGAAAAAGCAGTGGCGGAAAGGACCGTGGCAGAGAGGGCAAAGCGCATGATATGAATCCTTCTACTCCACAAAGGTCGGCGCATGATCATCTTTCTCACAGAATGTGGGCCGGGTAAAATGCTGCCGAGCGCAGCAATTGATATGGGACACCTGCTCTGAGGACGACGTTTTCCCTATGAGAAGAACGATCATGTCGCTCACGTCTTGAAAGGACCCATCATGCGTCTCCTGACCCTCAGTCTCATCGCCATCGTCCTCCCGCTGGTCACTGCGGCCCGTTCCTTCGCTGGTGAGGTGGAACACGTTCCGAATTGCCAATCGATCTGCGCTACCGGTACAGATCAGGCGCCCGCTTCCTTCATGCAGGGTTTTGGCCCCAAGGGTGGGCTTATGGGTAAACAGATCGTCAGTCCCTACCTCGGCAATCAGTCAGCGGCCTATTTGGCCGCAACTGGGCCGGCCGGTGCGTCACCGGTCTTTGGTGCCAAAGGACAGGTGCATTGGGACGCCCAGGCCGTGGTCCACGAGCATACATCCGCTGCTACGGCTCCCGGTTGTGATGCTCAGGGTGCCGGAGTGGCGCACGGCCCCAAGGGCGGTTATCTGGTTCCTAAGGGAACTTCTGCATGGCTTGGTGCACAAAGCTGCGCTGCCCAGTGCGGGAACGCATGTCCGCAATGAGGGCTTGGGGGATCTTCCATTGGTAGATCATAGGAGCCTACAGCCGCCGTGCGCTGAGTAGGCACACAACGTCGATTTACAATTTCATCGTGCGTAAGCGCAAGGCATTGCCGATCACCGATAAGGAACTCAGACTCATGGCAGCTCCCGCAATCATCGGGCTCAACAGCAGGCCGAAGAAGGGATAAAGCAGGCCTGCGGCGATCGGGATACCCAAAACGTTATAGAGAAACGCAAAGAAGAGGTTCTGCCGGATATTGCCCATCGTGGCGCGACTCAAGCGGATGGCTTTGGCAATACCGCGAAGGTCACCATGCATGAGGGTGATTCCAGCGCTTTTCATGGCCACTTCGGTACCCGTGCCCATGGCTATGCCGACGTCTGCTTCGCTGAGGGCAGGAGCATCATTGATGCCGTCTCCGGCCATCGCCACCTGCCGCCCGGTGGCGCGGAGCTTCTTAACATGCGCGACTTTTCCGGCTGGCTCCATGTCGGCTTCGACCGCATCAATGCCCAACTGCTTGGCGACTGCCGCCGCCGTGCGGCGATTGTCACCGGTGAGCATGACCAGCGTGATGCCCAGCGCATGGAGCTCACGGATCGCTTCCGCGGTGGTGGATTTAATAGGGTCAGCCACCGCGAGGATGCCTGCCGGTTTTCCGTCTATGGCTACAAAGACTGCGGTCTTTCCCGCAGCTTGCAGTGTTTGGGCTGCTGACTCCAGGGCTTCAAGCCCAGCAATCCGCTCGTTCTTCAGAAAGAGCGGTTTACCAATCATGATCGAACGGCCGCTGATGGTGCCGATGACCCCGCCTGCGGTCACCGAGCGGAAATCCTGCACCGTCTCCAGGCCGAGCTGCTGATCCTGAGCACCTTGGACGATCGCTGCCGCCAACGGATGCTCGCTGCTTTGCTCCAACGAAGCCGCCAAGCGCAATAAGTCGTGTGCAGCGAAACCGTTGACTGGAAGGATATCCACCAGCTTGGGTTTACCCTCGGTGAGCGTGCCCGTCTTATCGATCACCAACGTCGTCACCCGTTCCAGGCGTTCGAGTGCTTCAGCATGTTTCACCAAGACGCCAACCTGGGCGCCCCGACCGACGCCGACCATGATGGACATGGGGGTCGCGAGCCCAAGCGCGCACGGGCAGGCGATGATGAGGACGGCGACCGCATTGACGATGGCGTAAGCGAGCGTTGGTTCCGGACCAAGCCACAGCCACAAGGCGAACGTCAGTACGGAGATGGCCAAGACGACGGGCACGAAGATCGCCGCAACCGAATCGGCAAGCCCCTGGATGGGTGCGCGGCTGCGCTGGGCCTCAGCAACCATGCTCACGATCTGGCCCAGCAGAGTATCACTGCCGACCCGCTCAGCGCGCATGACGAAGGTGCCCTGGCCGTTGACCGTCCCGCCTGTCACCTGGTCATTGATGCCCTTTTCCACCGGCAGCGGTTCACCGGTGATCATGGATTCATCGACGTTGGAGTGGCCTTCAACTATCACTCCATCAACCGGCACCTTGTCACCTGGCACTACGCGCAGCCAGTCGCCAACTTTCACCTGATCAAGTGGCACGACCTGATCGCCACCAGGATCGACTTGCCGTGCGGTCGGTGGTGCGAGATGAATCAACGCCTTGATCGCACTGCCGGTGCGGTTGCGTGCACGAAGCTCGAGGACCTGACCCAGGAGCACCAGTACCACGATCACCGAAGCTGCCTCAAAATAGATGGCGACCTTTCCGACGCTCCCTGCCATCTCAGATCCGTGCTGCATCGTCAGGGGAAATATACCTGGCATGATCATCGCCACCGCACTGAGAATAAATGCGGCACCCACGCCGATCGCGATCAAGGTGAACATATTCAAGTGCAGGGTCACAATCGAGCGCCAACCGCGAACAAGGAAAGGCCACCCAGCCCACAGCACCACGGGGGTGCTTAAGACGAATTGGATCCACCGGGAGACATCGCTGTCAATCCAGGACTGGTGGGCAAGTGCCGGAATCAGATGCCCCATAGACAAGAGAAAAACCGGCAGGGTGAGCGCCGCGCCCATCCACATGCGGCGCAACATGTCTTGCAGTTCGCCATTCTCAGCCTCGGCTGGAGAGGCGGAGGTCACTTTGATTTCAAGTGTCATTCCGCACTTCGGACACGTTCCTGGTTTCTCCTGTTGGATCTCGGGATGCATCGGACAGGTGTAGATCGATCCCATGATTGGCTTCCAGGCGGGATTCCGCTCAAGCGCCATACCGCATTTTGGACAATCTCCCGGCCTATCGGAAACAACGCCAGGGCACATGGGGCACACATACTGACTTTGGCGAGATGCATTTCCTGAAGGACTTCCCGATGAATCGTGGGGTTGATTGCAGCAGTCAGGTTTGGGGGTGGCTGGATCTTTAAGCATCGGATTCATTCCAAAAGAGAAGCGTGTAAACAAAAAAAAATGGTCATCAACTTAAAATTACGTAACGGTCATAGCCAAACGCGAATCCCGATGACTCCTGCCACATGCTCTGATTTCTCCCCGGCAGCCCGCTGGAGATCAGCCGTTTCGCCATAGCTGCTTTCCCATACCAACCCTATGTATGGTGCCATTTCTCGGTATATTTCGTAACGCAGGCGCAGGCCAAGGCCGATACTCCCTAAACCTTTTCCAACTTGGTAGGTTGGAACCGCTTGCACCGCTGCATCAAGGTCGAAACGAGGCTGGAGGATCAGACGTTGTGTGAGGGTCAGATCATAAGAAACCGTCAAACGACCTGAGACATCACCATCCTTACTCAGAAAAACCGCTGGCTCGATTTCAAACCAATAGGGCGCTAAGCCCTGAAGGCCGAGGACTCCAAAGCCGCGCGATTGGTGGTGCCCTACATCTGATACCATATCGTAGCGAACGCCCACTTGAACGTCCCAATAGGGGGCGATCAATCGTCCATACAATGCTTGCGCTTCGGCAACTCCACTGCGCGTATCTTCAACCTGCCATTCGCCCTCGGTCTTGATCCAGAGTCGGTCGTAATCACCTCCGTACCAGCCGACGATATCCCAGCGCACGTTGTCGGTTCCATCGCGCAGTTGATATTCCAGATCATCAACCAGTACCGATCCAAACCATTGATCGTCCATCACCGGCATTGGCCATCCGGTTCCGATTACCCCAGGTGGAAACTGCGTATTCATCGCCTCACCAGGAGCCTCTGTCGGAACTTGCTGGTCCACATGATGCGGTGGCTCAACCCCTTCAGCTGCCATTACGGCACCTGAGGCGAGCGCGATTAAGACGATTCCGTGAGCCATGCGAAAATGAACATGACAGGGTAGGAAGGGCATGATTTCGCTCACTTAGAATGCTTGATGACGGACACGATACGGAACATTCCCATTTCCATGTGATAGAGCACATGACAGTGAAATGCCCAATTTCCCAGTGCTTCGGCCGTAATATCCAACGAAACCCGTTCTGCCGGTTTGACATTGATGGTATGTTTCTTCGGCTTGTGGTTTCCTGCGCCATTATCCAGATCCATGAACATTCCATGGAGATGGATGGGGTGGTTCATCATCGTATCATTGACCAGGGTGAGGCGAAGCCGCTCCCCGTGATGAAAGGTGATGGGTTCAGATTCAGAGAATTTTTTACCATCGAATCCCCACATGTACCGTTCCATGTTTCCGGTGATGTGCAGCTCGATGACTCTCCCGGCGGGGCGGATATCCTCATTGGGCATCAGGCTGCGCAGATCGCTATACAGCAGCACTTTGGTTCCCGTGTCTTCAAGGCCGGTCCCGGGTTCTCCCAGGCGACTTTTGGATTCCATCGGCACGGAAGAATTTCCAGGTCCATGAATATCAGGACCATGCGGAATGGGCGCGTCCATGTTCGCTGGTGTGTCTTTTTCGACTGCCGTGGCAGGCATGGCCATACCTGGCATATCCTGCATGGTGTCTGCCGTGGGTGCCATCTTCGTATGATCCGTTCCAGTCATCGCATCTGCAGGCATGTCCAGGCCTGATTTTTCTGCTTTGACATCCATTCCGGCCATGCCTGCCTTACTTGCCTTGTCTTCCATGCCTGCCATTCCGGCCATGTTCATGTCGGACATGCCCATGTCGGCCATCGTTGCCACCACGCGTTCACGTCGCGCGGGCATCGGGCCGATCTGTCCCTTTTCGACTGCGAGTGTTCCACTGGCAAATCCGCTACGATCCATGGCTTCCGCAAAAATCGTATAGGCGCGATCGTCTGTCGGCTCGACAATGACATCGTAGGTTTCGGCGATGGCGATACGGATTTCGTCCACAATGACCGGCTGAACATGTTGACCATCAACCGATACCACGGTCATTTTCAGGCCTGGAATCCTCAGATCAAAATAGGTGGCTGCCCCCGCGTTGATAAATCGCAGTCGGAGTCGCTGACCGGGCTTGAACAAGGCTGTCCAGTTCGCATCGGGCGAGAATCCATTCATCAGAAACGTATAGGTGAAGCCAGTGACATCGGAGAGATCACTGGGATCCATGCGCATGCCGCCCCACTCCATCCGATCCGTAAGAGTTGCCTTCAATCCATCCTTCTTCACATCATGAAAGAAGGTGGCTGCGGTTCGGCGATTTTCATTGTAGTAGTTCGACCTGCTTTTCAGAGTGGCCATGATGCTCATGGGATTTTCTGAGGTCCAGTCGGATAACACGATGACATATTCACGGTCATACGTGAAGGGTTCAGGCGTCGCTGAGTCGATGATCAATGGCCCATAGTGGCCTGATTGCTCCTGACCTGCCGAATGGCTGTGATACCAATACGTGCCATTTTGGCGAACCGGGAAACGATAGGTGAAGGTATCACCAGGCTTGATGCCGCCGAAGCTCACTCCAGGAACCCCATCCATGCCTGGTGGTAGCAACACTCCGTGCCAATGGATGGACGTGTCCTCCTGGAGTCCGTTGGTCACGCGCAGGATGGCATCACGACCTTCTTTCAGGCGGATCAGTGGGCCTGGTACCGAGCCATTGATGGTAATTACCATCCCTTGTCGTTTTTCAAATTGGAATGTCTGTTCACGAATCAGCAAATCCACCTGAGTTGCCGCTGCCTCGACATCGGCATCTGCGGCTGCAGCGGCATCACCTCCAGGGAAAATCTGCGTTTCGGTAGCTTCACTGGCATAGGCGGGAACTAGACGTTGCAGCCCCGTCAGCAGGCCAAGGGCAGCGGATACACCGATAAAGCGGCGACGGTTGAGCGGTTGCGAGGATGGGGTCATGGATTTCATTTCATGTACGATTGTGGCGGATGAATAATGCGCATGGATATCAGTGATGTTTGTAGAAACCGACACCTTTGATGTCATTCCAAACGGTTGTCTGGTGGCAGAGGAAACACTGATTCACTTCAGCCTTTACCATCCTCGCGATGGACATCGAGATCATCTTGAAGTGCATCATGTAGTGACTGGGAGGCGCTTGATGACATTGGGCACAACTCTGTGACGTCGCAGCAGGATGGCGAAATTCAGGGATCGTCCAGGCGACTGATCCATGACACGAAGCGCAATTCGCACCAAAGAATCCCAGGTGTCGATCATTATTGGCATGACATGCCGCACAGTTCAGCACGGACTCTGCTGGTGTCAGACTGCTTGATGGAGCTTCGGATGAGGATGGCCGGTTGGGTTGAGAAACCCACCGTCGAATAAGCCGAGAAAACTGGTATGCTTCAGATTCAGGACGCGGATTATTTTCGAGCTGTCTGAGGCATATACCCGCAAATTCTTCATGTCTCATCATGGTTGGCCGCGTGCCGAGTCCCTGATGCTCACGATGGCACTCCTTGCAACTGGTCACCGTGGCATGAAAGGCCGTAGGTTGACGTTGCAAGAGATTCGTATTGTTCGCATGGCAAACGATACAACTAGACGCCGTGACACCCTCAACGGAAGTATGACAGGCAGCGCAATCATGTTCAAGAAAGGTATGCGCTTGAGAGAGCGCCCCTGGACTGGCCATGCGCTGCCAGGCCACTGTGTCCATAACGCTAGATCTAGTTCCGCCAGGATGAATTTTTAACAAATAGAATCCGGAAAAAATCATGAAAAATAGTACAACAGAGATAATTTGATACCGCCACAGGGTCATTGGATCCACCGCAGACCAAAATGAATCCCCGCCCACACGTGCAGGCCGATCAACAGGTAGAGGACAAGTGACAGCACGATGTGGAATTTAAGCCACACGCTGAATGCAAACTTGAAGGCTTCATGCGTTCGAATTGCATACTCAACATCTGCAATGGATTCAGAGAGTGCAATCGCACAGGTTTCAAGTTTCGCATAATCGTCTTTTTCAGGCAGCTCCGCGAACAGCAACCTGGGGAACAGGGACCGACTCCTCTCCATGCGCACCATGGTTCTGTCTGTATTTTTTGTAAGTTTTCCCAGATCTGTTTGGATTTTCATAAATTTCGCCATCAACTCGGAGAGCCATCCCTGCTTCTCTTTGATCTCTAGACCTTCACTTCTCATCAAGTATCGGCCAGTACATCCACTGAGCACGATGAGGATCGTCAAGGCGGTGAGCGTCACTCCGAGTGGGCTGGAAAATTTATGGCCACTATGCACGAGGACGAGGATTGGCCCCAGGACTCCGGCGTAGATGTGGATTTCAAGAAGCCGCTGCATCGACACGCGCTTCGTGACCAGGCGCTTCAGCCAGCCAATTCGCTTGATGCACAAATATATGAATGGAACCAGCATCAGCATAGTACCGATGATGGCAAAGATCCCACCCACCAGGCTCCCGGAAAAACGTGATGACACATGGACGGTGAATCCAAGCCATACCAGCACAAGCAGGGCGACCAGCCCACCGACCAGCAATTTTTCCTGATCTTTCATGACCGGCGACTCATCAGGCGTCTACCGTACAATTCCCCGTCGACTTCGCCTGGCAGGCCAGAATCACATTATCTGACTTTTCCGACGAGCTGAGTGCATCCTCAACCTCCATAGTAACTGCGCCTGACAGCAGTTTCACTTTGCAGCGCCCGCACGTGCCTGCTCGGCATTCAAATTCGATCGCGACCCCGACACTTTCGGCCGCCTCCAGGATAGACAGATCGGCAGGCAGTGGCGCTGGCTTTCCTGATTTTTGAAAAGTGACGATAGAGATACCTGTGGCCGAGGCTTGGCTTGCCGCCGCAGTCGCGGACGACGGTGCTTCAGGAGATACGGTCGAGCCTTCTGCTGCGGTGGAAGCGCTTGGAATGCTTGGAGTGGATGACGGTGCTGGACTCTTTGTGGCGCCCTGGTTTGGCTCTGGTGTACTTTTTAAAGAAGACGTATCGGCTGGTGGTTTAGTCGGTACGTTGGCAGGAGTTGATACTAGATCGGTGGGTAAAGCGGTACCAGGGTGGTCGCCTTGCGGAGCGCTGAAAGCCTCGGTCTTCACCTGTGCTGCAGGCACTCCCAGTTCAAGGAGGGCGGCCTGAGCTGAGCGCATCATGGCATCCGGGCCACAAATATAGATCAGTCTCGTTGCGATATCCGGAACAGCCTGGGTTATGACGTCCTTGGTCAGGCGACCAGTCAAGCCGGTCCATGGCTCCTCGTTGGGGCGTGAAATCGTCACTGTCAGATGCAGTTTTGGATGACGAGCCCTGAGCGCTTCGAGCTCTGATCGAAAAATATAATCACTGACATGTCGGCAGGCATAAAGCAGGTAGATGTGACCAGGCCAACCACTGTCGGTCAAAAACCGAATGTAGCTCATCAAGGGCGTGATGCCGACCCCACCGCCGATCAATACCACATGTTTGGCTTCGGCACCAGTGAAGGTGAAACGACCGATGGGTCCTGAAGCCTCAAGCAGTTCACCTTCCTGCAGTCCATCATGCATATACCGGCTGATGCCCATTCCATCAGCTTCCCGTTTTATGGTCAGTTCACAGTAATGCCGTTGGGTGGGCGACGATGCGATGGTATAACTGCGCGGCGTTCGTTTGCCCTCAAGCATGGGAGAAATAATGAGATATTGTCCTGGCAGGTAAGTGAACGGAATAGGACCTCCATCTTGTGCGGTAAAACGATACGTCTTGACGCCCGTGGTTTCCTGGAAGATGCGATTGACGCGGAGAATCCCCTTCCAACCGTGTGATGGAAATACCTTCTCCATCTCAGGTTTGGCAGCTGGAGACGGAGCAGGAGCCGCAGGAGGTGAAGTAGCAGCAGGAGCAGCACGGAGAGCAGGAGATGAAGTCTTTATGACCGGAGGTGTTTCGCTCGTAGGCGATCCAGCTACCGCGGTGTCGTTCCCTGTCAGTCGTGCCAGGAGAGCGTGCGCGCGCTTCATTTTCACATAATACAGTGCTATCACCGCTGCCGAAAAAATGGCCAACACAGCAATGAGAAGGTAGTGAAAGATGGGATTTATTAAAAATCCATCCTCATCAGAAGTTTGACTAAACGATAAATTCATTTCGCGCTTAAACCACTGCAGCGCGACATCACGAGGAATCTGACCTTCGGCGAGTGCACGACGCGCAGCAATGCCACTTTCAAGCTGTGCTGTCCCTTCGCGTAAGGTGTTCATGGCTTGGTGCATGGCAGCAAAATTTTCAGTGTTTTCCGCCACGCTTAACGCGTCGAGGGCTTGGCCCATCATCCTTGTACCTACAACCATTCTCTGGCTTGCCTGCTCAGTGACTTCGAGTCGCTTTTCCTGAGTCAGTAGGGGCAGATCCATCAAGGAAGGATAGATTTCCTTCTTCTTCGTCGTACCCATTCCCTTCATCATATCACCCATTTGCGCCATCATCCCCCCGGCTGGGCCGGGGGATGTTGCTGGCACAGCTCCCCGCATTCCGATGGCTGGTGCCTGATCAATGCCAGCCGGTGTTGTCGGCATCGCAGTACCGGCATCGGCAGGATGATGACTTGCATGTTCTTCGGCAGAATCAGCCGCATGCGACGGAGTCGTGCAGACGATCATCACGACCAAGAGGCACAAGAAGCCTCGAACTATTGCCATTATCCCGACAGCACTCTCGGATAGGTTTACGTTCTGGGCGAATGAGATTCGAGGTATCACGTACATGTTATCACCGATTTATTTAGGTGTACTACATGTCTCCCATAGGAGCCACCGCCGGTGCCGGTGCCATTCCTGGTGTCGGTGCCGCTGCCATCGGTGGTGCTGCGGCCATATTTGCTGCTGGAGCAAGCGCTCCGGGAGTTGGCACCGCTGGCGCAAATCCAGTTAGACTCTGTCGCTGCTGATCCGTCAAAAATTTGCTCGCCTCACCCACGGCAAGGATGAAGGCATATCGTTCATCAGCCGCAATCTTGCCGATATCAGCGATCTTTGAACCGATAGCTTTGGAGTTTGGCTCATCACTGGCGGTAAGTGCCCAGAGCTCTTGCTCGGCTTGTTCCCGTGCGCGATCGGCTGAACTCTTGGCCATCAATGCCTTTTCCTTCGCCTGACGAAGTGACGCCTGTTGCTCGATGGTGAGTGAGATATGTTCCTGATGATCAAGGAAGAAATCAGTTGCTCCGATATGGTATAAATGGGATGCACCGGGAAATCCAGGAAGTGCTGATGGCGACATGGTTCCAGAAGAGCTCGGGCTCATCGAGGCCATTCCCATCATCTGGGCCATCTTCATCTTCTCCATATTCATACCTTGGCCCGGCATCTTAATGGGGGATGAAGCTGGCATCGACATCGGATCCATTGCCATGGGCTTGCCACCTGTCGGCATTGAACTTCCTGCAGGCATGGCGCCACCAGCAGGCATGCCAGCACCTGCAGCCATTTGGCCACTCGGAGGCATGGGTGCAGCCTCCATACTCATCATCTTATCCATCATGCCCATCATCTTGTCCATCTTATCCATCATGCCCGGGGAGCCTCCTGGAGCGGCTGCTATTGCGTCCATGCTAGTTGAGGGCTTCATTGCGGCCGGTGCGCCAGGAGCCATTCCTGCTGCAGGTTGATTTGTACCTGCTTTGGCCACCTGCATTTCAAGCTGTGCGACCTTTTCCCGTAATTGGGTTATCACCAGCGACATTGCCGCCCCATCCTTTGGTTTATCGGCGGGCATGGTTCCATCAGCTACATGTGCAGCATGAACAGGGTCAATGGTTGCGTCCGCCGCAGTGCATGCTGATTGAACTATCAGTGCGGCTCCCACAGCTAAAAGACTGGGGGCCAACTTTCGACTAAACAGCGATTGATAAGCAAACGAGATCATAGGTGTCTCTGGTAAAAGTTAATGGTACGAAAAAAACACGTGATGAGTGGTCTAATGAAAGTGTGCACAACCCAGATCTTGTAAAATTCGATTCAGCGCCAATCGCTATGCATTCGAATTAACATGGTTATTAGGGCTTCGCGGGCGGACTCTTAGATGCATCGGCAGGGAGATTGCTGCCAGCTTTTGTCGCCGTACAAAACATGACATCGTCCCCACACGTTGAGCAAACATGTTTAACCTCTGCGTCCTTGCCTTGCCCCTTACCCGTGGCCACTACTTCGACGGTGCTTTTGCATCCACCACAGGTAGATTTTTGGCCAACTGTCATCATTTTGACATGAGACTGATCATTGGTAACCGTCTGAACTGTGACCATTTTACAGGATGAACAGGCCATCGACATCGAATCACCTGGCTTCAAGGCTTCGGCCTGTGCCTGAGTGAGAATGTGATGCATTTCCTTCATATGAGAATTCGTTCCCATTCCTTTCCCATCTTCCATGCCCTGATCGGCTCCAACTGCCATCGTTGATAAGCATAGGCCGAGGGTCGAGGCCATAGTGAAGGATAAGACGAGTCGCGAGTGAATACGGAATAGATGATTTGATTTCATGTCATTTTCTGAGGTTTTTTACGAAGGTTTTCTGTGAAGAAAAAGTGTTGAATGAGCGAACTAGCCTAAGCCCGATTAGTGATGTCGTGAACAGCCACTGATAACTAAAGCCGTGGCGAAGATGGTAAGTGCCAAGCGTCCGTGACGTACAGTAATGTGATTAAAGAGGGTAAAAAAATAAAGCATCGTTGATTCCTTAGCAGAATTTTTATGGCAGAACTCGAAAGAGATCCGTTTTACGTTGAGACAAGAAAGTTATGCTTTATTGGATTTTTTATCACATGAACAATTTATCTACAACATCCACCTGAGGAAGGATTCTTAAGAGTGATTCCATTCAAATTCGATATAAATTTTTTACGGCATCCTTCTCCGAAAAAGTAGAATTTTTTACCATCTCGTTCAGTGAAAATAGCGGAGGTCGAGGATACCTTCATGCCACAAACAGGGTCAATTTCGAAAGTTTTAACGTTGGTCATGATGTTGAGATCCTTGGTGATATTGAAATGCTGTTTGGTTGCATTCGTTGTGAATCACGGCTGGGAAGGCGAGCTAGAAAAAATACAATGAATTCCTTCATCGCAGGATTTAATCAAGCTTTCATATCGTTCATATTTTGATTTGCTAAGTTCATTTTCAGCATCAAGCCAATGTTTAAGGGCATTGCCGCTGGCACGTCCCGACTTAACAAAATGTTTGTATGCCAATTCTTCAATCAGCAATCTGTCTGGGGAAAAGGGTGCTTTTTCGGTATAAACTATCATGACATACCTATCATTTATTCACGCCTACCAGACATCATGAAGAAATTAGCGATGATCAAAACGATCACTAAGCCGGCAGATGGCTTATAGCCCCACCTTCGGCTATGCCTCCATGTAGGAAAAGTTCCCATAACTAAGGCGACCAAGATGATTAATAATAGTGTACTGAACATTTCATAACCTTTTATGGCATCAAGGACACATCAGAAAACCCTGAATATTCAGACAAAATCAACGACTTCGGCGTGCGCCTGAGGGATGAGGCACGCCATACTATCACTTATTGAGCATTTTTTGTCCTGGTGCCTCTTTACCAAATTTTGACTTCAACGCAGCGGCTGGATTTTTTTTGAATTCGGTTACGCAGGCATCCGAGCACATAGCTATACGAGACTTTGTGACTTCAGCACCTTCGCCAATCAAAATCAGCACCGTGGGCGATTTCGCCACATCGATATCTTTCCCAGTCATGGGCAGACCGTGTTGATAATTGGGGGCTGAGCGTCAGCGTTATTGTTCAATTCTGTTGCGCCTAGCGTTGACCACGAAAAAAATTCCCCAACGATCAAAAGGGATAGTGGTAATTGTGAAATGGACATGAAGACTCCGCTGCTTTATAGCTTTTAAAGTGAAGCTATGGGAGAGTAGAACGAATTCCGAGGCGATGCGTCCTACTCTACTATTTATAGAATAGAGCTCGTTTCGCGCCAACCGTATAAAGTGCTTCCGTTGCCCTATTAGATCGCATTAAAATAATAAATGTGATTTGATTAGGTTTATTAGCGCATATTTAGTATTATAATTATTTTAGCACAGCCTGTTACCACTGCAAAACGCAGTGATTTTTTTATATATTCTGTCATATTGCAGCGTACTGGTGTATTTTTATCTACTCACATTATCAATACGTGTGTTCAGAGAGTGATCAATGGCCGTCTTTTTTCCATAGCCTCGTCTCACGCTAAAGCCAGTTGTACCCGAACTACTTTTGGAGAGGAATCTTGGGCTTGAATTTTATTACAGGTCGTTGTCAAAATCAGCATTGCTAGCAGGAGGAGTATCTGGGTCTGGAATGATGAAAGACGATACACAAGTGTCTAAACTGGGAAAAATTAAATGCACAAAAACATTCCTAGGTGGAATACCATC
>JAYVTR010000084.1:0-5757 GCA_043788625.1 Planctomycetota bacterium
CCTCACCTATACCTGGTCGGTTGCAGCCGGCGGCACGACAGGCGTCGTGTTCAGCGGCGCCACGCAGAAGACCCATGCCGCCCAGGCGCTCATGGTGACGGTGAGCCGCGCCGGCAGCTATGTGTTCAAGGCGACCATCCGCGATGCACAGGGATTGACGGTGACGAGTTCGGTGTCGGTGGTGGTCAGCGCGCTGATCACCCCGGTGATTTCGTGGGCGGCGCCGGCGCCGATCACCTATGGCACGGTGCTCGGTGTAGCGCAGCTGCAGGCGACCACCACGGTGGCGGGGGTATTCGTCTATACGCCGGTGGAAGGTACGTTGCTCACCGCGGGAACGCACACCCTGTCGGCCCTGTTCACACCGACGGATGCCGCGCACTACACCACGGCCACCGCTTCGGTTTCGCTGACGGTGCAACCAGCGACGCCGGTAATCACCTGGGCGACGCCAGTGGCGATGTCCTATGGTATGGCGTTGACAGCGACGCAGCTGGCTGCCGTGGCCTCGGTGCCGGGGATGCTGACCTATACGCCGGCGCTTGGCAGCGTGCCTGAAGTGGGCACGCAGACGTTGACCGTGGTATTCGTACCGGCGGACGCCGTGGATTACGTGACCGTCACGCAGCAGGTGCCCTTGGCGGTGAACCCGGTGACGCCAGCGATCACCTGGGCGGATCCAGCGTCGTTGACGCCGGGCATCGAGCTCTCTACGGTGCAGCTGTCGGCCACCGCGTCCGAAGCCGGGTCGTTCACCTATGAGCCACCGCTGGGGACGTGGTTCAATGTTGGTTCGGTGGTCCTCACCGCCACGTTCGTACCGGCGGATCCGGTGCATGTGTCGACGATTTCCGCGCAGCGAACGCTGCTCGTGCAGCGCTCGCCACAGTCGCCGACGGTGGCCTATTTCACCATCGACCCGCAGGCCTCCCTGGGCGTACCATGTACCCTGGGTGCGGTCGTTACGGACGATGGTCCGCTCGACGCGTTGACCTACACCTGGAGCGTGCTCGACGGGCCGTCAGCGTCGGCGATTGCGGGTGTGGTCATCAGTGGCGCGGGGCAGGGAACTACTGCCGCCCAGTCGATGCTGGTCACGTTTACCGAGGTGGGCATCTATCGGATCGAGGTCCAGGTCATGGATGCCGATGGCATGCGTGGTACGGGTGAGCTGTGGTTCACGATCGAGGTGCCCAGTTCGGACATCCGCTGGATGACGGATGCGGGCCACGGCAATCCTATCGAGATGGCGTACGGAACCCAGGCGAGCGACTTGTTCTCGGCCACCGCTACGACACCGGGGGTCTTCACCTATTCCGTCCCGTATGGGTCCATCTTGCCAGTTGGGGAGTCGCCGTTGCGCGTAACGTTCACACCCCTCGACCCGGCCTTCCCGGTGACCACCGCCACCATCTGGGTGCACGTCAGTTTCCCTGACAATCTCGTCACGCCCTACGTGTCCTTCATGTTGAATTTCCAGCCGCAGGTCGGCCGTGCCGTATATTTTGCTTACGACCTGTCGCTGAGTGTCTATTTTCCGGGCGCTGTCGATCAGCAGTCGCCGTACTGGATCGAGTACGCCACGGAAGACGGCCTGGAATTACGCGCCGAGGAGCAGGAGATAGCGGTCGTCATCCATCCCTATGACGAAGCGACGTATGCAACGGTGCGGGCCTCGGTGTGGATCGATCTGCGGCCGCTGGCGACAGTGACGTGGAATCCGCCCGCCTCGGTCGCCTATGGCACGGATCTGTCAGCACTCTTTGCCATGGCCACCGCCTCGGAGCCGGGGACGTTCCTCTATTATCCGTCTCCCGACACCATCCTGGAGGTCGGGGATGCCTTGCTGTCCGTGCAGTTCGCGCCCACCGATGCCACGCGCGCCTATACCAACGCCCAAGTGGTGCTCCACGTGCATCGCATTGAGCCGCTAATCACTGTCGCCTCCATCCATCATATCTGGGGTGAGACGCCCACGGATGCTGATCTGGTGGTGACCACGTCACAACCGGGCGTGGTGCAGCTGCCAGCCTTGCTGGGCTGGCCATTCCAAGCCGGTGCGCAAATCATCCAGGCTGCTTTCATCCCCACGGATGCGGCGCATGTGGCGGCGATCGCGGTGCCGGTCACGGTGATCTTCGAGCGCGCAGTGCCGGTGGTGGGGTGGCCACAGCCGTGGTCGCTCAGTGAGGGCACGGCGTTGGGCGCGGATCAGCTGGCGGCGGTGGCGATGCAATCGGGCAGTTTCGCCTATTCCCCAGCCGCTGGTGCTGTACTCGGCGTGGGCACACATGTGCTCCAGGCGCTGTTCACACCGACCGATAGCGCGCACTTCACGTCAGTGACGATCAGTGTCGCTCTGACGATAGTGCCGGCGACGCAGGTGCTGCCCGGTCAGACCACGACGTTTGCCTATGATCACGTCAATCAGATGACGGCGCGCAGCTACCGCACGGCCGCTGATGACACCTTCGCGTATGACCGCACAGGACATCTGCTGCGCGCCGCCTCTGGGCGCTCGCAGACGACCGTGGAGCGCGTCTATGACGCGGTTGGGCGCATGACCGAAGATCATCTCACCATCGATAACGACGAGCTGAGCGTCCGCTGTGCTTACGACGCACTTGGCAGGCTGATCAGCCAGACCTATCCCGACGGTTCGCTGGTGCAGCGCGACTACACCGCGCGCAACCAACTGGCGCACGTCTGGGATCTGGGCCAGGCAATCGCCACGCGGACCTACGACGCGGGCGGGCGCCTGATCACGACCCAATACGGCAACGGCCTGAGCGAAGCCCGCACCTATGCGGTAGGCGAAACGCAGGTGGCGACGATTCGTGTGCCGGGCGTCACCGATTTCACCTATGGCTATGACGCCAACAAACGCAAGACGGCCGAGATCGATGGGATCACCGCCACCAACACGCAGCAGTTCGCCTATGACGCGGCTGACCGGGTCACGAATTGGCAGCGCACCGTCGGCGCGACCGGGCCGGTGCAGGCGCAACAGGCGTGGAGTCTATCGCCGGTGGGCGATTGGACGGCGACTACCACCGATGGTGTGACGCAAAATCGTACGCACACGCCGGTGCATGAGATCGCATCGATTGGGAACACGCCCATCCTTTCGGACTTCAAAGGCAACCTGACGCAGGATGAGCAGGGCCAGCAGTACACCTGGGATGTCGAGAATCGCTTGGCGTCAGCGAGCAATCTTCAGCAAGGCCACGGCGACGCGGCGACCTATGTCTATGACGCGCTCGGCCGGCGGGTGAAGAAGACGGTGACGACGCATATTCCTGCGGTTGGCGATGTACCGGCGCATGATCTGGTCGTGCCGACCTACTTCATCTCGGTGGGCGCACAGGAAGTCATCGAGATCACTGGCGATTTGTCGGCCTTCAACGATGCGGCGGCCGATTCAGAAGGTGCGGGTATCGCACCCTTGGATCCCGTCAGCGGCGGAGGCGCACGCGGCAGTTTGCTCGCTGATCCGCATGCCACGCGCATCAACTTCCAGCCGAGCGCGACAGATACGCCGGATGGGTGGGGGAAGGATGTGGGGACTGCTCCCGCCTGGCTCACTGACGTGACTCCCGTCAATCGTGACCACCTGGGTAGGCCACTCTATGATACGTTTGCACCCATCGGCACCAGCGCGTGGCGCATGCCGGTCGCGAACGGCACGCATGCCGTGGTCATCATGTGCGGCGATGCAGACTCGCGCGCCCAGACCAATCATCTGTTGGTGAATGGCGTTGCCGTGACCGATCTGACGCCGTATGACGGCAGTATGACCCATGGCTATGAAACTGGTTCGTTTGATGGCTATGCCGTCACCGTGACGGTGACAGATGGGGCGATCACTATTACTGGCGGGGTCGATGCGTTGGATCCGAAAATCAACTTCATCGAAGTGGGTGCTGTCGGCTCAGTCGTAGATCAGGCAACCAGTGATCGTGTGGCTGCCGCTGCGATCCAGGCGACGCATGATACCGCCAGGGCCAGGGCAAAGACGCCACCTCTAGTGAAGCGGAATGTGTGGGGGACGTACGTGGATGAGTCTTTGTCCATGACCGTGCAGAAGCCACGACATGCCGCAATCCGTTACTTCGCACATTCCAATCATCTCTATAGCATTGCTTCAACCACGAACGCCACTGGCACAGTAGTCGAACGGTACACGTACACAGCCTATGGCCAACGTTTCGTAACGAGTTCCGCAGGTGTGACATTGGTGGAATCTGCAGTGAATCAAAATTGTGGATTTACCGGGTATAAATTGGATTCGGAAGACGGACTTTATTATGCACGCAGCCGGATGTATGCGGCACGGTTGGGGCGGTTTGTTGGCCGTGACCCCAATGAATACATTGACGGCTATTCGATGTATTGTGGGTATTTTGTTCCAAATGCCACCGATCCAACGGGGGAATGGGCTGTTAGTGACCCACTGATTCTCAATGGATCAGGGGGTAAGGTAGAGATGATGTCTAAGGAAGTACGAGATCGTATCGAAGGGTCATTTTTCAAGGCTTTAATTAAAGCTTCAAAATTGGCGGGCGAGGCGGATAAATTGGCCTCGAAGTTAACTTTGGCCCAAGCGGCTAACAAAGGTTGTGTAAATTATGCCTGCTTGATTAAGAATTTGATCGCATCAAGAGATATGCTTCGGAATGTTATTGATGGATTGCAGTCGAATGATTTATTGCAGGTTCATGTTGATTCGCCAGCCGTTTCTGGTGTGGTAAATGCTGTAAATGGAGAGGATATTGATGCTTATGTTTTATGGGGGAGTATTTTACACTATGCTCCAAGCGGATGGGGGAAAACGGCTGCTGAATTTGATGAACTTACCTTTCATGAATTGACACACATCGATCGAAGTTTACATCCTGGTCTTTCGACAGATGACGGACAATCTAAAAATCCTTGGCGACAAGCTGCGTTTTGGGAAACGATGTCTTCCATAGAAAACTGGGCTGTTTACAAGAACTGGAAGGTGGCGGCGGAAGGGAAGATCTTACCAGGTTCTGATTTAAAATTTTATACATGCACAACTGCGGGACTTCCTATGGAGTATAGCAAGTAAATGAAAATTAAAGCAACAGCCTGTATTGTGGCAGCCGTAATTTTATTAAGTAGTTCCTTCGGAATAGGAAAAACCTATGAGGTAGATAAAATTTCTGGTCAGGGAAGGTTTTGTGATGTAATTATGTTCGTTAGATTTGAAAAAAACATGGTTGAAAACTCGTTTTCTATTTTTTTAAAAAAATATATTAAAGAAAATCAAAGAAAAGAATGGGCTATTGTCACTTGGTCTTCACTTTTCGGTGATATCAGATTGACAGGCAAAACAGACCGCATGCTGACTATTGGAGAGAATATTTTGGCAGCAGAAGCATATCTTATATCTAATGGCCTTAGTCAAAGCGAAGCAGAGAAATATTCTGTTCGACTAATTGAGGCATGGAATCAACAAAGCATAGAAGCCGCTAAAATGGTTTTTGATGATATTCAAATACGCGTAGAAAGTTTTCCACCAAAATAATCATCTTTACATCTACGTTGACCGACTGAGGCGATTTAGTCTTTGCTAGGAATCGGTATTGGTCGCCGTCGCTAGGAAGATGGATTAATCGCGATCCAATGGGTTATATTAACCTGCATAACGCAGTTGGCTGCTGTCGAAGCGTCGTAAACATGTGCCATGTCATCCGATCTACCCGTTCTGCCACCGAACCAATTTGGTGAGCC
>JAYVTR010000085.1:0-3284 GCA_043788625.1 Planctomycetota bacterium
GGCTCACCAAATTGGTTCGGTGGCAGAACGGGTAGATCGGATGACATGGCACATGTTTACGACGCTTCGACAGCAGCCAACTGCGTTATGCAGGTTAAATCAACATGCTGCGGTTTTTTGCCGCTGCCGGGACAGGTGATGCCGGCCATCGATGTCGATCCGTTGGTGGAGACGGAAAGCGGAAATTATCAGCGGATCAACTGCCGGAACACGCCCAGCTTTTTGCCACCATGCAGCAGATTCTCACGCAGGGACGCGGTGGCCTGAGCATATCTATTCGCCGCATGAGACGCAGACGTATTGTATCGGTAAAGGCAAGGATCGGGCGAAATACGAATTCGGCATCAAGGTCATGATCGCCATCGATCCGCACAGCAGCGTGATCGTGGCGGCGATGAACCATCAACAGAATGTGTACGATGGCCATGTCACCGCGCAGGTACGCGATCAGATCGCTGATTTCACCGGCACGACCCTGACGGTTATGATCGGCGATCATGGGTATCGCGGCACGGACGAAGTTGCCGCCTTGGCGGAATACGGCACCGAAGTCATCACGCCCGTCAATCTGCGCCGCGTCGAGAAGGGCAGTCGAGCACACCGACGTGCACGGAGATTCCTGCGCCTGATCTTCCCCCCGAAAAGTTGACACCAGTTTAAGGTTGTTTGGACGTACGTGAACGATGTCGGTATAATGCAATTGTGCCAGTGAGACGGATGCACCCGGGTGGTGCTGGGACTGAGCGCTCGACTGGATGCCTGATTGCCGCGAGGCGGACACCGACGGGTTCATCGGAGATTCCGGTGAGCCCGTCGGTGTTATCCGGTGCTCGGCTGACGCCTGCGCTCCGGGGTGGAGCATGTTGCCTGCTTGCCAGGTGTTCATGCGGCCGCCAGTGCCCGGCGTTCGAATTCCACAGGGCTCAGATACCCGAGGGTGGAATGGCGGCGTGCATGGTTGTAATAGCCCTCGATGTAGCGAAAGACTTCGCTGCGCATGGCTTCCCGATCACGCAGTTCATGGCCGTGAATCCATTCGACCTTGAGCGAATGGAAGAAGCTTTCGGCCACCGCGTTGTCATAGCATCAGCCGGTCTTGCTCATGCTTTGGCGGATGCCTGTGAGGCGTAGGCGGTCTCTGAAAACCTGACTTGTGTACTGGCATCCGCGATCTGAATGGAAGATGAGGTCGGCCGACGGCCGACGTTGTCTCAGGGCCATGTCCATAGCCTTGATGATGATCGTTGTCTCCAGGCTGGGCGCACAGGCCCAGCCGACCACGCGCCGCGCGTACAGATCAATGACCGTGGCCAGATACTCAAAGCCCTGGCTGGTCTCCAGGTAGGGGCGACCAACTTTTGAAACCGCTGACGCTCGTCCATGCTCATATACACCCGATCTGCAAAGCGCTGTTCAGGACTGCAGCACTGAGTGCGATCAGTGATGCGGTGGTTGGCCAACAACCGGGCGGCCTCGAGGTCGTCGAGCGTCCATGACGCGGGCCGGTCATGCCGGCAGGCGAGGTGATGCGTGAGGTGTTTGATGGTGCCGTTGACGGCTTCACAGGCGCCCTTGTAGCGCGGCGTATACGCCGCCGACAACAGCGACATCACGCCATGCGCCGCAAGAAAAGCACGCACCTCGTCCGCCACGAAGGCAGAGCCGTTATCGGATCTAAGATCAACGGTTGCCATGCCGGGCAAACAACGCGCGCAGAGTGTCGTGGTCGAAGCTGTCGTGGGCCCCGCGACGGCTGTGTCTTCCTCGCCAGAAATCATCACGCCAGATCGAAAATGTAGGCAGAGGAAGTCGGCAGCTCCTCGCAGCGGCGTAAGCCGCCACTCAGCGTTTATCCGTGACGGAGTGGGAAGACGTGCTCAATGGGAATCTGCTGCCGCGACTGCCTGAGCCCGCGCTGTCCGGCGGGCAATAGGCATCGCCGACCGGACATGGCTGACGCATTAGCGGGTTCGCCGCGTCCGTTGGCGATCCGTTTTTGGTACCTCAGTGCGAGGTGAGCGATAGTAACGTTTCAGCAAGGGATCCTCCGGGCCACCTGCGATCGCTATGATGCCCGCCAGCCACCCAGTCCGGATCGAGAGAAGGCAGGTCAGGCCTTCCGCGTCGTGGCATAAGGAAACGTAGCGCTGGAGGTCGTCGGCCTGGAGCGCGGTCACGGCTTGGAGCAGGATCTGCTGCGCACGCACGGTCTCTTGGATGACGTGGTCGAGGATGCGCTGACGGATGGCTTGCTGTCCCATGCGCATTGCTGCGGTCGAGACGGCAGCAGTCGAGTCTGTGTGCGTGAAGGAGTCGTAGAAGAGCGTGCCGACGCCTAGGCCGAGCGGTTCGCGCGTGTGGGTGATATCGCAATAGATCGTGTCATTCCCATCAAGCAGGCCGGGTGCCTGAAGTCCCGGAACCAGGTAGAGGCTGACTGGATGGCGTCGTCCACCCGACTGGTAGGTCGGCCAGATAGGAGCATCGGCATTGTGCGGCGGTGGAGAAGTTTCAGAGTATATAGCAGCCATCGCAACCTCTTCTGTGGGTTGATGGTGGTCAGAGGCCGCCGGGCGTTAGCGCGCTCGGCGGTCTCGTTTTGGTAAGGCGGTGACGGACGTCACCGCGCACCTGTCACGTACGCAGAAGACGACGAGATCCCAGACCATCCTGGAACATATGGCGGAGGCCCAATCATCGAGTGCACACAGTGCTCCAGGCAATCAATAGTGAGGCAGCGATTGCCAGTCGCACTCGTTTCAGATCTTTCGTTGAATCGACTCATGGAGCGCCATGCTCACGAGTGGAGACGGGACATGGATTCCTGGATTGACCCACGCGATCATCAGCAGCCGTCCGGACCTATTACATTTCGGGATCCGAACGCTTCGATCGTCGATATCGCCCATCTGATCGCCCTGCATCGGAGCGGACGCTCTTATGATGTGGAGCGGTGGGTTCGCGATGGGAAGCCGTTTCAACTCCCGCCGAAAGATCGTGGCCAATCGACGAACTCAGGCCAGTCGATCTTCCGCATCGCTATCGAAGATGGCAATTACGCGCTGATCCACCTGCTCTTGGCGAATGGCTATCAGGCCGATCTGGAACCTCCGTCGCCATTCGACCGGGCCCTCCATAACCACCGCCTAGATCTCGTCGATCTCCTCTTTGCTTGGCGTGTCGATCCTCGTCGCGCCAGTGCGAAGTCCGTCTTGGCAAGCAAGGACGCCGACGTGATGTGGCGGTTTCATGCGGCTGGTTGCGATGTTCTCGTCGACCATGCG
>JAYVTR010000086.1:0-3094 GCA_043788625.1 Planctomycetota bacterium
GGCTCACCAAATTGGTTCGGTGGCAGAACGGGTAGATCGGATGACATGGCACATGTTTACGACGCTTCGACAGCAGCCAACTGCGTTATGCAGGATAAATCATGAAAGCATGTGATGGTCAGACTCGGCAGGGCCATATAAATGACGCATTCATGAGGTCGGTTGATGAAAGAGACGCGAAGAAATTGCGATGTCGACGGCACCAAGCCCTCTGGCGTCCTCATCGTGTCTTTACCTGATCTTAAAGAATATTATTATCTTAAGTGTCGTGAGCATGACTTTGTCACTTCTTGCGCCCGCCATCCCTCTCTGGCAGCGCCTCAGTGCGCCACCGACGACCACGTCGGCCATCGCGCAAGCGCAGACACGCATCTTAGCTAAGTTACTGCGCCAATTAGCACCGACCGTGATCGGTCGACGTTTTGGCTTAGCCACGATGACGCCGGCAGATTTTCGCGCCCGCATGCCGGTGCTGCAGTACGCTGACCTTGAAACCGAAGTGCAACGCAGCGTGGCGAACGAAGCCGATATCTTCTTTCGCGGACGGCCATTGGCCTTGGCGCAAACCAGCGGCACCACGCGCGATGCGCAGGCCGCTGAACGTTATATCCCCCAATCAGCGGCATTGATGCGCCATCATCGACGCGGCGGTTCGGCAGCTTTGGCACGGGTCTTGTCACTAGCTCCAGACGTATTGCGCGGGCGGATGCTGCTGTTGGGTGGTTGTACCAAGCTCGACCACAGCCGGAGTGTGCCGGTGGGTGATCTGTCAGGTATCTGCGCGGCGGCGTTGCCGCGGTGGATCGCCACTGCCTATGAGCCAGGTCGAACGATTGCCGATGAGCCCAACTGGGATCGCCGTCTCGACCTGATGGCCGCTCATTTGGCATCTCGGGACGTGCGTTTGGTTTCCGGCATTCCGGCGTGGTTGTTGATGCTGTTCGAGCGCATGGCCCAACAGCAAGGTCGACCGGTGGCATCGTTGTGGCCGCAGTTGCGCGCCATGATCCACGGCGGCCATGCCATTGAGCCGTTCATGAGCACCTTGGCCACGCACCTCGATGGCGGCACGCTGATGCAAGAGGTCTATCCAGCGAGCGAGGCCTTCATTGCCATTGGACTACATCCGTGGCGCCTCGGCGACGCGGTCCCGGCACCCCTGCAACTGCTGACCGACCATGGCGTGGTCTTGGAATTTGCCGATGACGGCGGAAACATTCATGGCGCGCACGAACTCGATGCAGGTGGCGTATACCGTGTGCTGGTGACTACTCCTGGGGGCTTGCTGCGCTATCAGGTCGGTGACCTGGTACGGGCGGTGGCGCCCGGGGTGGTTCGTTTTGCCGGACGCATCAAGACGCGTATCTCGGTTTTCGGTGAGCATGTCGAAGGCGACGCCTTGGCGGCGGCTTTGGCGCATGCGACCCGCGTTACCGGGGCAGCAGTGGCACACTACCATGTCGCGCCACGCCTGCCGTCGCCGACCCAGCCGCAGGGGGCGCACGAATGGTTTGTCGAATTCGTCGTAGCGCCGGGCAGCCCCGCGGCCTTTACCATGGCCTTGGATGCCCATCTGTCGGCCAATGTTTTGGATTACGCTGCCCATCGTGATGGCGGACAATTGTTGGCGCCGATCTTGAATTCAATGCCCAGTGGTAGTTTCCATGCCTACCTTGCGGCCAAAGGGCACCTGGGTGGGCAGCACAAGGTTCCACAAGCGTGGCCTGATCGTACGATTGCCGATTCTCTCTCGCGTTTTTCCGGAGCCTAAATGCGCCCTTCTACAGAGCATTTCGACCGCACTTGTTTTCTCATCGAGCATGGTCGGGGCGAACATCATGTCTTGCTCTTGCCGGGTCTGGTACCTGATGGCCCAGAGACTTTTTTGCGCCAGCAAGCGTTGTTCCGTGCTTTCGGCGACGTGACCACCATCAATTATCCATATGATGGATTTGATCTCGACCGCCTGCTCGAGTCCGTGGAAGCCCGTATTCGCGCCGCTGCTCAACGTGGTGAGCGCCCGGTGTTGGTCGGGGTCAGTGTCGGTGGTGGCATTGTCCTCGAACTGTTGCGGCGTACCCAGGCTAACCCCTTACCCTTGGCGGCGGTGATCCTGGTCAGCCCCATGACCTGCGTTGATGATCTGGCGCCTATGTTCAAACGGTTTCTCGATCCCGTGCTGCATCCTCCAGAAGGCACCACTGCCACCGAAGCGATCGAGAAGGCCCGTGTGTTTTTTCGCGCCCTGGCCTCACGCTCGATGGGCGAGCCGCTGCTGTCACGCTGGAAAGCCCTGTTCACTCCACCACACGGTTGGATTCAGTTGCGCGAACACGGCGTACGTCGGCGCATCGAACGTACCCTCGATGACATTCCAGCCGCTGGCGGTTTGGAACGCGTGCAAGCCATCTTGCGCCTCATTGGGGTGCACCAGATGCGTGGAGAATTAACCAAGGCTCCGACTCTCATCTGTTGGGGCTCGCGTGAGCGCCATACTTTGCGTATGGATGGTCCCGGGACAGGATTGCTGTGTCGTCCGGACTTGGCGTTCCGCCTGTTTCCAGAAGTCGAAATCCACTGGGTCTATGATCGTGACGGTGAAGCCGTGCCGCATGCCTCATTGCTGAAGCATGCCCATGCTTTCAATCCTCTGTTCAAGCGTTTCATGAATCGCGTTAGCCGTTCGGGAGCAAGAAAACAGGCAGCTGAGACCATGGCGGCAGCACGCGCATAATCTTTCGACCTCAGAGTCGACCATGCCTCGCCTTGTTGCTATCTAACGGCATCTGTGTGGTGGTCGATTATATCGGAAATTTTACTGTATTTATGTAGTTGTTTACATGACTTTGTCTATGGTCGAGGCGACGTCATTGTTGACGGTTTGGTGGCTGCAATCACACAGTGTGAATCACATAGTAGAGCATACATCAAGTGTCCCAATGGACATTGAATGGTATAATACTACAATATAAGTATGACTACAGGATTATCAATTTGTCCACCTGAGAACCAGCCAAGTTCACCTCCGCCATCTAGTTCACCTCCGCCATCTAGTTCACCTCCGCCATCTAGTTCACCTCCGCCATCTAGTTCA
>JAYVTR010000087.1:0-7644 GCA_043788625.1 Planctomycetota bacterium
TCGGTGGTGATCAGACTGATGCTGCCGTCGGCATGGCGGACGCGTAGCAACAGTAAGAACGAGGTACTTTCACCCCACAGATGCCCTTGCGATTCCCAGCCGATGGAGCCTTTGAACCAGCCTTCTGCCAGGCGTACCCCGATGACGTGCTCGCCTGCCTGCTGCACCAGCGCGGTGACGTCGTGGCCACGGAAAAGCCGCCGTTGGTGGTAGTCCGTCCAGCCGGGGGCAAACAGTTCATCGCTGACGGCCTGGCCATCAATGGTGGCATGGAAAATACCGCGGGCAGTTGCGTACAGCCGGGCCTCAACTACCGCTGAGGTGGTGGTAAAGCTGCGGCGGAAATCGGGGGCATTGGTGCTCATTTTCCACGGACATGAGAGCCATTGCGCGGGTTGCCAGTTGCTGATGGAGCGTGGCCCGATGGCAAACCGGGCCGGGGCGCTCCACGCGCCAAGACAGTCGCCTTCGTCCCACAGTTGGATGCGCCAATAGACGTCGGCGAAGTCTGCCAAGGGTGAGCCGGCCCAGGTGGCGCTGACCGCATCGCTGAGCACTTTACCTGAATCCCACAAGAGCCCGGAGGCCGCAGTCAGCGCCCCGGCGCTGTCGGCGGCGTGAATGCGCCATGCCAGCTGCCGACGGTCGTGGCCGTCGCCCTGCACCCGCCACATCAGGCGGGGATCGGCGCGGGTGATGGCCAGCGGCTGGGAGTCGTACTCGGTGCGCAGATCGACGGGGATCAGGGTGTTCATATCGCCAGTCTCCATTACGCGGGCATCATTTTGGGCTCGCAGCCCCAAGCACATTTAGCATAATCGGCGCATGGATGTGGTGAATCTGATTACTCCAAAGGGTGTGCCGATTGGCATAAACCGCATGACGCCGCAGCTGCCCATGTCGCTGCATTTCCATGATAACGTTGAATTAGTCATGATAACCGCCGGTAACGGCAGCCATTCTACCAGCGAGGGCACGTGGCCGTTGCGGCGTGGCGATGTCTTCGTGGTGCCGGTGGGGATGCGCCACGGTTATGCGCACACTCAAGGGCTTGAGCTGATTAACCTGGGTTATGATCCGGCACGCTTAGCCGTGCCCTTGGCACGTTTAGCAGCCATTCCCGGGTATGCGGCGCTGTGCTTGCTTGAGCCGCGCCTGCGTCGGCATCAACGTTTTGCCGGCCACCTGCATGTGGAAGACGCGCACTTGCAGCCGGTCATGCAATTAATTGACGCCTTTGAAAATGAGTTGAAGCATCGGGCCCCGGGCTGGGAACCCGCTGCTGAGGCGTGGCTGATGCAAGTGCTCATCCATTTGGCGCGCCAGTACGCCCGGCTGCAGACCCCCGCGGCGCAGGTGGCATTGCGTCTGTCGCGGGTGCAACTATTTCTGGAGGCGCATAGTACCGGCGCGGTGACGCAGACCCAATTGGCGCAGGTGGCGGGCTGTTCGCGGGCGACCTTGCAACGCTGGTTCCGCGCCGCCCATGGGACCTCGGTCATCGATCACCTCAATCGCTTGCGCGTGGCTCGGGCGCGGCAGTTGTTGCTGACCACAGACGATGCTGTGGCCGAGATCGCCCGCCGCTGCGGTTTCACCGACGCCAATTATTTTACGCGCGTGTTCCGCCGGGTCAGCGGCCTCACCCCGCGGGCGGTGCGGGTGGCGGCAACGGCGGAGTGATTCCGGGTTTCAAACAGCGGCTGAGCAAGGGCAGTGGTTCGCCGTCGGTGTGATCGGCGAGTTCTTCGATCAGTTCGAGTAATGCCTCGCGTTCAAACGGCCAGCGGGCGTCGTCGTGGACGGTGAGGTGGTGGCGGGCACGCGTCAGCAAAAAAGCCAATGGCTTGTGATTGAAGCGGCGCAGGTGCCAACAGGCGGCGGCGAGCTGGATCAGGCCTTTGTGGTAGTCACGGTCGGGTGCGTCGTCAGCGCGCCACGCGTCTTCCCAGGCTTCATGGGCATGCCAATACGAACCGCTATCGAACAGTTGGACGCCGGCGCGCAGGTGCGGATTCACGGCGTCAGTCGTGGGTTTGCGGCTCAGCACTCAAGAGCAACACCGTGCCGGTGATGCTCAGCGGCAGATGGGCGGCGATGGCATCGGCACCTTGGTCACTGTGAGCCACCAGGGTGCTCCACAGTTGAAAAGGTTTGCCGGTGACGCCCGCCGCCAGGGCCAGCAGGCTGTGCCTGGCAAATGGTGTTGCCGTCGGACTGATGGTGACGTCGGTGAGCACGGTCGTATCGCGTGGATTGACCAGTGCGGCGCGGGCCTGCGGGGTACAGGCGATGGTGAAGGTGCGGGGAATGAGGTCGATGAGGGCGACGGCGGCGATGAGGCCGTCGACCAGCAGCGCGCGACAGAGGCTTGCCGGCGTGGCCTCTGGTTGGCCAGGCAAGGCAGCGCTGCTGGCACGGGTGCGCAAGACGACGATGAAGGCGCGCAAGCGGGCATCGAGCCGGGAGTGGGCTTCGGGCAGGGACAGTGAGCCGGGGACGGCGGCGACACACAAGACACTGGTATTGAGGGCCAAGGTCAGGGTCAGGCCGTTACCCCGGACCTCGGCCAGACGGATGCCGGCGGCGTGCAGTTTTTCGCGCCCGGGCGGCAGGCTGGCCACACGTTGGTCGATGGCTTGCATCGGTGTCGACAGCGGCGTGTTAGTGGAGACTTTGATGGCATTTTCACTGACCAGCAGATGCGCCAGGGCATCTTCGGCGGCCAACAGCAGATCAAATGGCGTCTGATGGCGCTGGGCGCGATCTTTAGCCATGGCCTTGGTGAGGATGGCGGCGGTCAACGGCCCCAGTTCAGGTCGCAGGTCACGGATCGCCGGCACCGGCTCCTTGAGGATCATGCCGACCAAGTCGAAGACGGTGTCGGCGACATACGGCGGCCGACCAGCCAGCAGAGCGAAGACGCTTGCCCCCAAGGCATAGATATCGCTACGGATATCCAGGTCTTTGGCGCTCTGGCTTTGCTCGGGCGACATGAATGCCGGGGTGCCGACGGCAATGCCAACCACGGTGCGGTACTTGGTGTCTGGGTCAGCCGTGGTATCGCGCACCAATCCCAGGTCACCGAGCTTGGCAGAGCCGTCGGCGGCGATGAACAAGTTGGCCGGCTTGATATCGCGATGGATCAGACCGGCAGCTTGGATCGCTCCCAGGCCACGTGCTGCGTCGCGCAGGATGCCCAGGGCCAAGCGTTCGGGGATGCGTCCACCATGCTGATCAGCCAACACCGTGGTATCGCCGCCGGTGACCAGTTCCAAAGCCATGTATAAGCGGTTGCCGTGGTGCACGCCGACATCAAAGCAGGTGACCACATTGGGGTGGTTGATGCGTCCGGCGGCGCGTGCCTCGCGCAGGAAGCGTTCGGTGTAACCTGGGTCCGGCGGGCCTTGTTGATCGAGAACTTTCAACGCCACTTCACGTTCCATCGACAGCTGCACGGCGCGATAGACGGTGCTCATGCCGCCCATGCCCAGGGTGCCAAGGATGCGATAGCCACTGACCACGCGCACGCTCGGCTCGGTAGCCGGCTGCTTGGGTTTCGTGGTTTTTTCTGAAGACGGGCGGGCGCTGTTGCGCCGTGCGCTGCGCGTCGTTGGTGGTTTAGCTGCGGCTGGTTCGAGGGCACCAGTCGAAGCGCCGGTGGAAGCATCTGAGGGCACCGTCACCGCCGTCGGATGCGCCTCGCGATTGGTGCTGCGGGCGCCCTGGCGCAGGCGGGCGGTGGTCACCGTCATCTCGGGCGTCGCCGGTACCGGCTCTGCCGCCGGGACTCGCTGGGCGACCGGCATCCATTCACGCAGTCGATGGGCGAGGACTTCTTTGGCCAGTGGTACGCCCTTTTGGGCGGCTGGGCAATCGCGTAGCACGACAGCCAATTGGCGCACGGTATCCATGGTCATGCGACCATTTTCGCGATCGATGCCGTCAATGGGTTCGCCAGTGAAAGGGTTCAGCCACCTGCCATCAGCCAGGAACTGCCGCAGCCAGCCGAATTCAGGATCGGGCAAATGGGTCTTCAACCAGTGGACCCAGCGGATTGACTGCAAATCTGCTAGCGGCTTAGGATCTAGCGAACGATGTTCACGCAGCCACGGTTGCTGTTGGCGCAACCACGCCAGGGCCGGCTCCTCAAGGCCGAATGGGGCAGGTACCAGGTTACCGGTAAATGGGTCGATCCAATTCAGTCCATCTATGGTCAGCACCCGCCACGCTGGATTGGTGGCGATTTGCTGACGTAGCCGGGCTTCGCTATAGACTCGCGCCTGACCGGTGAGGCCAGCTAAACGCGGCGGGCCGTTGGAGCGATGAGGGGGATGCGGGTCCATGGCGGCGGTGATGGTTCAGCATGAGACGCCAGCAGGGCTGACGCAAACAGGAACACGGGCTTGCACCACCTACCGGCTATGACGGTAGGATGACTGAATGCGGATTTATTCTTACCTGGCGCTGTTTACTATTTCGGCACACGCGCTGGAGGCACTCATGAATTTGGCTCATCTAGTTTCTACGCTGTTGGTTGTCAGTGCGTTGACAGCGAATGCCGCCGACGAGGACTACCGCGCTGGCGCGATCACTAATCAACGCCCGATGTTGGGCGTCGAAATGTCGCCGGTGCCCACCAATATCCAAGACCGTGAAGGCCTGGATGCCCACCAAGGCGTATTGGTGCAGTCGACCTATGGTGGTACGGCCGCTGACGGCATGGGCTTGCAGCGCGACGATGTGATATTGGGTATCAATGGCCAGAACATCACCAGCATGACTGATTTGCGCAATGAAGTTGGCTTGACGGCGGTCGGTGACGTCATCGAAGTGCAGGTGACCCGCAATGGCCAGGTGATATCGTTGGCCTCGGAAGTGCGCCCGTGGCCTGAAACTATTCCATACGAGAAACTCGACTCGGGCGCCGAAAAGCGTTTTCGCGATTGGCAGGATCGTCGTCAGCAACGTCTGGCTGATGACGTCGCCCGTTTAGAGCAGGACGTCAAAAAATTGGAGCGCCGGTTACGCGGTGAAGACGAGCCTGGAAGTTCGGCTGCGGCTGCGGCCCAAGCCGACCGCGAACACGTTGCTTTTGAACTTGCCTTTCGCTTCAAGTATGTGATCGATGCGACCGAGATGACGAGCCGCGCCTCAAAGGTCGACGCCATCCATGATGATGATGTGACTCCTTTGCGGCTGCCCACCGATATGCCCACTGATGGCCCGTGGCGTGTGCGTGCGCACATCGGCTCAACCACCCTATAACGTAGTAGTTGGATTTTATTTATGCGCCGAATTCTTTTATTGTCTGTGGCCTTGTCTGCATTCGCCCTGGGGGCAGATGTGAAGCCCGTGGATGTTAAACCTGTGGATGTGAAACCAGCGGATGTGAAACCAGCGGATGTGAAACCAGCTGACGTAAAGCCCGCAGACGTCAAACCCAGCACTCCCAAGCCGGTAGAAAAGAGCATGGCGCCCAAGCCGTTTCTGGGCGTCCGCTTTGATGAGGGTGCCGTCAGTCTCGACCAAGAGCCAGGTATGCCGATCAGTGAAATCGTAACTGGCTCCACCGCCCAGACCCTGGGCCTCGAAGCCGGCGATCGTCTGCTGACGCTCAACGGTAAAGCCACCGAGCGTACCGATGATCTGAGCGTGATCCTGGCCGGAGCCAAAGTCGGTGATGCAGTCAGTATCGAATACCTGCGCGCCGGCACTAAGACGCTGGTGCAAGGCGCGCTCTCTGAGCGGCCCAAACCTGCGACGCTGGTCAAGGATGTCGACCGTCTCAATCAAAAAGTGGCCGAAGTCCGCGAGCTGGCCGAAAGCCAGAAGCGCGAGCCGACGTTGGCCGAAATCCTCCAGCAGTTGAAAGACATCGAAGCCGGTTTACCGCGCGCGGTGGCGGCGTTCAAAAAGCAGTTCCCCGACGGCGAGTTCGATATCCGCCTGCAGGTGGTCATCACCAGTGACAAGAACGCCAAAAACCCGGTTGAATTTTCGAACCAGAGCAAGGCCGACGAGAAGAAGAAGGCCGATGACAAGAAGCTGGCAACTGAGAAAGATGCGCTTGAAAAAGCCCCTGTAAAACCCGAGCCCAAAGTAGACCCGGCCAAGTCGCCGTCGAAGTAAGCGGTCGCTTCGCTTTTTAATCCCATCACGCCGAGTTATCTGACATGCGCCGCCTCAATGCCGCTGTGATTTTGCTGATGGGCGGCTTCGCCGTGGTACAGGGCGCAGAAGCCGTACCCGTGCCAGTGCCAGTCGTTGTGCCCGTCATCGCCACCTCGGCCGACGTGGTGCCGTTGAAAGACCTGCCGCCTGATGTGTGTCTGTTGCTGCGCCTGGCTGATGGTACGCGTCGTTCCGCACGTTGGAGGGTTTCGCCTTTTGCCACCTTGTTTGCCACCGCTTGGGGCAAGGGTGTGGCCGAGCAGGTGCGCACCCAGCCAGGGCCGTTCCAGCTGCTTGCGCAATTGGCGCCAGCACAGCAGCTGACGCTCGGCATGACCAGCAACCATGGCCAGCCGGTGGGTCATGTATTGGCACAGGTGCGCGATCCGGCCACGGCCACCGCCTTAGTGGCGACGCTCACCGCCCGGCCGGCCACGGCGGTCATGGATGGCCTTGCAGTACGCGCCACATTACCTCTTTTTGCGGCGCGTTTAGAAGGTCTTTTCAAGCCCCGTGCGCCCGGCCTGAACAGTGGTTTCTATTGGTCGTGGGACGACCTGCAGCCATTGCCAGCAACGGTAATGGCAACGCCGATGAAGCCGTTGGCGGATATCGATATGCAATGGCAGATGGCGGCGCCGTGGGCGGTTGCTGGCGGTGCGGTCGCGGCGGCGCCGTTGGCTGTGCATGCCGAGTGGCAGGTGACACCGGCAGGCGTGCATGAGCTCGTGCATCTCAGTGGTGTACCTGCACCGCTATCGATCGGTGGCGTAGCACCGACGGTTGAGCGCGCGGTATTTGTCGGCTTGCCGGCGGACACGGTGTGGGCCATCAGCAGTGCGCCACTACCGGCGCTCATCGAGCAGATTCCCGGCCTGACCAACGATCGACTTAATGCATGGATGCAGCAGCAGGGTCTGCCGCTGTGGACCAGCGTCAAACCGCAGCTCGGCAGTGCCTTGATCTGGATGCAGCAAGGCGCCCCGTTGCCAGCACTGACCATTGATATCCGCATGCCGCAAGAAATGGCCACTGCCGCTCTGGCGTGGTTGGATGCAAAACATCAGTTCAGTCCGGGCAACGACGGGACGCACCTGGGTGCCCTGGGCTTCATTCCGCTGCAAGCGGCCTGGCAGCAGGGTAGCCTGGTCATCACCACCAGCAGCGGCGGCATCGCTGGGGCCATTGCCCGTCCGGGTGGTTTTGCCGCTGTGCCGGTGATTGCCGAGGCCCTCAAGGCGCTGCCGAGTGGTGATCTGTTGCTGGCCGGGGTCAGCCGCAGTGGTGAATCATGGGCCAGCCTGGCAGCCGTGGCGCCGTGGTTAACTCGGCGCAAACCTGAGCTGGCCACGCTGGCCAATGACCTGCGTCAGGCTGGTAGCTTCGGCTTCATCAGTGTGCGGCGTGATCATGAACGTCTTGAGATCGATGCCGGCGGGTTGTTTGGCGGACCGTTGTCGACGACGGCTA
>JAYVTR010000088.1:0-3439 GCA_043788625.1 Planctomycetota bacterium
GTCATCGGCCATCTCAAGGCCGAACACCGTTTATCGCACAATTTCTTGCACGGTGTTCTGGGTGATGAAATGAATGGGATGCTCGCCGCCGTGGGTTGGAACCTCAGAAAGCTCCTTCGCTTGCTTTGGCGCTTGTCGCAGGACGCGATCAGCAAGCTCGGATTCGTCTTTCAGGCTGCGTAATGGGCGCTGATGCCGAAGCAGATTTAGCCGGGGCTTTTTCAGGGGCAACGCAAGCGAGCCTTGCTATTGCGTGACGCATCGCATGGAGACAATTAAGTTCAAAATGAATAAATTTATTAAGCCGATTAACACTGCGCTTTTTATTGTATTCTTTGCCTTGATGGGTACTGGATTGACTTTGGAATTAAGATTCGATGAACATATTAAAATGACAATTGCTGGGTTTGATCGAGAGGAGTGGGGTGAATGTCATTTCTTTGTTGCCCTAACATTCATAGGATGTGTAGTTCTCCATCTATGGTCTAATTTAAATTGGCTAATCGCCCTATACAAAAATAATAAAAATTTATTCTTTTTGATTACATTTTCATTTATTGGAGTCATATGTTTAGTATTGTTGTTGCCAGAAACCATTCAAAAAAATTAAAGTAGTCTACCCACGCGCCAAAGCACGTCTCCCTGTCAGTTGGCGAACTCCCGTGAGAGATCCTTTGTGGTAAATCCAATCAAACATCGCCACCACCCGTCATCGCGGGTCGTTATCCGCTATCAGCCGTTTACTGCCGCTGTCGAGCCGCGTTGGATCAGGCGTGTCGGAAGGCGGGTGATGCTGCCGTTTTCGCGGCGGCTTTGGCTGAGCACCAGGCGTACCGCCAGGCGGCCGATGTCGGTGCCGGCGACGCGGATGGTGGTCAGCGGTGGCATCACCGTCATCGCCACCAGGCCATCGTCGAAGCCGACCACGCTCACATCCTGCGGAATGCGCAGCTGGCAGCGGGCGGCGGCGTGGTACGCGGCTAAGGCACCCCAATCGTTGCAGCAGGCGATGGCGGTTGGCCGTTGCGGCCTGCTGAGCAAAGTGACGAGGCGTTCGGTGGTGTTGGCGATCGAGTCGTAGGCCACTGCCTCCCAGCCGGGGACCACGCTCAAGTTCAGCCGGTCGCAGTGAAAGCTGAAGCCAGTGGCGCGTTCGTCGGCCGATGCGTTGGGCGTGCCGCTGATATAACCCAGACGCCGGTGGCCGAGATCGGCGAGGTGCTCGACGGCCTGGCCGATGCCCGCGAGGTTGTCGGTGGTCACCACTTCTTGGCCGCCGGCCGGGTGCAGGATGTCGACCAGTACCACCGGGATACGGCACTTGCCGAGGAAATCGTTTACGTCCGGGCCGCCCTCACCGACGATCAGCACCCCGTCGAGGTTGTCATTGAAACCCTCGATCAGCGCCGGGTCGGTCAAGTCGGTGACCACCTGCACGATGGTCTTGCCGCCGTGCATCTGCATCTCGGCGAGAATGCCATCGAGCATGGTGCGGTAGAAGCCGTTGCTGAGTTCCCACGAACGTGACAGCAGGTTATCGGAGGTGATGGAGGTCAGGGGGCCGACCTCGATGCCTTGGGCTTTCGAATGCAATTCTTCTTGGGCACTGTGTCGATGCAGCAGCACTTCAATCAGGCGTTCGTTGCGCACGGGTGTAATGGGCGCATGGCTGTTTCGGGCTCGACGGGCGACATAGCCCAATTCGACTACCGCTTTCTCGACCGCGGTGCGCACTTCGCTGCGTACCCCGTCGATACCATTGACCACCCGTGAGACGGTGGCGATGGAAAAACCGGTGTGTTTAGCGACATCGTCGAGGGTGGGGAGCATGATCGCACATCTACGACGGCATTGCAGTACGACAAGATTATTCTGAAAATTTCTGAAAACAGATCGTACAGTAAACACATTTAACGGTCCGTTAACCAGTAATTTCAATAAGTTACATCAATTGTAAAAAAATTTACTTGATATTTCAGTAATTTTCTGAAAATTATCTCAACGTACATGCAGCGGCGGCGTATTTGTTGAGGTATCCTTTGCGAAGGGCTTTCATGAGCACCAACACGATTTTCCATTACCGCCAAACCCCACGTCTGCTGGCCCTGGCCAGTCTGTGTTTCGTCGCGCCACTGACCATGTACGCCGCTGAGGCCCAGGTTTCGGATGAGGGCATTGGCGTCAGCGTCACCGGCATGGGTGGCTTCACCCTCGGCTACCCCGTTCTTCAGCCGGGCGATCTCAAGCCGGTGCAAAAGAAGGGCTCGGGTAAACACGCCGAAGCGACCTATGCCGGCGAGGTGTCGGTGCAGCTCGATCTGGTGGCCGGCAATGCCGTCGAGATGCGCTTTAAAAATGCCAAAGGGATCAAAAGCTTTACCCTCAGCACGCTCATCGGCGCGCAGTTCGGTGATGGGGGTACGTGGGTGATCGGTAAGGGTGAGGCCAAACCTTTTCCCGCTGATAAGCCGGCCAAGCCGCATCTTTTTCAAGGCAATGCTGGTGGCATGTCGATCACCGATGCCGCGGGTCATGTCCTGACCATCGAAGGCTTCCCTGATTTCGCCTATCAACAGCTCACCGACAACCGCGAGTGGGGATGGAAGATCTTCAATTGGCAGGTGTCGGTTCCCTACAACCCGAACATCGAGGTGCAGCACATCTCATTTAGCGAAGCGCCCATCGGCGCCGACCCCGCCGCACTGCGCGTGGTCAACAAGGTGGTCGTGCAAGTCGATCGTTTTGGCCAGACCACACGCAAGGATTTCCCCGGCAAGATCAAGGACGAGGCAGAGTTGAAAGCTGACGTCGCCAGTGAGGCAGCTTATTACGCCAGCTATAAACCGATGACGCTTGATAGCTGGGGCGGCTTGCCGGGTACGAAAGCTAAGTTGGGATTACAGGCCACCGGCTTTTTCCATACCGAGAAAAAAGGTGACCGCTGGCTGCTGGTGGATCCCGACGGTAATGCCAATTTCCATCTCGGCGTGTGCTGCATGGGCTACAATCCCGGTGATGAAGCAACCTACATCAAGGACCGCCAAGACATCTATGAATGGATTCCGCCCCTTGAGGGCGAATTCGCCACTGCCTTTCACCCCGAAGCATGGTGGCATAAGGACGTCTTCTCCTTTTACGCCGCCAACGTGATCCGCAAATTTGGCGCTGAGACCAGCAAGGACCAACAGGTCGGGCGTTTGATCGATCGGGTGCGGGCGGTGGGCTTCAATGCCGTCGGCGCCTTCTCGGGTTTCATGCCATCGTTTGCGGAAAAACATATTCCGCGCATGGAGCACCTCGGCTTTGGTGCAGATCTTCCCGGCATCCGTGGGGTCGCCGACAATGGCCCTCGGTTAATGCCATAACCCATTACAGCATTGTTTGATACACTCGGACTTTCCCATAATTAAAACCACCGATTTCACTTGTGCTAATGCAG
>JAYVTR010000089.1:0-3831 GCA_043788625.1 Planctomycetota bacterium
CCAATAGATCCTTGTCCTTGCTCTTCTCTTTACCTTTTTCTTTGCGCAGGGTACCGAAGAGGATTTTAAAATCCTCGTCTGAAACCTTCTTGCCTGAGACTTTCAGGAAAAATCCGCCGTAGGCCGCGAACACACGATCATAAAAAGCCTCAATGCGGTTGGCGGTATCAACCAATACCTCCAACGGCGCGGTACCCTGTATTTCAAGATGTTCAGTTTGAATGAGCCAATGATTCTTGGCGTCGCTGCGTAGCGCATTGGCGGCAGCTAAGGTGGTCCACTGTTGCGCCTGAAAATCGTAGTAATCACCTTTGGCATACCGCGCCCGGTCTTTGACCAGAATCCAGCCGAGCTTCTGATCCCAGGCCTGGCCCTGCTTGGTCAACTCGGCTTCGCGTGGGCCATACCACCGATCCTCGAACTTGATCTGCCCAAGATTACGGCGCAGGGTCTTGTGGTCGGGCCACAGGGCCAAGGCCTGATCAACGCAGTCACGCGCAACCGAGGGCACACCAGATTCCAAGGCATCTTTAAACAACTTTTCGGTGGGCTTGAGCAACTCATTCCGTTTTATATCCAGTTGCTGCTGCCACGTTTTCTGCTGCTTAGCGTCGGCAGTTCCCTTATCGGGCAGGGCCGCCAGCTGGCCCGTCAAAAGGAGACCTACGCTCGCATCAAGAAAGGTCACCCCAGCCACCAGGTTGGTCAAGTCGAGATCGTTCCGACCGATGCCTTGCTCTTTCGCCTTGGCCAACAATTCCTCGACCAGCCGCGAGGCACGGGTGGCACGGACCGCGCGATCCTCCAAGGCACCTTGTTCGATGGCGTCGCGCGATTTGCGCAAAACTGCCCGTTGCTGGTACCATGCCGAGCTCTGCGCCGGCGATTCAAGCGCCCACGACAGACTTGCTATTAGGCATAGTATACAAATTGAGAGCCACCGCATCGTTACGGTGTATGCGATCGTCAGTTAACGACAAGGTAAACGGCGAAGAACATGGACAGCCTTGACCTCGCTGTAAGGGACTTTCTGATGTCGATAACAGTTTCTCTCTGCCTACCCCCCTGAGTTGACCATGCCTACGTCTATTTTTGATCTCACCAATGAGCGCGCCGTAGTGATCGGTGGCACTGGTGTCCTGGGTGGCTCTCTAGCTCAGGGGCTGGCTGCCGCTGGCGCACATGTCGCCGTCCTCGGGCGCAATCGCGAACGCGGCGAGGCCCGCGTCCAGGCGATTCAGGCGATGGGCGGCAAGGCGGTGTTCGTGACATGCGACGCCGCCGCCAAGGCCGGCGTGGTGGCGGCTGCCGATGCCGTTGAGCAGGCCCTCGGTGGCGTGCCGACGGTGTTGGTCAATGCCGCCGGAGGCAATGATCCGAAAGTGACGGTAGCGGGAGAGCGCACTTTTGAGAGCATCGAGCTGGTCGACTGGCAGGCGAATTATGACCTCAACCTGATCGGTGGCTGTTTCTTGCCGTGCCAGGTGTTCGGTGCGCGCATGGTGGCGGCAAAACGCGGCTCGATCATCAACATCGCCTCAGTCAGTGCCCACCTGCCCTTATCGCGAGTGGTGAGCTACAGCAGTGCCAAAGCAGCAGTGATGTCGCTGTCGCAATTTTTGGCTCGCGAATGGGCCAGGCATGGAGTCCGCGTCAACACGTTGACCCCCGGCTTTTTCCCTGCTGAGCAAAACCGCAAATTGCTATTCAAGGATGACGGCTCACCCACCGAACGGGCGCAGCAGATTCTCGGTCACACGCCCATGGGCCGTTTCGGCACCGATACCGAGCTGATCGGTGCCTGCGTCTTCCTCGCCGCGCAAGCCGCCAGCGGCTTTGTCACCGGCAGCGACATTCGCGTCGACGGTGGGTTTTTAAGCCAGACGATTTAAGCTCACATGCACGTCCTCGCGCTCGACCTCGGCACCTCATCGGCTCGCTCAGCCTTGTTCAGTGCGCAGGGCAGCCGCATCGCCGGCTCTCTACGTCAAGAGAACTACCCCCTGGACACTGCTGCTGATGGCCGGGCTGAACTGGACCCTGCCGTGGTTCTGGCCACCGTGCGGCGCCTGGTAGCAGAACACACCGCTGAGGGCGTGGGTATCTCCTGTTTCTGGCACAGCCTGATGGGCTGCGATAAGCACGGAAAACCGTTGACGCCGATCTATACCTGGGCCGACAGCCGCTGCACTGCCGACGCGGTGCAGTTGCGTAGCAAACACGACGAGCGCGAGCTGCATGCGCGTACTGGCTGCATGCTACGCGCGAGCTTTTGGCCGGCCAAGCTCGCCTGGTTACGCCGTACTTCGCCCAAGCTCTTTGCACGAGTGAGCTATTGGGTGGGCCCGGCGGAATGGGTGCTGTGGCAGCTCACCGGTGAATTGCGCTGTGCACACGGCATGGCCACCGCGACTGGTTTATACAATCCCGTGACCAAGGCCTGGGACCCTGAACTGATTCGTCTGACTAAGCTGCGCGTCGAACAATTGCCGCCCATCAGCGATGCACCGCTGAGCCTGCCCGGCCTGGGCCAGGTGTTCCCGGCCATTGGAGATGGCGCTGCCAACAATCTCGGAGTCGGGGCCACCACTCCCGGCTTGGCGGCGATCAATTTCGGCACCAGCGCCGCCGTGCGCATCGTCCGCGAACGTGGTCTGGCACGGGCCCCGTTCGGTCTGTTCTGCTACCGTATCGATGAACGTCGGCATCTGATCGGCGGCGCCATCAGCAATGCCGGTGGCCTGCGTGCGTGGTGCATTGATCGCCTGCGCCTGCCTGACGAAGCCACTCTCGAAAGCGAACTCGCCGCCCGCCCCGGGCCGCATCCCAGCCTGCGGGCGCTGCCCTTTTGGCTGGCTGAACGTGCACCCAGCTGGCGTGAAGACCTCAGCGGGACGATACTGGGCATCAGCCAGGCCACTACTGCCGTTGATCTGCTGCAGGCGATAACCGAGGCCACCTATCAACGGTTGGCGACCATCGTCGAATTGATCCCTCGTCAGCTTCGCGGACCACACGCCGGCCTACGAATTCTGGTCGGTGGCGGTCTGCAGAAATCGGCGGCTAGCTTCCAGCGTCTTGCCGACTGTATCGGTGCTCCGTTGATCGCCGCCGACGAACCTGAAACCAGCTTGCGCGGTGCGGCCGTACTCGCTATCGAACGCCTCGGTGGTAAGCCCGTGGCGGTAGGTGGACGCACGGTGCGCCCACGCGCCAAGCATGTGGCGGCCTATGCCCAGCAACGCAAAGAGCTGGCTCAGCTCGAAGCCACGTTGTTCCCCTCATCCATCTCCAAACCAAACTGACGTCCATGCCCACTTACCTTGCCCACGGCTCACCGACCACCGTCATCAGTGATGCTGACTTGCAGCGGATGCTGGTAGAAGCCTACAAGGCCATCGGGCCGCGTGCGCGGGTACTGGCGGTGCCACCGGATTTCACCCGCTTCAATAGCCGTTCGGGCATCATCACCCGCTATACCTACGAGCATTTCGGCAGCGCCCTCACGGATATATTGCCGGCCCTGGGCACGCACGTACCGATGCCATCGGCGCAGATTCAGAAGATGTATGCCGGCGTCCCCGAGTCGCTGTTTCGCGTGCATGATTGGCGCAACGAGGTGGTGACGGTGGGCGAACTCGAGCCCGCCTTTGTCCGCCAGGCCACCGGTGGCTTGTACGACAAGCCGTGGCCGGCGCAGCTCAACAAGCTGATCTGGCAAGGCGGTCACGACCTGATCCTGTCGATCGGCCAAGTTGTTCCGCACGAAGTCACGGGCATGGCCAATCACGCCAAAAATCTCTTCGTCGGCTGCGGTGGCAAAGCCGGCAT
>JAYVTR010000090.1:0-5823 GCA_043788625.1 Planctomycetota bacterium
GCCTGAGCAGCCTCTCGCGCATGCTGGGGGACGTCCCGGACGAGTTCGATGCCGTGATCCAGCAGTTTGCGCTGGTGCTGACCTTCAATGACCGCGACTTCGTGACCAAGGACATGGTGGCGGTCCTCAAGGCCTGCGATCGCCGGTATCGCGGCGCCCGCGCCTGGCCGGAACTGGTCGTCCACGATCCCGGATATTTCCCTATGCCGCCACGGGATGTCGAGCAACTGCGGCGCATCACGACCGTCCTCGAATGCCTGCTGGGGATGTGTGCGCAGGCAGCCAAGCAACCCGGCTCGGACATGCACGACGCCCAGGATCGCCCCTGGGTAGCGTCACTGGACGCCAGCGGGATGATCGCCGTGGTGCGCGAAGCCATGCCGACAATCGCGGCGGCGCCGTTGCCGGTTATTCCAATCGATGAGGTGGCCGTGGCCCGTGTGCGCGCGAAGCCGCGCCGCGCTGGATCCGCGGTGTTGATCGACTGGTTCGTGGGGAGCGCGGTCATCGACGGCCCGGAAGCCGAAGGCCGTCCGTACTTCATAACGCATGTGGTGGCCTTCGATCCCAGCAGTGGGATGATCCTCGGCGTGGAGATGGGCCGCTTGGTCGAGGTGTGGCAGGACACGGCCAAACTCATTCTGAAGATCAGCGAGTCGACCGGAGTTCCTGCGCGGGTGATTCTGCGACGACCGGAGGCGTTGATGATCATGGGGCCATTGGCTGCCGCCCTGGGCACCGACCTCTCACTCCGCCCGGAGACTGCCGACGTGATCCGCCACTTCCGGGATCAGCTGGGGGCGTTCGGCCGATGAATCCGATCCCGGCGACAACAGATGTGCTCCTGGATCAGATCCGAGCGTACGGCGCATTCTCAAGTTGGTCGGGTTCGTCCGCCTTTACGGTGGAACAGATCAAGGCCTATTGCGTGCCGGGCAACGCCAAGCAGGCCAAGGGTCGCATGGCGGTCTGGGTTCGCGGTCCGGCAGCGAAGCGCCCACGTATTCTTTTTCCCGAGTTAGTGCTGCGGGCCATGCGCTTCATCGCCGAACCGCAACGCCGCGGTTCCCGTCAGCAGCTGTCGCCGGGCATATTCGCCATGTCGGTCACCGGTGCTGATGCGAAGCTTCCAGGAGTATTCCAGAACGACGAGATCTACCTCGCCCTGGCGCGGCGGTTGTTGGGGCTTCCTGACGATCATGTCGATCCCACCACCGAGCGATTAGAGACCGAACAGCAGCAGTGGTGGGATGATCGCCATCCTGACATCCGCACGATTGCCGGCCTGCAACGAGAAACCCTGCTGGCCTACGCCGAATCCCTCTCCCGGCAGAAAAGTGGCACTAAAACGGCCGACTGGGTTGACCTTGCCTACCGCACCCTGTTCAAACGACAGGGAACATCAGCATGGAGATCTAGCGAAGCCCAGCACCGCACCGACCTCGCGGCCGTTCTTGAGGACATCCGCAGCAACCCCACGCACGCCGACATCCGTGATATCGAAGTCGCGGTCTTTGCCATGCTCTACACCACTGGTCTGTGCATGGCCGGCAAGGTCCGGGCGAGTGCCGTCACCACGGTAGTGAACAGCATCGCCGACGCGGCAGATGACGGTGTTCTAGATAACCTGAAGCGCCTGGTTGAAAAAGATCGCGCCGCAGAGAATGCGGCCATTGCCAAGCTTTTTCAGGGCGCACTGCGCAGGCGAGGGTTGCGATAGCCGTTCAAGTCGGGCAGTTCAAGGTGTAGACCCACGCTGTCCCGCTATTCGGTGCGCTCATCACGACCAAGCACCAGGTCGGATCCCCTGGCTGCGGGGCGTATGCCCACTGCAACGTCCCTGGCCCCGACACCAGCCCGCCGGTCGAGGCGACCAGGACGCCCTTGTAGAAGCAGTCGAGGCGGTCGGGGATTGAGTACATGTCGTAGGTGATCCGCACGAGGCCAGCGGTGGGGCCGAGGCCGTGCCGGGTCTTGGTGGTGCCTTGTCCGCCGCTGGCGGTGACCTGTCCGCAGGGTTGCGGCGGGCGTTCGTCGAGCGGGCAGTCGCTGCACTCGGTGATCACCAAAACGGGGCACGGCGAGGGCACGATCACCGGGCAGATCGTTGGCGCCAAACAGCGCATCACCATTGTCCCACCGGGCAGCGAGAGAAGCGCGCCGCAGGCTGTCCCAATCCCGCACAGGCGCAGCCGGCGACCGTACAACGATCAGCGCGGTGATGCGTGCAGTCAGCACAGATGCGCTCGCGCTCCCCGCGCATGGCCGGCGGAGCCGGCAGAGGAGGGGGAGCAGGAGTGATGGCACTCGCAGCGTGCGGCGCCTCGGGAACCGCATGCTGTTCCACGAGATTTCCCGTCCACGTCATCCGCAGCGTCCCGATGCCAGCCACGATGACGACGATCGTGGTCTGATCGCACGCCCAGCCCAGCTCACGGCAGAGGTCCGCGAGATGCCGTCCTTGGAAGGCACGCACCACGCAGTCGGCGGCGTAGGTCGACGCTGCTCCCTTTGGCCAAGCCCGCTACCGCATTACCTCGATCAACGACGGACGGATGCTCACCGGGCTCGCCGTGATGTGCTGGATCTACGCCGGCACCAAAATCTGGGCGCCGCAGCTCGTCAGCAGGCTACCGGACTTCAGCAAGGAATGGGAGCTGGCCGGGGGCGACGGAGTTTGACTGCGTCGAAACCCATAGAGACGGCGTTACGGTATTCCCCACGGTCCGCCTGGTGGCCACTTGGCTACGAACGGTTTCTGCCGGACTTCCGCCTCGGTGATGGGAAGAAGGAACGCGCGGACCTGCGTTACGATTTCGTTGAACGAGGCCGGAGCTTGGGTGATGGCGCTGCGTTTGATGAACGCCGCCCATTGCGACTGTCGGTTGTGATCCAGGCCGAACGCTTCGGAAAAACACACGGCAGCGAGGTCTTGGCCTGTCTCACGATGAGCGAACGTCTGGCGGATGGCGGCTGACAATACGGCGCCTTCAAATGACCCGGACCGGGCCAGCGCCCAGATATCGAAGAAGTCCTTCATCCGGCTGTTGAGTTCGCCGAGTTTTACCATCGCTTCATATTTCTCGGCGATGGCGGTCTCACGGTTGTAGGCGGCCAACACTGGCGGGGCGTGGCCGAGCAGGCACGGGAAGGTGATGCGATCCGGACCCGGTGTGATGAGATCGCTGAATCCCAAGTCGAGTTGCATGGCAACTCTGGTACTGCTGATGGCACCAGGGAAGGTGGCGCGCACGCCCTCGTACAGAGCATCTTCAGCGATACGTGTCGTCGTGACTTTCTCTGCGTCGAACGACAGTCCGTCATCGGGAACTGGCGTGCGGCAGATCTCCGCCACCAGTTCTCTGACCGCGTCCAAGTTGTTGCTGGTGCGGGCCAACAGGTCGATGTCTCTGGTCGGTCTCGTGGTGGGAATGCGCCAGACCACCAGCATCAAGGCGCCCTTGAGCACGAACTGGTCGGCATGCGGCGACAGCGACAGCCGGTAGAGCCAGCGTTCCAACGCGTAACCCATGACGATGTCCTGGTGCCGGCGGCCAGAAGTTCGCGCGAGATTTCCCAGCCGGGCCAGCACTGACGCGGCCACGTTGGTGACGGGGGACTTCGTCACGCGGTCGCTTCCAGATACGGTCGCATGCCGGCCTCGACCCGACAGATGCGTGCGAATTCAAGAACTCGCTGAAGACTGGCGCCACGACGGGAGCGGTACGCGCGCAGAGCTTCCACCACGACATCCAGGCCTACGTGATTGCGAAAGCGGAAGCAATCGGCCAGGGTCTTCTCTGGTCCATAGACGCGAACGAGCGTCCCGGAATGCTCGACGGTCGTGACGCCTGCAGCGAAGATCTCGGCCGAGAAACGGTGGACCTCAATGGGCGGGTGATCGAGCACTGGCCGCCGGGCAGTCCGTGGCAGCGCAAGATGGACTGCATGCGGGATCTGGGTCGTCAGGCCATGCATGGCCAGGGCCGAGATCAGACAGACCACGGCTTTCGGGATCCGCTTGGCCACGACCACCAGATCGGGATCGTCGATCACCGGCAGCGCGGCCCAGCGGTAGACTCCCCGCGAGAGTTGCGTCAGCATCCCTGCATCACGGAGAGCGGTGAGGGTCCGCGAATGAATGCCGGCAGCCAGCGCTTCGCCAGCCCGCATGGTGCCGCCACCGCGCGCGAAGATCTTCTGAACGGTGGCTTGGTCGGTTGGCATGGCTGGATGAATCCGTCGCCAGATCCTAGCAACTGCGTGCAGATCCATCCAGGGGAAAGGCGGGCGGACTACCCATACGCGAAACGCATCGCACGGCCCATGTCAGTAAAGGACTTACGACTGGAGAATTGCTTGGCACTCGTCACGCTTGGTCAACCATAAAAACCCCACCGGAAACGGTGGGGTTTTTTGTTATGGGAACACGCTGCCGGACCACCGCTGAAACACGCGAATTCCACCGCTCTTTCGTGGCGTCCCGATTCTCTGTTCCGGTCCGTCCACGCGCCGGACCACGCAGGATGCGAACGAAAGTGCGCCCGTTCTCTGATTCTCAGCCAGAGAACCGAGGCCGGGTTAACGACCCTGTCCCGCTTGGCCACCAGGTGGCGGATGCGAACTGGGAACACTCTGCCCGCTGAGCGTAACGACCGCCGCCATCAAGGACGCCCATGATCACCATCCCCGACATCATGCCCGCTGGCTTCGATCATCAGCTCGACCGCACCCGGATCTTGAGCATGGATGCGTTCAAGTTGGCAACTCCCCAGGAGCTCACTGCCACTGGCATGGCGATGGGCATCTGCGCCAGTGACGGGAAGATCGTCATCAGCACCGAGCACGACCAGAACCGCCTGATCGAGTGGACGATCTTCCATGTCCGCCGCGAGGGGAAGCCGCTGATCAAGATCCTGCTGGAAGGGATGCCTCCCAACACGGATGCCACCGAGCGGGCCATCCTCACCGCCATGGCGGATTCGGCGTGGGGGCTCTACCGCATCGAGAGCCTACGATCCGGCGTGGGGGCAGTGATGACGGATCTGTGGCGAGGGACCACGCATCTGGTCTATTCGCGCCTGATTCATCAATCGACCCGACCCGGTGACAGCATCATGGCGCGCCTCTTCGTGGCGGGAGAGATCACCACGATGGCTGTGCTGATCTCCATGATGCCGACAGGATTCATGGACGGTCTGCGAGAAGTCCAGGCGCAGGGATTTCTCAGCGATGCCAAGCTGGCGAACGATGGCGACACGCAGGAAACTTTCGCCGCGACCGTCTTCGCGACGAGGTCAACTCCATCAACCACTGCCCACCTCCAGCCAGGTCAGGGCCGCATGTCCGGCAGGAACCGCAACCAACCTTGCCCCTGCGGCAGCGGACGAAAGTTCAAGGTCTGCTGCGGACGCGGCGGATAAGCCACAAACGATATCGGAATCCAATCATGGACTTCATTCCGTCAGGCGAACTGTTGGGCCCTACCACCCGCATCCTGACCATCAGAGATGCTCCTGGGCTGCCAGACGGTGATTGCGCCTTCGTCGATAGTTATTGCGGCGACCTCACCTGCGATTGTCGCAAGGTCATGATCCAGGTGCAACATGACAAGCACCTCGTGTCGATGATCAATTATGGATGGGAATCAGCAGCATTCTACTCCAAGTGGTATGGTAAGCCCGTGGATGCGCGCATGCTCGCCGCGATGCAGGGTCCCAGCATAGATTCAGACCTCCTGACCCCTGGGATTCGGTTCCGAGACCATCTGGTAGCGCAGGACGAGGTTGGTGCCGGGGTATTGGGTCTCGGTTTGGTTGAGTC
>JAYVTR010000091.1:0-11533 GCA_043788625.1 Planctomycetota bacterium
GTGTTCGCCGAGTTCATTGGCATCAGCGTCCCGACCGTACGCAGCTTGGCACGTCGCAAGTTGATCGCATCACTGGTGACGCCATCAGGCCAGATCCGCGTACTTCCCGCTGCGTTCCAGGACGCTCTCGCCGCCCGCACCTCCCCGGTGGTCGTGTCATGAAACAAAGAACCGGCGCGGACCCCTCCGCGCCGGTTCATACCTGCATGATCACGTTCGCTCGGTTCTGACGTTCATCACCACCTCAACGAGGTCGCAGTTCTTTCAGAACAAAGTAGGCCCTGATCCTAACTCGCTTTCCCCCACAACAACGCCATTACTTTTCGCATCTTCTCCGCTTTACCAACTGAAAGCATACCACCACATCACGGTCATCACGCCATCAACCTCTGACCACCATCACTAATATCGCCCCGTCATATTCCAACACCGTCTCCACCGTCTACACCGTCTACACCGTCATCACCGTCTACACCGTCTACACCGTCTACACCGTCTACACCGTCATCACCGTCATCACCGTCATCACCGTCTACACCGTCTACACCGTCATCACCGTCATCACCGTCATCACGCAGACAAAATATTTCTCGCCGTGATCGGTGCGCCCAGCGTGGGCGCCCATACCTGCTCAACCCCCACGTTCGGATTCCCTATGCTCCCTGCTCCTTTCGGGGCCGCCCTTCGGGTGGCTTACCCCAAACTTCCGTCACAACTCACCAATGAGATCCCGCATGAATTCAACCGCCTCAAGCCGGCGGATGCTCCATCCGTAGACCAGTTGACTGCAGATGACGTCGTCCCCGTGGTCGCCGTCGTCACACTCGGGTACCAACTCAGCATCCCCTGGGTAGAGGTTCAGAACTACGCCAGCGTGCTCACCAAGGTTACGCGCGACGTGCGCGACCAACTCGACAGCCTTCAATTTCCACTGCACGAGCAAGACGCAGCCCTCGTTGCCTATCATCGCTACCAGCCCTACATCTCTGGCTCGCCAACGATTACCGAGATTACGCCTACCCTTGCTGAATCAGCCGTCACCGCTCATGAAGTCCTCCGTAAAGTCCTTCGCACGCTGGAGAGCCTGACGCCAGATCATCCAGACCACGCAAAGGTGGCGGCGTCGCTCACCTGGAACCATGTCAAGGCGGTGACGTCAACCGGAAAGCTCAACCGCCAAGCCCGTCTTAACCTGTTTATGCCACTGATCGTGCGCACGGACGACGAGCGCAAGAATTGGCTCACCAAATCGATGGAAGGCTCCAGCGAGCTGACCACCAATGCGGTGATCAATCTGTTCGGCAGCCTTGGGCATCTGAAAGGATCCTGGGCCAAAACCCTGGAACCATCGCCGAATGGCCTCAACGACGTCATCGCTGCGATGTTGCGCTCGGCGCATCACTTTGACTTCAACGTCGGCCGTGGAGATGCAGGGGACGATGCCTTCCTGACCGCCCCAAGCCTCGTCGCCTACTGCGGCCTGGGGCTTCCCTTCGTCCACGCCATGGCCAAGCGCCGTTTCGCAGACGACGAAGAATTCTGGGCTACGTACGTTGACATCCCCATCGATTTGCTGGTCGCAGAAGTTATCGAAGCTCGTCAGCGCTCTGGCTGCCCAGTGTCTTTGCTCCTGGCGCCCTACCCTGAACTGCAGCGCATTTTCTCAACCCGGGGATCCGTCGTACCGTACTGGGTGCGCGCCCTCCTTGCGCTGCACCTGTTCAAACACTGCCGCATCTACCCCCGTCCCAAGGACGCCACCTGGGCCATTCGGGTGGTGCATGTGCGCGCCAATGCTGACCTCCCAGTGGCCATTGATGGTCTCACCCAACCGTTCACGTCTAACATCAACAAGCACCTGACGGCAGCACTCGCATCCATCCTGGGCATCCGCTGGGGCATCTCTGCGCGTCAGCGCGTCGAGATCGACACTATGATCCAGTCCGTGCTCAATGGACTGACGCCCAGTCAGCTGCCGGGATTCGCGGACGTCCCCATTGATCTGACCTTGCCGACGCAAGTCACTCCGATGCCAATCACCCGCCATGCGGATGCGCCGTGGATCAACATCCACATGCGCATTGCTGGACCCAAGCGCATCGACCTGGAGACGGGACAGGTGAGCCCCTGCTCGCTCACTGGGTCTCAGGTGCTCACCTATGAGCTGCCGTTTAGTGAACTTGGGACCGGGTATGATGCCCAAACGGCAAACACGGCCCTCGACGCAATCCCCGCAGTCATCCTGCCAAAGTTGCCGGGTGAGACGATTCTCACACTTGCCTTCCGCAACATTGAGACCGTCATCAACGGCGTCGACTATCGCGATGAGCTGATCCGCATCATCAACATGATCATCGTCGGCAACCTCGTCCGCTATGAGGTGCGTGGATCGGCAATCGGGCTGACGCTCACCCAGGAGTTCCCCGGCCTCTTCTTCGGGTCGCGCATCCCGGGCGAGAAGGCGTCCACCGGACAAGGAAAGACCACCCTGGCACGCACGCTCGGCCGTCTGTGGGTTCCGTCGGTCGATGTTATCCGCATCAAGCGCAGCTCCGGAGAGGTATCCCAACGCGCTTCCGCCATGCAACTGATGCGCCAGGGCATCATCGTCGCCGACGAATTTAAGGTCATCGACAAGGCTACCGAAGATCATTGGTGCGACCGCGACGGCATGCAGAGCCTGATGACCGGTGGTGGCATCACGGTCGGTCAGGTGCGCCAGAACCTCGGCGAGTCACGCCTGGATTTCTCGCCAATCTTCAGCGGAAAGTATTTCTTTTTCCCACAGGACATCCGTGATCGCTTGGTACCACTGCTGCAGCGCCAGTTCACGCCAGACAGTGCTACCACTCCCGAGATCCAGCATCTCATTGCCACGAACCAACTGGCGCCGCTCCTGCGCTTGCAGGCGCTGCTCTACATCCGCAAACACGACTTGGTCAACAGCATCTGCAAAGGAAGCCCTGGTCCCACCGATACGCGCTTCCGCTTCCCAGGATTTCGCGGGGTCTACAGCGCCATGTACGGTGTCGATCCTGGCGATCACTTCTTCGCCTGCATCAGCGCTCTGCGTACCTTGGCCGCAGAGGTCTGCCAGGAAGCACGTCGCACCGGCGGCCTTGCGCGCAATCGCCAAGGCGAAGATTTCCAGATTGGCTGGCACCTCGACCAATGGGACGAACGCGACATTGATGCGCTGCATGGCCACTGTGAAGCTCAGTCTGTCTCGCCGTCCGAAGCCCTGGCCATGATCGTTGTGGGTGGGATCAACATTGATCCCAAGGATGCCCGTCAACACTACCGGCATTTCAACCTCAACGCCTTTACCGCACTGGATGTGTTCCATGCCGAGGCCGAGTCGGAAACCGGCATCACGACCACCAGCGGCTGGCGCGTGACCATCGTCCAAGAAGTGCATCCGACCCGTAAGCGCACGTCTGATCGTGTGCGCTTGATCCCCCCAGCTAGCTACTCGCCGCCGCCGATGCCTGGAATGGACCCCAGCCAGACTGGAGGTGCACCATGACCACACGCCCGCTCACTGACCTGCTTGCCACATCTCCCACCTCGGCACTGGCGCTGACCGTACTGCCACGTGGGTCGGTCCCACCCGTCATGCGTGGTGCGACGAATGGACCGCTCGCCTCACTTATTCCCGTCTACATCGACATTGAATCCCACTACGATGAGCAGGCGGGGATCACGCTCAAGCGTCAGACGCTTCGCCAGTACTTGCGTGATTCTCACCTGACGTCGTTAGCGGTGGCAATCGGACAAGAGGAACCCGTCGTCATCGTGCTCGACCACGGGAAGCTCCGAGTGGATGACATCGGCTTGCCAGCGTACCTCGCCAGCCTGGCCAGTGATCCCCGCTATGTCTTCGTCGCCCATAATGCGGCCTTCGACATCCGTGGTCTGGTGCACTGGCTGGGCATGCCGTTCCCATGCAACGTGTGGTGTTCGCTGGAAGGATCTATGGCTACCTGGCCAGAATTCCCAGGCGGTTATTCACTCAAGAATCTTGCTGCCGAACTTGGCTTCCCGCCGTCACTCCAGAAGCTCGATATCGATCTCACCGACGGCAAGCACACGGAAGATGAACTGGTTCTCTATAACGCGCGCGACGTCCTGGTTCTGCGCGAACTGTACCTGCGCCAGAGTGCGGTCATCCCCACACGCGAACAGGAGGTTGGCCTGATGACCCATCAGGTTCGGAAGTGGCGGTTTCAAGTCGATCCCGAACGTCTGGATCATCTCGTGGAAGCGCTGGACGCCGCTGCTGCGAATGCCGAGGCGCTCGCAGGTGCCATCAAAATGGATGATGACGACGTCGCCGTGCTGACCGCGTTCCACCTTCGTGAAATTTTTAACCACGATGATGGTAACTTGAAATCGGTCCGCTCTCAGCGTCTGAAAAATATCCTGGAGGAACGCTTCGTAATTACGGTTCCCACCACGTCGCTCAAGAAGCTGAGCCCAGTGTTTCAAGCTAAGAACAGCGCGATTACCCAGGTGCTGACGCAGGCTTCGCGCGTGAACAAGATGCTTAGCCACCGTCGCAAGTCCCAGATGTTCGCTGGCACGCCCGAGGTTGATGTCGAACTCGGGTATTTCCGTGCCCATACCGGCCGCTTTAGCTCGCCGGCAGTCGGCAAGGGTCTGAATCTGCACAATGTTCCCAAGCATGATGTGGCCATCGCCAAGCCGATCCGCCAGATCTTCCGCTTGCCACCAGATAAGTGCTTCGTCCGCGGTGACCTCGCCAATGTAGAGTACCGCATTGAAGGCTGGCTGACTGGGTGCACCAGTGTGATGAAGATGTTCGACGAGAAATTGGGCGGCAATCGCTTCAGCGATCCCTACGTCAAAGCCTGGAAGTCGATGACGAACATGTAGATCGCCAAGAAGGATCCAGTCCGTCAGGTGGCTAAGGGGGCGGTGCTCGGGCTGGGATTCGGAATGGGTGCCAGTGGCTACGCCAAGGTGCTGTTGGCCGCCTGCGGTGATCCCACATCGAAGATCACGGAAGCAACGCTCGCAGCCATGATCCATAAGCTTGGCTGGACCGTGCCCGGCAAAGATCGTCTGGCAAAAATTCGTCTGACGACTGGCTGCAGTGACGTCATCGCCATGGCGGCGTTCCACATCCACCACCTGTTCAACCACGCTCACTCGGAATTCAAGATGACTGCCGATTGGTTGGTACGCTCAGTCACCGAAGTGGCGGCCTGTGGGAGGAACGCTGGAATGGCATCTCGCCGACTGGAACGCATGCGCACCAGCGAGGCGGCGCCGGATCCGACGAAGATCCACCTCTCCATTGACAGCTCTTTGACTGGCCTGCCGTCGGTACGCGTCCAGTGCGGTCCCTGGCCAGCAACAGTCTGCTGGCGTGAGCCAGCGCTACGCGACTACGTGAGCAGCCGTGGCGCACAGCGTGGCCTCACCATCCTCAAAGGGAGTGGGCAAGTGAAGCCGTTCACGCCGCAACTGGCGATCGAAAACGTGACCCAGGCAGCAGCGCGTAATGCTTTGTGCGCTGGTCTGCTCACGCTGAAACAGAACCACGGAATCGTCGACGCGCTCCACGTGCACGACGAAGTGCTGCTGATCGTGGATCGTACCCGCGAGGCCGTGCTAAAGGCCAAGGAAATTCTCGTCTCCGTCTTCGGCCCCACGAACAGCCACCCGATGGATTGGGCTGTGCTCATCAAGCCCGATGAGATCTCGGTGACCGAGTCGTTGTGGGAAGACGAGGTAGACATTATGAAGCCAGTGCGGGACGAGAAGACCGGTGTCGTGAAGGGTGGCGATCGCTGGGGACGCATCGAACGCGACGATCCAGGATGCTTTGACTGCCTGCCGTGAGCGCACTATCCGTTTATCATTGAACAGATGGCGATTCACCGCCACGTCGGGAATCATCTCTCATCATCTGATTCCAACTTGTGCAGTCTGCCATCGGACCGCAGCTCCCACTGCTGTGGCATAGGCACCCATGAGCGAGTCAGTGGCGGCTGCAATGCCCTCGGCAAGACGGACAGGTATCGATCACGGGCAGACAAAATAGCAGCATGACTGAATGGGAACCATGGCAGCCATCGTGCACGCGATGGACGTCCATGAATCCAGTCCGCTTCGCGGGTAAACAACGTATCCATCACCTGGTGAGCAGAAGAAAGCGGACCACTGATTTCTTCCATGACGAAGAGCGCTGACTCGACAGCGTGCAGGTAGGGATGGAGCCAAGCTGGAACAACCGCGAGTGCGGCATCACTCCGCCGCTGGTAGGGAAACAGTTCATAGTCGTGTCCCGTCAGCTGGATGGCGCCTGTCTCCAGCCAGCGCCTATTCACGCAATACACCTTCGAAAGGCTCGCAAGAAGTTCTGTCGACGGCTTACGCTTATTACTTTCAAACTGCGATAGCTGGCTCTTTGCCGATCGCTCACGCGACTCCTGCATTCGTTGCTCGCTCGTCGTTCTCTTCCTGCCAGGTTTGAGCGCTTTCGAACGCTCCTTGGTCGGAAAGAATCCAAAGAGGCTGCGCGCCGGGATACGGCACATTTCCCGGACCACGTTCAAACGCTTGCCACACATGGACGGGTGTGGTCCCACGATGGAATCCGCAGCCAGGTCGAACAACTCTTGCGGCTTGGGGAGGTGGACCCTTTCACCAGCCAGAAGATCATGCTCAGAAAAATAATGAGCGATCCGCTTCTCAGCGATCCAGGCGAGGGAGACTTTTTCGATGGTCTTCGGGTCATCCAGGAGACCGGGTTCCCAAGGCCACTGCTGAGCCTCCAGCACCCGACGGATGTCAACCGGACTTGAAAAATCTTAGCCCTTGGGGTCATTCGGCTTCCGATCTTTGGCTTTGGACATGTTCACTAAGTTAACATGTTTCTTTTTACATCAATGGCAAAGAGCCTCTATCATGGCAATTCATGGCAGTATTACCTTCCCGTAAGGTAACTACATGACGCACTCAGACGCCTTCCGCCACTGGTCCACGACTGCCGATGTCCAACGCCTGTTCGGATATCGCACCCCGGATGCGACTATTTCCCTCCTTCGCCGCAACGGTCTCGAATCCGTCCGGCTCGGGAGTGGCCTCCTGTGGCGCACCACCGAGGTTCAATCGCTGATCGCCAGCCTGACGGCCAGTGGCAGCCGCCAGGGCACTGTTGGCACCCCATGAACGAAGCGCCGTCACCGCTCTTCAACTTCGACGCCTACGTACGTGCGCCGTTGCCGCATCTCTCGGAAGATGCCCAGGCAAATGACGCCCTGAAGGCTGACATCGCCGCACACGGTCAACAGCAGCCCATCATCGCGGATGCTGCCGGTCTGATCTGGGTCGGCTGGCGCCGCTACTGCGCGTGCCGTGCCCTGGGCATCACCCCGGTGCTCCAGGTCGTGGCGGACGGCCAAGCTGCCGTCGTGTCAGACTTGCTGCGCCGGGAGCATTCCGCCATCGATCGTGCTCGGATCATGAAGTGGATGGCAGAGCGACTCTCTGCTGATGCAAAGTTTGCAGCACAGCGCGGACGCCTCACCGAGCGCCTGTCGCGTCACCTGGTGCAGAACCTTGGCCTGACCAGTCACACCTCGCCCCGGCACATTGCCTCAGCTTTACGCTTGGCCGACACTACGGATGCCGAGGCCGTGCAACTGCGGGCGCTGAAAGCCGACGGTACCGTGCACCGTGCCGAACAAGCCCTGCGGCGGATCCGCCGCCAAGCCGCCGAACCGGAGCACCACACCAGCGCCTCACCTACTGATCTGTGCGAACGCATCTTGAAGGATGCGGATCGTCTCGCGGCGGAGATCCGTGCCTTGCCATCGGTGCATGGACATCCGCTCATGTGCGAACGTCTGCGCTCGCTGTGCGCTGAGGTACTTGCCAAACTGGACCAGGAACCAGCGCCTGGTGAAGACCACCCGCTTCAGGCTCATGCCGAGTTCACGCCATGGTCCCACCAGGAGGCAATGTGCGCCGAGGCAATGGATGCACTGGATAAGGATCTCCGCACGATTGCCTTCGTCGGCCCGACCGGGAGCGGTAAAACGGCCCTCGGCTTCCTGATGGCTGCCAACATTCTCAGTGCATCGGATCGACTCCTCGGCAAGCCCCGTGACCAAGTCCGCATCATCTGGTTGTCGCTCACCCGGGAGCAGGAAGCCCAGGCACGACGCTTCCATGCCGAATTCGGCCTCGTGCCAGTTGAGAACATCATTTTCCTGTCGGCCTTCCACCGAGGGGTGTCGCCATGTGACCTCCTGATCATGGACGAGGACCATCGCACAGCGATGCCCACCCTGGTGCGGAAGTACGAGCGCATCACGCCGACGATCGCCATTGGACTGACCGCGACACACTTCCGTCTCGATCTGGGTGCGCTGGCGTTCGAGCGCGTGATCAAGGCGCCGTCGGTCGATACCTTGATTTCGGCCGGTGTCCTCGCCCCCTTTGAACACTTCGTCATTCCAGAATTCACGTCTGCAACCGTTGCTGACCGCTATATTGCCGAGCCAGAGCGCTGGGGTCCGACCTTGGCTTTCTTCGACACCATCGCCGAGGCAGACGACTTCGTGGCTCGTCTTCAGCGTGCCGGACACGGCGCTGAAACGGTGACAGCGACGAGCCCACGGGCGGCCCAAATCAGCGCGTTCCAATCCGGCACCATTGCCGTCCTGGCTGCTGTTGGCGTTCTCTCAGAAGGCTTCGATGCCAAATCGTTGACCACGGTCTTCGCGCGTGACGGAAGCCGCGGGCCGGTGACGCAGATCTGTGGCCGCGCACTCCGACGCTCAGGCAACAAAGTGGCGAACATCGTCCAGTCGCGTCATTCCCGGTACCCCTATACGCGCGATGCGACCCCCCGTGCCCGCTTCCTCTGGTCTCCAGACGGCTGGGTGCGCCTGACCGACAACCATGCGCTGACCGAATTGCCTGCGCGGATGGCAGACCGCAAGTCGTCGCTGCGCATCACGCTCCCCCCATTCCTTGATCAGCGCCAACGTCGGCGCCGGCCATTCGACAACACCCAGACTCAGGAGGCATCATGAAGCTCACCCGCTTTTCATCCGTTGGAGATTCCATCCCACGGCTGAACTCGATCACCGTCAAACCGCAGGACATCCAGGTGCGTCTGGACCTGAAAAAGCCCAGCGATCTGAGCAAGGCATCACTCACCATCGACGGGCAACCCTACGAAATGTCTGACCGCTTCGGCAAATCATTCATGCAGTCCCTCGGAACGAGCCGCGACACGCTCAACCTGTTTGGTACCGCTGAGATCATGGAACGCGCTGTAGCGCGTGGACAGATCGCTCAACAGCGTCTGACGTTCGAGCAGCACGACAGCGGTCAGCGCTACGCCTTGGCCCTGGTACCGGCAGCCCAGTCGGTGATCAGCCAGGACGAGATCGAAGCGTTGTTCACCCGTACCGGCGCCAAGCACGTCGCCTATGCCAAGGGCGTCATTGAGGGATTCTACGATCTGCCAAAGGACGGCGATCTCGACATTCTCGGCGAGCGCTATGCGCGCGGTTTCCGCGTCGCCCATCCTCTCGACGGCATGGGTGCCACCCAGGCCATGGTGACGCTGATGCGCCACGTGTGTCAAAACGGAATGGTTGCCGACTACGGCGCCTTCGCCCAGACGATCCCCATCGAGCATGCTGAGGCAGGCACCGCGACGCTTGAACGTTACCTGCGCGCATTCTCCGGCCTCGACGCCTTTGGTGCGTTCCAGATGCGCATCGAATCCGCGCGCACGTCCCCGGCGTCAGTGGCTGAAGTGGCCAAGCTGCACCAAGTCATCGTTGGTGGTGATGGCCATGGAGCTTCGCTCACCGACAACCTCGGAGAAGCCATGGTGACCTCGCACGGCATGTCGGTGACCGCTGCCTTCGATCGCATGGCGGGCTCGGTGACGGAGTTGTACGGCGTGGCGAGCTTTGGCGACATCCCCAAAAAGCGCCAGCGCTTGAGCCCGATGCGTGCGACCGTCAGCGATCTGATGAACTTCGCTACGGAATTTAGCTCGCATCAAGCGACGACGGACCATGCGCGTCGCGTGGACGCTTGGCTTGGACGCCTGATCACTCAAGAGTTCGACCTGGAGGGGACACTCAAGCCCAATGAGCAGCCACGCGATCTGTTCATCACCAACTGAGTTCTGCCACCAGAATCAGGGAATACTTCGAGTTCTTTGCCATCTTGTTGGTGCCCAGCAGGTGCAGTGATGTGATTGAGCATGCCACGCTCCGCCATGCTCCGTTGTGACTGCCGAACGCCAATTCGGTCTTCATACCTGCTGCGGCACTGACTTTTCTACAGATCGATCCGCGCGACGAGATGAATAATTAATTTAATATTATCTGAAGAATGACTTATTCTGAAACTCCACAGTTAGGAACATCCGATGTCGATTGATCGTGAAACACTTAATTCCGAACGCCGCGCAGCCTTTGCCGCAATTGCGGCACATCGATCCGCGCTGGGATATGACCCTGTCGACATTAACGATTTCGACGAAATCCGGTTTAGTATCGAAGACGTCCTCACGAGCCTGAGAATCTATTCGGCTTCGGCCGAGGTTGATTTTGTGACAGCCCGGCGCTGTTCTGCCAAGACAATGCGTGCGCTTTTCCGGGGCGAAATTTAGGCGATGTTCACGCATCAGCCAGATGGTGGTCCCAACCGCTCTGCAAGCGCATCCACCACTGCCGCATCGAAACCAATGAATACCACCTTCTCGGGAAATTCTTCCTGCCATCCCTTCACGGTGTCGACGCCAATCTTGATCGCTTCGCGAATCGGGAATCCGTAAATCCCGCATGAGATCGCCGGGAAGGCAATGGATCTACAGGCATTCACCGCAGCCAGTGCGAGGCTGGCGGAGTAGGCACCTGCCAACAAGTCAGCTTCGCCTTCATTACCACCGCGCCAGATCGGCCCGACTGCATGGATGACCCAACGCGCCTTGAGCTTGAAGCCAGGCGTGATTCGAGCTGCCCCTGTTGGGCAGCCGCCAATCTTCTGGCAAGCCTCGTAGAGAGCTGGTCCAGCGGCGCGGTGGATGGCGCCATCAACTCCGCCGCCGCCAGCAAGGCTGGAGTTGGCAGCGGTGACAACGGCGTCGACCGCGAGCTTGGTGATGTCGGTTCTGAGCCAGGTAATTTCCATGCCGTTCATCCTATCATCGCCACAGTTCAGCAGATCGCATTTTCTCCAGTCGCTCCTTCTCGTTACTTGCCATTCCCGCCAATACGTCGAGCTGCGTCTGGCGATCAATCACTGCGATTGTCGTCAGATACCGGCTCACGGGTCCCGCGACGTCCTTCTCGTTCGGCATCACGACTGCCAACGCATCCCAACGTCCATCGACTTGCCGTAGTACGACCGAAAAGCACGCGCTCGGAATCCACGTACTATTGCGCAGTTGCTCGGACGCCGGGCGCTGCTCGTAGACCGGGCCATTGATTACCCAGACCGCGCCGTACGTCGCGGCCCAACCGTCGCC
>JAYVTR010000092.1:0-7356 GCA_043788625.1 Planctomycetota bacterium
GACAACTCAGGACGATTTTCAATGCAGCTCAGCGTGACATATTGGCGATATTTTGCCGAGAGCGCCGTGCGAAATGGATCGTTCAGCAAGCCCTAATTACTCGATTGTGATATAATGGCCATCGCCCAGCTTTAGCCTGATCGATGACCCGTTTGTTTTAGTGGTCATTTTCCACATCGATTGATTCACAAGTTCGGGAGACGCCCACTGCACAGGGACTTCATTGAGCCCACCCATGCGGAATGCGGCGAGACGACGGTGATCCAAAGACCATAATTATTGCCAGTGTCCTGGCCGAGCACCGACGCCATCTGGAGCAGACGACTATGTCTATACTTCCCCAAAGGTTGCGGTGTGATGACTTGTGGGGTGGGCACATTGTCCGTTATTGCTATGCATGCAGGTCAGTATCGGGCTTTTTAGGCTCGGTTGGACTTAGGACACGAAAGGCCTCCTTCAGTTCAGATTGAACACCAAAGAGCGGCCCTGGGACCTTAGGGTGCTTGTCGTAGATGTCTCCGGGGTGACGCCCGATCGCTGTAAGCGTAGTAGAGCAGAGCTGGGTTGCCGGTGCTCCGGCTTTGTCGCCCACCGCGATCATCTGTTGCTTGAAGCCCTCGAAGGTGTTCGACACCGACTCCTTATGGCCGTACTCCTCCGACATTCGCAGGGCCATCATGTAATGGTGACCGCTATAGATCGCCAACCACATCAATGGGAGGATAATCGGCAGCCGTGCCACGATCCCAAGGAGGACGTGATTCCACTCCGGAGGAATGGAATCATTCACATGGGCGTGAACGTAATAGCCCCCAAACACAATCAGGGCAGCAATCGCACCCACCGAAATGACCCCCATGCGAGCTGGGGCCAGAAGAAGCGCTCACGCATCTTCCGATAGGCGCCAGCGAGTCCGGCGCTGGTTGCGCCAGGGAGTAGCTCTTCGATTTTCTTGGAGTGCGCGTCAAAGCGCTGGCTGAACTCTTTGAGTTGAGCTTCGTGGGCAGTCAACTGGGTCTGAAGATTACCAAGCGATGCCACGGCCGCTGCCGTCGTCGCGTGATGCGTTGCTACATCAGCAGCCTGCGTCGCGATGGTTTTACTCTGCGCCTCGATGGCGGGTGTTAGCGTTGCCACCCGATCCAGAGCGGCCTGCACCTTCGCCTGAAGGGCAGCGCTGGCCGTCTGAGCGTCCGCCGCCCCACGCTGCGAAACTGTAGAGGCATCGGCTTGTTCCTTCGCTGTTTGAGAGGCGCTCTTAGCCGCCGCAAGCGCAGCCTGTGCTTCTGCCAAGAGGCCATCAACAGTCGCCTTGCTTGATTGTACCACTGCGGCTTCTGAGTCTACCTTTGCACGGGCTTCTGAGGCCTTTTTTTGCTCTGCCTCTGTGGTCGACATCTTCTCCTTGAGTGCGGCGGCAAGCTGTTCGACACGGTTGCCCGCCTGAGTCGCCGCCTCCGTGGCTCCGTCAACCTCGACCTTCTTTTTTAGAATGTCGTTCGAGTGCGTCTCGCAGTGCTTCTTGGCTTCGGAGGCCAATCGGGCGTCGTTCTCCGCCTGTGCTTTAAGAGTCCGGAGATCGGTTAGGACTTGCTCTGCCTGAGTCTGCGTTGCCGTCACCTCATTGAGCTTCATCTGGAGAAGGAGGAGGATTTCTGAGGCTTTTGCCATCGGGTCTTCGTCGATCATAGCGGAAATGTAACGTGATCACAGTAACAGCTAGGCCCGTTTGTGTCCTAAACCCAATGCCGTTTACTTAGCGAGCCCTCTTTGGATATTCCGTCCAAAAGGCATTTTGCATTCACGGGGGTAGTGCCATCCAGATCGCGGGGAATACGAGAACTTTCGCAAGGCGGTGATGGCTCGTCGCATGGCGTCTTCGATTGTGCCCGGCCCGCAATGCATCTGCAGCCCGGATCTGAACGCCTTCGCAGAGCGCTGGGTGCGCACTGTGAAACGTGAATGCCTGCGTCGCGGCGAGTTGATCGGCATCGGCTGCCTGCACCGGGCGCTTGGCGAGTACATCGCCCACTACAAACAGGCAGCGACCGCACCAAGGCATCGGCAACGTACCGATCGGCCACTGGCATATTGGCGCTGGCGACCTGGTCTGTGATGAATCGTTGCATGGCCTGCTGAAATCATTTCGCCGCGCGGCCTGACGCACTGGCCATCTGAAGTCATGACAGCATCGACCTGATGACAAATGACAGCCATCTACAGCTATGAATTTTTCAACTAAGCGCCCGAAAGCGGCAGGATTCCTCATGCAAAGCGTTTTGGGACCACACGGTTTTGGGGACCACACGCGCGGCCACCGCGCCACTGTCATCCGCCACCAGCAGATCGCTGAATGCGCCAGCAAAAACCGGAACGAGAAGCACTGACGTGAGAGCGTGAAATGACCGATAGAAACCGTGTTTTATCGCCAACACGTCTGCTACCGCATTTGCCTTCAATTGAACGGCGTTACCAGTGCATTAGCGATCCCTTGCCGCTGAAACATTTCAAGCGTCCGTTCCGAGACAACGAGCCGCCCGTCCAATGCGGCTCCAAGGTCCTCTTGTCCTGGCTGTCCTTCAACTCGGAGCCATACGAATTTGGGCATCTGTTGATCTGGATGGAGCTGCCTGAACTGGTCGGATGTTGTGACTTCGACATCGTCGAATTGCATTCCGGTAGCACCAAGAGCCTGAAGCTGTTGCTTAGCACCCTCGGTTACAATGAATGATGGGAAGCTTTCCAAAAGCACGTCACCGAGCCACCCATCAAAGTGGTAGTGGAGCTTGCTGACAACTGGCGGATGGACAGCACGATTCATCATGGTGTTTTTACCCAAGCCGCCAGAGACTTCCGGTTCAATATAGAAGAATTTCATACGTTTCCTTTGCGTGGCGGCAGAAATTGATATCCAAGTAATGAATCGATCTCGGTAGCATCACTGTAGTGACGCATTGAATGAACCTACTACATCAGTTAGTCCGGGGAAGTTCGCGCCACTCGTCGATCTGAACCGGACTCATGGCGAATCCTGATATAGACCCTGGATCAAGCACCAAGCCGCAATCAGCAGGAATGGAAGCAAGAGCTGCCCGGAACTTCACTTTTCCGTAGTACGGAAACGAAACAATGAAGGCATCGGCGGCAGACAATGAAGAGAATGCTGCGAGATGCGTTACATTGTTGATAACCAGCGTGACAGGAACGATGGCAACTAAGTCACGTACCGGCTCAGAAGACAGAACGAAAACGTAGGCATCAGATAGTCGCCTACGGAACTCGCTAGGGGAGAGATCACCGCGCTTTGCGTCTTCGACGAGGGTTGGAAGTTCAGACTGTGAATCCATAGCTTGCAGGAAGTTATCCGCGATCCCCTGGACCTGGGTCGACTTTCACTACTTCAATACTCATAAACTTGAGAGCGGCAGTGAAGTTCTGCTCGATGCGTTCTTGCTCGACAGAAGAAATTAATGTTAATTCACCATCCCAATGAAGAAATGAACCAGGTTCAATATCAACACAATGCTGACCACCAGGGAGGCGTCCGTCCTCAACTCCAATGGTGATTTTCTTATTGCCTTCCAAATAGGCCATCTCGAAGCGTCCAGCAGATTTTACGATGAATCCGTCCATGTGCCGAACGGATTGTTTAGTGAGCCAGGTAAATGCGGTCGGAGTCATGGACTAAATCTGTGTTGAGGCGTGATATAAAGGCCTTTGCCACCAAATGGCGACAATCTTCACGTGGAACCAAGAATCTCATCTACACCTGTGATAGCGGGGTTCTGGAACTTCGATGCGACGACAGACACTTTGCGGGCTAACGTAGACCATTTAATCAAGCACGATCTTGACGATACGTAAATGCTCCTGTGCGATCCATGGCTTCAGTGTACCCAAATAATGTCAAATCGCCGTTTCGCGATCTGACAATTTCTTCAATGCCTTGAAATGCCGTACTTGCAGTATTTCCAAGCCGCCTCACTTGCTCAAATGATGAAGTCAAATTTGTCCCGAGCTTTTGTGCGCTGTGCATCATAAGGCAGGCATCCGTTATCGATTCACGATAGTCTCGCGCCCCATTTTCCATGAACAACGCTCCCAAGCCGAGTCTAAACCACGAAGGATCTTTATCTCGAACCGACCAGATCGCGGCACCACGAGACGTACCTAGAAGAAGTTCAGAATTCGCTTCGGTAATCTTGCCGCGAATGCCAGCTAAAATGTCACCTGGGAGTAGAACTGCCTTTTCGATAAACGCTTCCATTGTGCGCTTATACGCGGCAGTAACGGAAAGGCCCGCTTTCTTAGCCTCATTTTGGGAAAGGCCAATATCGTTGGCCAGGATGTCTATTTCGATGGCCATATTACCTCGCTGGCACTAGTTGTTCGGCGGGGATCATGAAACCATCTTGTTGTACGTATCTTGCATCGCGAAGCATTTTGAGTTCCCTGTAATAAACGGTTAACGTTCTTTCCCAGGTACCGTCAGGAAGGATTCTCCCCGCACGTAATACTGACAGCTTCACAGGAGTGGCCAACTGGAAGATTCGATTATCATGGATACCTCGTGCTACCCAAGCATCATTGACGGCAGGAGTCCACTGCTTGGTGTTCAACACATTGAACCCCTCTTGTCCGATAAACGGAGCCGTATCACGAAGGCTGCCGATCACCATAATATCTGATGACCATGGCCGCGCTAGGTTGTCTCCAAGTAATGTACTGCCAATCAAATTTTTCGGTGCGGGCGCATACTATCTTTGTGTTACACTGATGCCACCAGTCAGCTGACCGGAGGATGCCATCGGTCTATTCGATGAACCAAAACCAGCTATACGCCCTGCAGAAGCATCGATGGATCGCATTCCATAGTGCATTGCCCCGCCTGTCGCGATTACCATCGCGATCTCCTTTGCGGCATCGCTTCGACTGAGCTGTTCATCCGCAGCGCGATACGGACTTTGGCCAGCGATCAGGGCGCTTCCACGATCGAATACGAACACGGGAGTTAGATCTCGAGCACCATTCAGGACGGTCGATGCCATTCCCATGCGTAAATGCCCAAGCGCGTTCATAGTGGTCGAAACCACATTCAGCGGTGGAACTACCAAGGATGCCCGATTCCCAGCTCCACCATATGCAATCGAGCCTCCAGCCGCCGGGGCCGTCTCGAAGTTGCTCCACCATGCATTGAATGCCCCGGCTCCACCTGCAACGCCACGATCATAATCATCTTGGCCGAATTGGTTTCCTGCCAGACCCATCATTCCAGGCGTGATATCATCGCCAGGCTTCGGCACGCGAGGGTCCGTTCCTGAGATATACCTCCAATGACCCGATGTGGTCGAATCCCACAATATCCCAGGGATTACACCAGCTTCGTCCGCTACGTATTCCCAGTCGTTACCGGTCTTGTCATCCATCCCAATCGGATCCCATGGGAACGCATACAGTGCTGGCGACCCAGCATATCCGTGCGCGTCAGCCGATAGGAACGTTCCGCTCGCAGTATCGAGCACACGCGCGCCATTCTGGATCTGCTTAGCCGCCGCATCGTACATCAAACCATGCCAGCCCAGTCCATCGATAATCGCGCCATCCTTCCACTCGAAACCGGTGGCGATGGTCGACTCTGACGTAGGACCCATGAATGAGGTCGAGCCGTTCGGTTGCTGTTGCGCCTGGGCGAATATTTGCCCCGATGCTTCACCCGTCGGATCCGTGAAGAGCCGCGAGAGGAACATCGGCGCTGAGCCACCAAACGAACCAACTCGGCCGCGCACGGTGCGATCCGGATCAACTACCAGCGAGGTGACCGTGCCCCCCGTGCTCTCGTAGAGCTGCATGCCGCCATAGAGGCCGTATGTGGTGTCCGCGCCATCCTTCGTCATGCCCAGCAACCCCTGGCCATCACGACGATAGGTGACGTTGCCACGCGACAGGCGCTCGACCCCACCGGGGATGTAGGTCATGCCCATGGTCTGGCCGTTGATGGTCTGCGATGTCAATCGATTCCAGGGATCGAAGCCGTTATCCTGCGCGGTGCCATCCGACCATGTAAGGTGCGTCTGATTGCCGTTGCCATCATAGTCCGGCGTCCCTGTGCGGGTGCCGGCTTCGGTCTGTTCGCTAATCGAGGTGATCTGGTCCACGTTGTTATAGGTGTACTGACGGCTGCGATAGGAAGCCGCCTGCGTCCAGCGGATCTGCGCCACCGTCACGCTCGGGATCGCTCCGTCTGCCTGCGCGGCAACACCGATGCGCCCACCCAGCACGGGCCAGGTGATGGCTTGCGGCGCGACCGTCGATGAAGACGTACCCGTGCCATCAGGTCGAATATGACCGATGAAGCCGCCTGCCTGCCGTGTCAGCGTCAGGAGCAGGCGCGGCGTTGTGGGTGCGTGCGATCTCATGTTCGCCATCTTTATCAACGTGGATGAAGACGCCTTCCATGGTGAGCACGCCCGCCGCGTTGGTCACCACCGCGCGCCATTCGTCCCATTGAATCAGATCGCCCGTTGCCGCGCGAACCGCGTTCACCACCAAGCTCACCCCTCGCCAACCCGCAGTCGGCTGCGGGAGATCGACCTGCGCGCTGACGAAGGTCAGCGGATCAGTACCGGCGCTCATCGTGGCGATGGCATCGGCGCTGACACTGCCGGTACCGATGACGCGGGCGCCGGTGGCTTCCCAGGTGCCGAGTGCGGGCTCCAACGGCGCGATGGCCGTGGTGAAGGTCGCTACCTGCTGCGGACGCTCGGCGCGGGTAATTGCTTCCGAGACGCGATGGCCCGCGGCGTCAAAGCCGTAGGAGGCCGTTGCCGCTGCCTGCCCGGTGCGCTGCCACCCAACCAACTTGTCAGCGGCGTAGGCATACGTCTCGCTCTCGAATGGTGTGGCCCGTGAAGCCAAGCGGTCGTCGCTGCGCCAGCCATAGGTCGTCGTCCAGCTCGTCCCGTTCACCTGCTCAATGGACTGGTACAGCTTTCCACCCTGGTAGCTGACGGTGCGTGTGTGGCCGTTGGGCAGTGCTGCCGATACCAAGCACCCCTGCTGGTAGCCCAGCGTTGCACGAGTCGTGCCGCCTTCGCTGACCACCACCGTGTTCGCGTCCGGGTACGCATAGCTCAACGAGCCACGTGTCACCACCCGACCGCCTGGTGTCACCGAGGCCAGGATCGTCGTCTGTCCGGGGAACGCTGTTTGCACCGTCGCGCCACCGGCATCGCTAGTGCGCGTGGCCACCGCCGAGGTCAATGGCATTCACGTAGCCAATGCGACACGAAAAATACCGCGCATTTTGAAAGAATAACCTTGACACGCGGTGGCGGTTTTTTTTCGGGGCCTCATGAG
>JAYVTR010000093.1:0-5590 GCA_043788625.1 Planctomycetota bacterium
GCCCAGCGTCGCGGTCACGTTCACCGGGCCGCCCGGAGCGGTGCCCAGAACATGGGTGGTGAAACCATTTGTCTCCACCACGGTGCCAGTGCCGCTGGCCGTCCATGTCACGCCATCGAGGGCTGCGATTGCCAGACCGAACTGATCATCAATGGCAGCGGTGACGAGGGCAGATTCGCCAATGGCCACGGACGTACGGTCAGCCGTGACGTGCAAAGCCGTTGGCGTGGCCACCACGGTAATGGAACCCTCGCCGTTGACGCTGTGGCCAGCCGCATCCGTAACGATGACCGTGACCGCGAAGATGCCGCTGTGCGTGAAGGTCGCCTGGGCAACTGAGGTCGTCGCCCCGCTCAATGTAGCACCGCTGGCGATCATCCACTGATACGTCAGGCCCGGGTGATCGTCGGCAGCAACCACGGCAAGAGCGGCAGTGATGCCGACAACCGTTTGGGGAATGGTGAGCGAGGTGATCGTCGGTAGTAGGTCAATCGCCTCGACGACGAGCGTCGTCTGCGCCGACACCGACGTGTAATGCAGGACATCCGTGGGCGTGAAGGTGGCCAATAGCACCTGCGTGCCCGCGGTGAGCACGGCACCGAGGACCGGTGTATAAGCAAATTGTCCCGGCACCGAGGCCGTTGCATCAAGCTGCGTCTCTGACAGGGACGTCCCGACGGTGATCGCCGCCGGCGCCGACCAGGTGATGACCGGCTCGCCACGCACGCGGATCGACGCCTGGCCCTGGACGGTGACCAGACTTCCCCCAATCGCGGTGGCAGCTGCGGTAACAGCGGTGACGGTCACCTCGACCGGCGCGGCCGTGCCCGCCGGAGCGGTGAAGGTGCCGTCCTGGGCCAGCGAGCCGGCGGAAGCCGACCAGGTGATGACCGACGACGACAGCGCCCCGCCGAACTGATCGCCCACCGCCGCCGTGCACAGGCTAGCCGACTGCGGATCAACGACAGCATGAGCGGTCACGACCACCGTCGTCGGGGTCGACATGACGGTGATGGTCGCGCTGGAACTCACCACCTGCTGCACGCTATCGGTGACGCGCAGCACGGCTTGATACGTCCCCGGCGCGGTAAAGACCACCTGCGGAACAAGCGTATCGCCGCCGGTGACGATCGGCGCGGCGAGCGCGCTGATCGGGGTCACGCTCCAGGCATACGCCAGGCCGGCGTGATCATCGGTGGCGCTCGCCACCAGATCCGCCGTCGTGCCGCTGACGGCCGCGGGCACCGTGAACGCGGTGATCACCGGCGGCGCATCAATGATCGGCAAGGCCGGATAGAGCTGGGTCGTGGGAATGGTCTGCGCGGCCACGCGCGGACTCGCCCACGACAGGCGTACACTCGCTGATCCCGTCTTCTCGTAATAGTCCAGCCGCAGGCGATGCAATTCACCGGCGCCGAGAGCCTGAGCGATGGTGACGGTGCGGCTCGCGTGGTCCGTCCACTGATCGAGCACCAGGTGATCATCGAGCCACAGGCGTGTCCCGTCATCGCTGCTCACCGACAGTTGGTAGAGGTCGGAATAGCGGGCCTGGAGGAAGCCTTCCCAGCGGGCGCTGAAACGATCGACCGGCACGCTGGCGGCCGGGCTGCCGGCGCCCCAGTTGAAATTCACCGTCGGATCGAGCCGGCTGAGCACCGGCGTGATCAGGGTCATGTCGCTGAAATAGGTCCCGTTCAGACCGGTGCCGCTGCCCACTGGCAGGGCCGACGGCGGCACGATGAGCGACACCGGTGCGCTCCATGGCGAGCCGTTGCCATTGGCATCAAAAGCCTGGACGCGGTAGGTATGGGTACTGCCAGTCGCCAAACCTATATCTGTGAAATTGAGGCTGACGGTCTTGCTCAATTCGGCACCATCACGCTCGATGGTGAACTGTTCCGCCCGCACGTCATCCGCCGGACGATCCCACACCAACTGCACGCCATGGTCCTGACCATAGGCGATCACCTGCGGTGCAGCCGGCGGGGTCACATCGGTGAAATACCACTGCGTGGTCGGAACGATCTCGCGGAGCTGGGTCGGTGCCGACCAGAACAGCTGCGCCGAGGCGTAGCCGAAGTTCTCATAGAACTCCATGGTGAGTTCATAGCGCTTGCCGGCTTCGAGGGCGATGGTGCCAGTCCAGGTCTTGGCGGCTTGCAGCACCCAGTGATCGACGATCAGTTTATTGTCGACCCACAGCCGGGCGCCGTCGTCGCTGCGCACGAAAAACGTATAGGTACCGGTACTGCGCGGCTGCACCTGGCCGGTCCACCGCACCGAGAAACGATCGGGAGCCAGACCGGTGGTCGGCGACCCCTTCACCCAGTTGAAATCAATGCGTGGATCGATCCGGCCGAAGACCTGTTTGGTCAGATCCATGCCGGCGAAATACTGCCCGCGCAGGCCGTTGCCGGTGCCCGGTGGCAGCTGCTCCATCGGTGTGCAGCGCAACGCTGCGGTGGGGATGACCTGACGCGCTTGATGGACACTTGCCCATTCGAGCTTCGCCGAGGCAAGCCCGGTGTGGTCGTAGTATTCGATGCGGATGGGTACTGCCTGGTTGGCGATCAGAACGACGGTGCCGCTGGCAGCCCGTGCCGCCTGGTTGACCCAGTGATCGATGACCAGGGTCGTGCCGATCCATACGCGCATGCCGTCATCGCTGGTAGCGGTGACGGTATAGGACTCACCATAGGACGCCGTCAGGGTACCCGACCAGCGGACACAGAAGTGATCCCCCGGCACCACCACATCGGCGGCGCCCGTGCCCCAGTCGAAATTCACCTGGGCATCGGTCCGCGTCAGCCGCAAGTCCTGGAAATCGATGCCGGCATAATAATCACCGCGCAAGCCGGGCTGCTCGGCCGCCGGTAATGTCTGAGCCAAGGGCAATGCCAGAGCCAGGACCGCCCAGGCGAGACAAAATCGCAAGTAACGGATAGTGGTCATAAATGTAGGTATTAACATTGAGCATGAACACTAGACCCGGCTAGCTCAGCTACAATCTTTCAAAAGTGACTCCTGCCACCATGCGAGAGATTTTTCGAATATCCACGTTTATGGGCACTTTTTATCTCGGTTAGTGCTTGCGTGTGAATTTGCTGTTGTTTGACAGAGATTAAGGTGCTGATGAGCCGCGCTTGAAATTGTTTTAAAATCCATCTACCTCATTAGTAAATGACATCCTCTGCCGTAATAGCGGCCCAGCGGTGTCGGGCGCTGGCGAACGCGCGTGGCATGGCCGGGGTGATGAATGAGAGCGCATAGCGTCCATCGCGATGGACTACCAAAGAGCCGCCTTCGCCGCGCATGGCGGCGACACCAGCGAGGGTGCATTCGGCTGCACCGCGAGGTCTGCTAATACGCCCTGGCTATCGAAGGCCACAGCACCAACGGTCCCTTGAAAGAGCATGCGCCAGCGCCGACGTGGGCAGGAAGCCGCGGGCACAAGAGGTGATCGTCGGCAACACGCTGAGCACTCGCACCAGCCAGCAGGACGTACCCGGTATGCTCCATCACCAAGCGTGCCAGAGCAATTGGACTGGCTCCTAGCATGATCGCCTCCACCGCGTGCAAGGAGCGCGGCGCCGGCATCGCGCGCCTCTTCCAACCGATGCATTTTGCGCGCGTGACTGTCGGATGAAGGCGCACTGCGACGGTGACGCCACGACCCTTGATGCCGTCAGCCGGCTTGACCGCCACCGGTGAAGACAGCTCTATGGCCACCGCTAACGCATCATCGGCGGATTCCACGCGGTGGGCGGCGAGAGCATGGCAAGACAAAATACATCCATGAAGGCGTTTGCGGAAAGCATTGATCCGCCGCAGACGCATAGATTTTTGCAATTATTTTTGCCATATAACCGCCGCCCGCTTGGCACGTACTAAGCTTGCTGCAATGCACCATCTTCACGGAGCTGCTATGATCCTTGATCTTCTGACCGAACGTGGAACCCCGCCCGAAAAGCAGCGCTTTACATGGAGCGAGCTCGCTGGGCTTCCCACCAGTAAGCTCGATAGCGATGCTTATACACGCGTACGCATCATCTTGATGAACGGCATCGAGTCTGAGGCCCTGCGCTTCAGTCACGCCTGTGCACGTATGCAACCCGAGCTGCATCGCGAACTGGCCATGGTCCGCCGCGCCGAGCAGCATCAGCAGACGCTGGTAAATTGGCTGCTGCCCGCCGATCTTTCACCGCTGGAGACGACCATTGCTTTTGAGCAGGTGGCGATCGACATCACCGCCGGCGTCGCCATGCGCGAGCCGGATCAATATCTGGCACAGATTTTCCGCTTCGGGCTACTCGAAGATTTCGACCACATGTACCGTTTCGCCGCCTTGCTCGACCGTCTGTGCGGTAAAGACGCCAACAATATTCTTCAATCATACACTGATATCCTGCCGGGCCGCCCTACGGCGGTTGAACATCGTTCTCCAGAGGATGACCTCCGTCGCCATTATGACCGGCGCCAAGCGGAGCCACTCACGAAGCTCCATGCCTATACGATAATGGCTGCAGAGAACCAAACGCACGATTACTATATGACCATTGGCCCGATGTTTTCCGATCCATTGGCGCGGCAACTCTACGCTGAGATCGCCTCGATCGAGGAACAGCACACGACGCAATACGAGTCGATCATCGACCCGCGTGAGAGCTGGATCGAGAAATGGGTACTCCACGAAGCGAATGAGGTTTATAACTACCACTCCTGCGCGCAGCAAGAAAGCGATCCGCGCATACGTGCAATTTGGGAGCGGATGGTGGACTATGAACTTGGCCATCTGCAAGTCGCCCGCCGCGCATTTGAGCGCTTTGACGGCCGCCAGATTGAGGAAATCCTTCCACGCAATCTACCTGACATTCTACCGCACAGCAGTCAGCGCGCCTATGTCCGCGAGGTGCTCGCGGCCGAAGTCGACCTGCGCGCCAAAGGAAGCGAGGTCATCCCTGTTGAGGATGAGCCGGCAAATGCACCATCGGTGCGCTACCGTGAATATTGCAATGACGCAGGCTCACCGAGCAGCGCCGTTGCCCAGGACTACACCTGGCAACCGGGGACTGAGCTCGCTGCTGATCTTCCCTAACCATCCGTATCAACCCACCCGACCGAGGACCATCATGGACCGCATCGAATCTTCCAACAAGACCGGCACCCGCCCAGTCGTCGACCGTCTCACAGCGATGCTGACGATACCCTCTGACATCGACGCCACTGATACCGAAGCACGCGGGCCATCTGCTGATGCGCTTCGCAGCACTGCGGCGGCTCAGGCGGGGCCCGTCGGTTCGATGGAAGATGGCTCGGTACCGGTAGCGCCGCCAATCCTGCTGAACAAATTAGGTGGTCGCTTGGCTTTCGAACGGAGCGGTGTGCGCTTATATGACGCGATCCTGCGCAAGGCGGAGCAAGGCCCGCTCCTACAGGGTCAGGACCAATTTCTAGCTCAGTCTCGGTCTCAGTCTCAATCTCAATCTCGGTCACAGTCTCGGTCACAGTCTCGGTCACCAACAGGAGCGGAGTCCCAGACTCAATCACAAATACAAGCTCAAGCACAAGAATGCATTGCGGATTTGGAACA
>JAYVTR010000094.1:0-21874 GCA_043788625.1 Planctomycetota bacterium
AATCCTGCCAGCGGCCTGTTACCGGGTATCAGCGCCGAGCCGCTGGCCGCCACCGGCAGCGGCGATGCGCAGTTGCAAGCTTACAACTTCCGTATGTGCCTGACCGATGACCCGCAGAATCGCGTCGCCTTTGCCAGGCCTGCCGGCTATGACGCCAACAATTACCAGTTGCTGGCGCGCTATTTCGCCGCCGGTTGGGGTAAGGATCTTTTCAACAAGTTCGATCGGCTGTGCGTGCGCAGCAAGACCGACACCAACAACCACGGCGCCATCAGCACCGATTTCATCGGCATGAACCACTCGTGGCCGAATGCCGGCTACGCAGAACGTGAGCGGATGTTCCAAGCACACGTCACCTGGCAGCAGGGCCTGCATTGGTTTCTCGCCAATGACCCGCAGGTGCCGCAGCAGTACCGCGACCACTACGCCCAATGGGGTCTGGCAGGCGATGAATTCCCCGCCACCGGCCATTGGCCGCACCAGTTGTATATCCGTAAAGCGCGGCGCCTGGTCGCCGACTATGTCATCACCGAACATGATTGCCGTGGCACAACGGTGGCCGCAGATCCGGTGGCCCTGGGTTCGTACAACATGGATTCGCACAACTGCCAGCGCTTCGTCCGTGACGGCCGGGTGTATAATGAAGGTGATGTACAGGTACCGCCCACCGCGCCATATGGCATCAGCTACCGGGCGTTGATTCCACCGCGCGGCCACGTCATCAACCTCAGCGTGCCGGTATGTTGCGCGTGCTCGCACATCGCCTATGGCTCGCTGCGCATGGAGCCGGTATTCATGGCCCTTGGCCAGGCCGCGGCCACCGCCGCCTGCCAGGCCATGGACGCTGGTGTCGCCTTGCACGACCTGCCCTATGCGCCGCTGCGCCAACAGCTTTTGGCCGATGGCCAGGTGCTGACCTGGGTGCCTTGAATCGGATACAGCTCAGCGTTGGAAACGCTTCGATAATTCCGGCCACGACAGATCGAGCGTGGTCGGCCGACCGTGCGGGCAGTGCTCCATGTGCTCCAGCTCATAGAGCAGGCGCACCAGCTCCAGCTGCTCGGCCTCGCCGAGGACCTGCCCGGCTTTGACGGCGGCATGGCAGGCGGCGCTGTGCGCGATGCGTTCGCGCAGGCCGTCAACCGCCTTGCTGCCGCTGCCGGACTCAGCCAGGCCGGCGAAGAATGCTTGCCAATTGGTCCGCTTGAGCACCGACGGATGCGCGCGTAGCAGGAGTTGGGTCGGACCAAAGACCTCAGCTTCGATACCGTAATGCAACAGCTCGGGCAGTAACGGGGCGACGGCGGCGACCTCGGCGGCGTTCAGTTCGATCGAGCGCGGCACCAGCAACGGCTGCACGCCCGCGCGCAACACATCGGTGCGCGCCGGATCGAGGCAGAGGAACAGTGCCTTCTCGTGCAAGGCATGCTGATCGACCAGACGAATCCCGTCACTGGTCTCAATCAGCAGGAACATGTCATTGAGCTGCACCACGCGGCGCACGCCACGCGGCAGTTCGTTACGTCCTGGTTCATTACGCCCTGGTTCATTACGCGAGAGAGACGGGCGCAACGCAACCGCAGCCGGAGTGAGACCAACTGGCTGATTGGCCTGGTAGCGCGTGTGCGGCTCAGCGGCGCGTGACATCGCCGCCGCTGGCCGCTCGACCTGCGGCGCCACCGGCGGCAAAAAGCGTTCCTGGGTGATGATCTGCGGTGCGACTGGCAATGCCGGTGGCAGGGCCACGGCCTTGACCACCGTGCGCGTCATGCTGTGAGCCAACGGCAATACCGCTGACGGGCGTTCGTCATCACGCAGCAGACCGAAACCGCCGCTGTTGGCGGCCAAGGCTTTCTGCAGCGCCTTCGACAACAACACAAAGACCTCGCCTTCCTTGCGGAAACGTACCTCGGATTTGGTCGGGTGGACATTGACGTCGACCAGCGACGGCTCGAGATCGAGGTGCAGGAACACCGCTCCATGCAGGCGCGGTTCGAGGAAGCCCTTGAAGCCCTCACGCACCGCCGCCAACAACAACTTATCACGGACGAAGCGCCCGTTCAAAAACACGAACTGGCGTTTGGCGGTGGGCTTGGCCTCACGCGGATGAGCAACGAAGCCGGTCAGCTCCATGCCTTCGGCACTTGCCGAAATAGCCAACAAGCTGTCGCTGAGCCCGCGGCCGAACAAGGTACGCACGCGGGTCAGCAAGGTTTCACCAGCCGGCAGATCAAGAACCGTGCGCGTGTCGCATTCGAGACGGAAAGCCACTCCCGGATGCGACAAGGCTAAGCGAATGACCTGGTCGGTGACGTGACCGGTTTCGGCGCTTTCAGCCTTGAGGAATTTGAGGCGCGCGGGCACGTTCCAAAACAGGTTATGCACGCTGACGCGACTGCCGGGGGCCATGGCCAGGGGCTCTGATGTAGTCTGTTCACCGCCGGCATGATGCAGGAGCCAACCGGCATCGGCGGCATGCGGTCGGCTGGCGATGGCGAACTCGCTGACCGCCGCGATCGACGGCAGGGCCTCGCCGCGAAAACCGAGACTGGCGATGCGGAACAGATCATCGGCGGTGGTCAGCTTGGAAGTCGCATGGCGCAGCAGGGCGGTGCGCAAACCATCGGGAGTCATACCGTGGCCATCGTCCTCGATCTCGACCAAGCGTCGGCCACCGTCAGCAATGCGCACAGTGATGTGCGTGGCCCCGGCATCGAGGCTGTTTTCGCTGAGTTCCTTCACCACTGCCGCCGGGCGCTCGACCACCTCGCCGGCAGCGATTTGATTCGCTACCTGATCAGGCAGGACGCGGATAAGAGGAGGAGCGCGCATGGACCAACGATGGTGCTTATTCGGGCTGCTCAAGCTGTTGGCGCACTAATGTACGCAGGTGCTCGATATCCAAGTATTGACCGGGGCATTTGGTGTCTTTGCCCGGCACATCGCGATGGCCGATGATGCGTGCCAGGCTCAAGCCTGGCACATGGCGGATGAGCACCGCGCACAAGCGTACCAGGCGTTGTTCTTGGTAGGCGCTCGGTGGATTCACATCGAAATTACCAACCAGGCAGATGCCGATGCCGAGATCGTTGTACGGCTGCGACAGGAGCGACGACCCGGCATGCGCACCTTCGCGCTGCTGGACCCAGCGAAACGTGACATCGACCTGGCCCTCGGGCATGTCCACGCCATTGCCGATGAGAAAATCATAGCCAATGCCATCCCAGCCGCGCTTGCGGTGGTCGCGATCGAATGAGGCCGTCGAACCGTGCAGCGACGCCGAATGGTGGATGACGATGGCATCCCATGGACGCATCGGCTGGTCGGGTGGCGGCGCCAACACTGCCCAGGTCAACGGTTCGCGCGAGCGATCGACACCCCGCAGGCACTGCCAGCCGAGCCATAGGCACAAGCCGAGCAGGGCACTGGCCGACAGCCAGAGCGCCAAGCTCATATGGCGGTCGAGCGCCGGTGGCGCTGACGGTGGCAAGTCCTCAGACATTCAACGATCCAAGAACACCGCGACGTCAGCTACCGGTAGCAGATTCCCATCCGCCAGACGGCGATCACGCAGAGCCAGGCGCCAGTAAGGGCGGACTTGCCGGCCCAGGCTACGGCCATGGTCGTGCAAGGTGCGCCAGGTTTGTGGCAGATCGCGGATCGCCTTGTTGTGCGGCAACGACAGGGCCACCAGGTTGCGATAGTCCTCGATCAGCATGCCGTGTTGGGAGCGGGCCATACCGGTGATGGCGACGCCCACCTGGCACTCCCAGGCATGCGGCAGGACATCTGTGGGTGCACCGGTAAACCACAGCATCACCGGGCCATAGGTATCGATCTCTTGTTCATCCAACAGTTCATGCACGCGCTCGGCCAGTTGCCACGGATCCGTCGGGTAACCAACAGAGGCGAGGCTGGCGAAGCGCAAGTTGCCTTCGGTCTTCAACAGGGGTTCGGACATGGTCGGCAGACTATCCACCACCACCGCCAAGGCAGCGGTATTGACAATAGTCGTTTAAACGACTATTGTTGGTCGTCCTATCCCAGGAGGCTGCCATGCGCGTCTACCACCCCGCCGCCCAACGTTTTCACTCGCTCATCGATTGGCTCGACAGCTGGCATAGTTTTTCGTTTGGCGAGCACTACGACCCCCGCCGTATGGGTTTTCGCGCCCTGCGCGTGATCAATGATGATCGTATCGCCGGTGGCGGCGGCTTCGGCACGCACGGCCATCGCGACATGGAGATCCTCACCTGGGTGCTTGAAGGCGCAGTGCACCATAGCGACTCCACCGGTGGCGAAGGCGACATCCGTCCAGGAGAGCTGCAACGCATGACTGCCGGCCGCGGCATCCGCCACAGTGAGTTCAATGCCTCGCCAACGGCACCCCTGCGCCTGCTGCAGATGTGGTTGCAGCCGACGACCAACGGCCTTGAGCCGGGCTATGCACAAACGGAGTTCCCCCTTGCCGGACGCCAAGGTCGGCTGCAAGTGATCGCCTCTGCGGATGGCCGCGACGGCTCGCTGACCATCTCAGCCGCGGCCGATGTCTATGCCGCCCAGCTGCGTCCGGGTGACAGCGTGGTGCGGGCGGTACGCCCAGGTCGGCATATCTGGGTGCAGGTAGCCAACGGCAACCTGACCATCAACGGCCAGAGCGCGAGCGCAGGCGATGCGGTGTCGCTCAGCGATGAAGCAGAGCTGAAGCTGAGTGCCACCGCACCTGCCGACATCGTGGTCTTCGACCTTGCCTGAAGCCTACGACCGCACCATGCGCCAGCAGCGGTGCGGGGTGCGATCGGTGAAGTCTTCCGGCGTGGTAGCAGCGGTGATATCGACCACACCGACAAACGGCGGTAACTTTTCCGTCAGTTTGAAACCGTGGCAATTGGTGCTGAAATAGACGATGCCCTCGGGCAGCAGGCGCTCATACAAACGTTCCAGCATCCACTCCTGATCACGCTCAATGGCCCACGTGCGCTGCATAGCATTGGAGTTGGAGAACGTCGGCGGATCGCAAATGATCAGGTCGTACTTGTCACGCACCGCTTGATCGAGCCATTTCAGGCAATCGGCTTTCTCATATGCGTGTGGGCCGTGTTCAAAGCCGTTGTGTGCCAAGTTGCGCGCCGACCACGCCAAATAGGTGTTCGACAGATCGATGGTCATGGTCTGCGCCGCCCCACCGGCGGCAGCGTAGCAGGTGAACGAGCCGGTGTAGGCGAACAGGTTCAACACCCGTTTGCCGGCGGCTTCGCCACGTACCAGGTTACGCGTGATGCGATGATCAAGGAATAAACCGGTGTCGAGGTAGTCATCGAGATTGACCTCGAAATTCAAGCCCTGCTCGCTGATCACCCGTGTTGCACCACGTTGTTCGAGGCGGTGGTATTGACCGTCGGCTTCCTGGCGGTCTTTCTGCCGACGACGCTCTTTGACGTGGATCTGGGCATAGGTCAGGCCGAGGCCCTTGGCCACCGCCGCCTTGACCAGGGCCAGCCATTCGGCTTCTTGTTCGGGCGTCTCGTTGCGCGTACGCGTCAGCGTCCACACCACGGCTTCGCCGTCGTACCAATCGCAGACGAACGGCTGATCGGGAATGTCCCGATCATAGACGCGAAAACAGGTGACGGCGGTACGCCGAGCCCATTTACGGCGGTGTTTGAAGACCCGCGCGATGCGATTGGCAAGTTGGTCGAAAGAAGGATCGGAAGCAAAATCGGTCACACCGTCACCCGTGCAAAAATGAAAACGCCGTCGGTATCAGCCTCCGTATCAGCTGATCGTCGCCTTGAGCATCCATGCCGTCTTGTCGTGATCTTCGATGCGGCCGATGAACAAATCGGCGGAGGCTTCGTCATGCGCTTCCTGCGCCACCACGACCGCCTTGGTCAAGGCCTTGCTCAGCGTGAGGTGATCGGCGCACAGGGCTTTTGCCAAGTCCAACCCATCGCTGCCGGCGATGTCCGACAAGGTGGTCTTTTTAGCCAGAGCCAGGATTCCCGACGGTGCTTTGCTGTCGAGGGCGCGCAGGCGTTCGGCGAGTTCATCGGCGGCCAGCAGCAGCGCTTCATACTGGCTGCCAAAGGCTGGATGCAGGGTGAAGAACTGCGCGCCGGTGAGATTCCAATGCGCGGCGTGCGTCTTCACCGCCAAGGCGTAAGTATCCGCGAGGATTTGTTCGAGGTGGCTACTAAGAGTATCTGACTTGCGCGACATGAGTTTCTCCGATGCCGCAGTGTGTGCGTGCTTACGCCAGATCCACCTGCGGCTGTGCGCTTGCTAGCGTCGGGTTTTAGACCGGCTCGCCCATGCCGATGATGGTCAGCAGGGACTGCTGCACTTGTTCTTGCTCAGCCGCCGTCATGCGCGGATCGCGCAGGCGCAGGCGTACCCCATCGGCTTTATGATCAAGCTGCAGCCATGCCTCTCCCTGCTCTTCGGCCACCGACGCCAAAGCAAAGGCCTTGGCGCGCACCAAGCACAAGGCGATGACATAGCACAGGCACTGCGCTGGCCGATCACGGGCGTTGCGCAAGTCGGTGAACAGCTTCAGCAGCAGATCCTTGTCCAGACGTACTTGCCGGCGTTTAGGATCGGGTACCGGCACGCGCTGACGCCACCAGCTGAGGAACGTCGCCGGATCCTGCGTCGCCCACACCTCGCTGGCGAAGTCGCGGCGGGCAAAGGCCGTGCCCTCCAGCACCAGTCCGGAAAAGAACACTTCCCCGGCCGCCAGCGCGCGCGCGCTGATGCTGCAGGTAAAACGAGCGTTCGCGACTTTGCCGTCCCATTCCATAGACCGGAAGATGGTCAACACAGGACCGACATCGCAAGCGCGGGGCGCCAGCTCAGAATGAAAACGACCCCGAAGCTTGCATAACCCAGCCCAGGCCCACGCGTTGCGGTTGACCAGCAGGCAGGGTGACGGTCCACCGCAGCAGACCGGGGGCGATTACCGTTGCGCCAGGCGTCGAAGCGGCATCGCGCGTCACCACCAGCTCATCGCTGGTCGACACCGGCATGGTGCGATAGACGACGAGCACCCGTGATGCGGACCCGGCATTCACCAGCCAGGTATCACTGCCGCTGCGGCGATAGCGGGTGGTGTTGGCAGAGGGATCGACGTCCCACGCCGCCTGACTGCTGACCACCACCGTCTCATCGATGGCAGCGCAGACGGTGAGCACGCCACCGCCGGCAATAGCCGGGCTCGTGGTCCGTCGTGGCGTGCCCTCGGCGACCACTTCCAAAATGCCGGACAACAACGGCTGCGCCCCCAGCCGCACACTGACCCGACGCATGGCTACCGGGCCGTCGTCAGGGAACAGCGCCCATTCATCAGCGAGCACCGCCAGGGTGGTCTGCTCCAGTGTCAGGCTGAGGCTGGCAGTGCCGGCCGTAACCGACACGGCTCCCAGATCGAGGTCGACACCACTGCCGTAGCTGATCACGCTCGGTTCATCGGGCTGTTTTGGCGGCAAATGACTGTGCACGCTGCCAGTGGCCTCGGGGCGGAGTGGGGTAATCCGCGATACTGGAACATCTGCGCTGGCTGCGTTGGCGATGCCGAGACGGCCAGTGCCTATCGCATCATCCGCCTCCAGGCTTGAGACAGCGCTGGCTTCACCCGCGGTGGTCCACGCCACGCTGCGCGAGCCACTGGTCAATTGCCGGCGTAAAGTCGACAACACATCACTGGCCTGCACCACCACGTGCGGCACCGCCGGTCCATCGAGCCCGGCGTGCAACGGCAGACCCACGGCGTGCACCTGCACCACGCCCAGAGCGACATCCACCGGCTTCATCAAGGTGGCGGTGCGCGTCAACGTCGCCATGGCTGGCGACGAACCGGTCTTACTACCGAGCTGCAGGCGTGCCGCCGGCCGCCACCACAGATCTTCGCGTTCAACGCTGACGGTGACGCTACGCTCTGCATCGCCGTTGATGACCAAGCGCTGGCCGACAACGGCAGCGAGCGACGGTGCCAGCTGCGCCCAGCGCCGGGCAAGATCATCACTGGTCAATGGCCCATCGACTTCCACGGCCAAAGCCTCGGCAAGATTTCCGGCCGTGCGGCGCAGCTGCTCGCGATCGGCGGCTAATTGCCCCTCGGCTGTGATCACGGCGGCTTGCTGTTCGAGCAGCGCATCCATGGCCACCTGCCAGATGGCTGGGTCGCTGGCGACGCTCGCGGCGCGCGGCAGACGGGCGCGCAGGCGGCGTTCGCTGGCCACCAGTACTGCCTGCTGCGCGGCCAGAACCACCGCCCGAAGCTGCAGCCCATTACGGGCCACCCGCAGCTCCTCGGCCGCCGTCGGCAGAGCCGGTGCCAGCGTCGGCAGCGCATCGACATGCCACGCCCGCGCGCCCACGACCTGCAGCGGATGCGCTGCACACCACGGTGGCAAATCGAAGCTCTGCTCACCGGCGGCGGGTGCCAATGTCCACGTCAGACGCGCGCCGTCCGGATGGACCTCAAGTTGCGGAACCGGTAATTCAGCCGCACTGAGGCCGGCGATGAGCAACGACAACCAGCCATAGCGAAGAACGAGGCGCATCAGCGGGTCTCCAAGCGCGGCCGGAGCGAACGCGAGTAGGTGAAGTTGGCTCTCCAGGCGATGGCCGACGCGGTGGGACCGTTGGCAGTCAGCAAGACGCTGGCCTGTGGCTGCTTCTTGAGGTGCTCGCGGTAGGCCTCACCGTTCAGCGCCAACGGCGCGAGCAACCCCACGCTCACCGCTTCAGCACCTGGCTCAGGAAGACCCTCACGGATCATGACGGCATCGTTGGCCCCAGCCGGGGCTTCAACGCTGCAGGTGACCGTCACCGTCAAGGTGCGCGACAATAAACCGTCTTCGGTGGCGGTGGTGACTTCGCGGCGGATGCGATAGCGATCATCAGCACCCAAGGCCAGACGTAACTCGCCGCCAGGAGCGGTTTCGGGCAAAACGGTGTGCCCGACGATGCGACCTTCGACGACGATGGTCAGCGGCCCCGGCGGCAGGGAACTCGGCCAGGGGTTGGTGGTTTCCAACACCCGCCACACCGCCGGGTTCAACGCCGGCACGGCTTCACGGCGCAGCTTCCCCTGTAAGCGGATGCGGCGCAATTCGACTTCTTGCGTACCCGACACCAGGCTCACCGGTTGTGCCGCTCTGAGGCGCATTGGCCAGCGTGACGCCAGCGGCGGCGGACTCGTCGGCTCGTCCTGACGCACCTGCACCTGGCGGTAACGATAGTACGTTTCCATGCTCAAGGCGCACCACAGCGAGCCGGCGAGCCGGCCCAGCGGGTATGGTGTGCTCACCAGTCCATCAGGGTCGACATGGCTGGCCAGCAGCGGACGGATGCTACCACTTATCACCGGCCACACCGGCCCGCCTTGTTGAAAGCCGGCCATCATGGCCATGTAGAGCAATTCGCAGCGACCGGTGGCCAACCACCGCGGCGCCGCCGCCGCCCAGGCCTGCGCCTCTTCAAGCGAGATACCGGCATTGAGCCCGGTGAACACATCGATGACGGCCTGCGCCAAGCGCAGTTCTTCGCCGTCGGAGCCGGCGGCGTGCACCTCGTGCAGACTACCGCCGATATCCAGGCCAGCCGCCAGCGTCGATTTCAAGGCCATGCACACCAAGAGCGCCACCTCGGGCCCGGCAAGAGCCCCCTCGCGGGCGCACCATCCGGGTAATTCTCCGGGCGCACGCCGACGCAAGGCGGCCAGGAAGTGTTCGACTGCGGGCTTTATCTGCGGATCCGCGGTCATCGCATAGGCCTCGCCGAGCGCCAGCGTCGTCAATGCCAGTGACGGTAGATCGAGACGTTGCGGATCCTGCGCCTGTACCCACGCAAGCCCGTTCCTAACCGTCTCGCGGTAGAGGTTGGGAACCTTGTGATCATAACCAGCGCCAGTGAAAACCACCAATGACAGCGCTGTGGTGGCCGGTGTGCTGCCCCATGAACCATCTGCACTCTGCAGACGTTGCTGTTGACGCAAACTCGCTTCAACCGCACTTTCGCCACCTTTGCTCGCCCGGATTTTTTCCGCTCTCACCAGGGGATCCGCCGCATGCTCCAGCGCCATCGATTCGTTGAGACCGAACAACATGATACGCGGCTCGGGTAACAATACCGGCGGCTGCTGTCCATACGTGGTGACGGTCAGCGCGATCGGAAGTTTCGTCGGACAGTCATCAAGGTGGATCTCCGCCAGCTGCACCAACTGCGCGCCGCTGGCATCGAGCTCGATGCGCCACGTCGGTTGCCAAGTGGCGCCTGGCAGGCGATAGCGCAGCGACAGCGGGCCGCTGGTGACCGCCGCCAGTTCCAACTGGGGGCCGACGAGGCTGGCCAGGGGCATCGCGGCAGCCAAGCGGGCGCGGGCAGCGGCAGCCTGCTCGGCAGCCGCTTGCGCGGCGGTGGTGGCGCGCTCAGCATTTTTCTGAGCGAATGCCAACTGGGCGGCAAGCGACTCGGGCGTGGCCAGCGGCGGCAACGGTCCGCTCGCAGGGTCTTCGCTGACCTCGTTGATCATTGCCGCCAAAGCGCTGCGATTGCCGGCATGGGCAGCCGCGCGCTGACTGTTGGCGAGTTCTTTGAGCGCTGCGTCATCGGCGACTCGTACCACAGCCGGCGGTGGCGTCACCAGGCGCCAGGCCACCTCACGTCCGTCCTCGCCGATAAAGGCGATGCCATCCACGGCGCACGTCTGCGGCAAGCCGCTAAGCAAGCGGTCGCCCGCCGGCAGCGTGCCGGTGTGCTCTACCAGCAAGCCATCCGGCAGCACCGTGATGCTGGTGATGGGTAATTCGGCGGCTGCCAACGGCAGCAAAGTCAACAACGTCACGATCAGGGGACAACGCATGGTCCCATGTCAACGGCTGACCCTGCTTAATTGCAGACGCAACCGGCAGACCCCACGCCCAGCGTATCACACCGCAGGCCTCGCGCTGAGCGTCAAGAACGCTAGCGTATGCCCATGCCCGAGAACATGCCCTTCGATTTTGCTTCGGCGATTCGTCTTTTTGATGAGACCACCGGTGCCTTGGCATCGCAGGTGCACCGTCTTGAAGGGGTTTTGACCGCCAAGCAGGCCGAACTGGTGGCGACCAATGCCCGGCTCACCGACAAGCTCGATGAACTCGATCGCCTGACTGCCTGGTTGAACCTGGTCATGGGTTCGATCGCCTCGGGGGTATTGGCAGTCGATCCGCAGGGGGCGGTGACCACCTGCAACGAAGCCGCCTGCCATGCCCTGCAGGGTGAATTGCCGGATCTCATCGACAGCATCTATACCGACCATTTTCCTGAAGGTCCCGCTGCCCAGGTGTTGGCCACCGGTAAAGCCGCCGGCCCCATCGAACGCATCGTTCGCGGTGCTGATGGCCAGCAGGTGCTGCTGCGCGTGCGTGCCTCGCCGCTGCGTGCACCCGATGGTGCTCTGCTGGGCGCGGTCGAGGTGCTCGATGATGTAACCATACTGCACGCCCTGCAGGCCCAGGCCGAGCGTGTCGACCGCTTGGCGCGTCTCGGCGAAATGGCCGCTGGTGTTGCCCACGAAATCCGCAATCCGCTGAACGGCATCGCCGGCTTTGCCAGCTTGTTGGCGCGCGACCTTGAACCGGGCTCGAAGCCGGCGCGCTATGCCCAGCTGGTGGTGGATGGGGTGCGCGATCTCGACCGCACCGTCAGCGGCCTGCTCGAATTCACGCGCACCCGCCGCATCATGCGCAGCCCCATCGATCCCTTGCAGCTGGCGCGCAGCTGCCTCGACCTGGTACGTGCTGAAGACCCACAGGCGGTGAGTTTCGCGGTGCACGAAACGTGGGGCGATGGCGAGGTCGCCATCGATGGCATGCAGGTCAAACAGGTGCTGATCAACCTGCTGCAGAACGCCGTGCATGCGGTCAGCGAACGCGAACCGGCCGGCGGCCGGGTGCAGATCGGCGTCGAGCGCCTGATCGACGGCGTCGCCTTCGTCATCGATGATGACGGCCCGGGCGTAGCTGAAAGCGAACGGGCGAAAATCTTCACCCCCTTTCACACCTCGCGCGAACAAGGCACCGGCCTTGGCCTGGCAATTTCCGGAACCATTGCCCAGCTGCACGGCGGCAGTATCAACGTCGAGGAATCACCCCTCGGCGGAGCGCGGTTCCGCGTCACCCTGGCGGGGAGCTGAGCCAACACATGCCGCGTTATGCCGTGTTGTTGGCCTATGACGGCACGGCTTTCAACGGCTGGTGGCGGCAGCCCGAGGCGCGTTCGGTTGCCGGCGTGCTTGACGTGGCTTTCGCCCGTCTCGGCGAACCTCAGGCGGCGGCAGTGGGTGCCAGTCGCACCGATGCCGGAGTCCACGCCCGCGGACAAGTGGCGCACGTCGACTGCGTGCGCAGCTGGGCTGCTGATGAACTACGGCGGGCTTTGACCCGCCACCTGCCCACCGACGTCGCTTGCAATGGCGTGGCGCGCGTCGCCGAAGATTGGCACGCGGTACACCTCGCCAGCGGCAAGACCTATCGCTATCGTGTGGATATGGGCGCTCAGCCCGAGCCGTTTCTCGCTCCTCGTATCAGCTGGCGTTTACCGTTTACCGTCGAGCTGGCAGCGCTGCAGGCGGCGGCACTCATCCTGCCCGGCACGCACAACATGCAGGCGTTCGCGCGACGGGGCGATCACCGCGAGGACCTGCACACGCAGTTGCACACGGTGCGCTGGTACGATGTCGATCGCTACCGCATCGCCCAGGTGCGCGGCACGCGCTTTACCTACCGCCTCGTGCGCAGCCTGATCGGCGGCATGGTGGCGGTGGCGCATGGCACCGCCACCAGCGGCGACTGGCAACGTGCCCTCGACGGCGAGGTCACCCCCGCCGCCCAGCAGCAGGCACCGGCGTGTGGCTTATGCTTGGAACGCGTGCATTACCAAGATCCGCCGCGGTGGCAGTGATCTCCCAGGGGGCTTGACCCTACGCCGTAAAAGTCGCGATCGGCGCGGCGCCGATGGTGCCACGCAGCTGGTCGAGGTAGGCCGGCGACTCGACGCGCGCCAATTGGCATTGCGCGTAGCTGAGACGGCCGCGGATGCCCAGGCGATCGACCACCACGGCGTGGCTGCCGCGGCCGATGTAGCTTTTCAAGGTCGCCACATGGCGGCGCCACAGGGCGATGTCCAAGGTCTGTTTGCGCTCGAGGCGAGCGAGGTACCACGGCGCACCGATCACCGCCTCGCGGCTGAACAAGTTGCGGAAGGCCGGCGCATCGACGGTGAGATCACCATGCTTGCCGGTGGCCATGATGTCGAGCAGGGCCAACAACGGCGGACTGGCCTCGCGGGCGGCACCATCATCGAGATACTGCCGCGCGCACAGCTGCTGGGCTTCGCAGATATTGCGTACGCCATCGACGAAATCGGCCAGGCTCTGGGTTTCAGGGCGCAGCATGGCTTCGTCGAACACCGCCGCCGGGTTATCAAACACCTTGCCGAAGAAGGTGTGCACGAAGCGCGGCGTGATGCGGTAGCCCAAACGGCTAGCCAAGACCGGCTGGCCCTCATGTTCGAAATCCTTAAGTGCTTCGAGGTGGCCTTCGGCGATGAGGCGTTTGGCACTGCGCTGGGCCACCGGGATGCGCGCCCAGATCTCGGGGATCAACAAGCTGATGTCGTGGTCGACACGCATGTGCGGGCCGATGCAACCCGCCGACGTGGTGAAGCCATCATAACCGCAGAGCGCCATCGAGAGGAAAGCGTTGTCGAGGTCGGCGAACGCGGTCAGGGCATTGAACGGCCCCTTGGTGAGCGCGCCTTCGCTGCCGGCGCCGGTAGTCGATGGCGACTTGCCGGTGAGCGAACTGGCGAATTCCATGAACAACTCGGGCAGTTCCAGATAATGGATTGGCCCATGCACCGCCAGCGAACGCACGCCGGTCTTCTTGTCCGGCGGATTGTTGCGCCGACCCGGCAAGACCGCGTCGACCGCCACCACCACCGGCCGATCAAGCGGCACCCGGCGCAGCAACCGCGCGCCGAGGTTGGCGAGATACGTGCCACGTGCGTCGATCAGGTCGGGACGCTCTTGCAGATAACGCGGGTTCTTCGACGGCTTGCCATCGACCAGGCGCGGATGTGCAGAGGACACGACGAAGGTGTCCGGTGCGGCCTGGGCGGCGATGTTGATGCGCTCGCGCATCGGCGCGGTCCAATCGGAAAAACCGATGGCGTCATCGGTGAGCTCGCGGGCATCAGCCGGGGTCAGCGGCGCGAAATTGGAAATGAACACACTCGGCGCCACGGCCCCGGCGAGGTCGGCTTCGGCTTGGCGATCCTGACCGCGGTGCACCGCGTCATCGGGCCGTTGGAACAGGCACAGCTCGCAGTTGTCGACCAGCTTTACGCTCGGATGGCCAGCGGTGTTGGCGCTGAGACGCCCCAGCTGGCTTACCGGCACGACCGTGGAAGCCGAGATGTCGTCTTCCATTTGCACCTTGTCGGCAGCGACGAAATCCTGACGCAGTTTATACGTCCGCCACACGCCATTGTCATCCAGGCCGATGCGCAGGTAACTGGCCAACAATGGGCGATCATTGAATTTCAGCTGATGGCCCGGACTGCCATTGACGATGTCGACGGTGAAATGGCTACGCCAATCGCTGGCGCCCCATTGCGGCTGATGAAAGCGTTTGATGACGAACAGCAGGGTCAGGATGCGCGTCGGGATGGTGCGCAACCAGGCATTGTATTCAGCGGTGAATTCGGCTGGGCTGGGGGTGAACAGCTTGATGACGCTGCCCAGGGTGCGTTCGGACGACAGGATCGGCCGCGAGACCTTGCTGCTGCGGGCGGCGTAATCAGGACGGAACTCGACCTTGAAGCGGTCACTGTAATCGCGAGCCAAGAGCCCCTCGACCTGATCCAGGTCCGCCTGCAGGTCATTAACAAACAACGGTCCGTAATGGATCACGTCACCGATTGATTTGGAGATCTCTGATTTACCACCACCGGAGACGGTACACGGCTTATGGCAGAAGGTGCCTTCGGGCTCGGTACCAACCAGGCGCCAGCTGCTGCCGCCGGGATGGCGCTCAAGGCGCACCTTATAGCCGGAAGGCAGGACGTAGGTGGAACCGATACGCAGACGGATCGATTGTTGGACCTGGGCATTGCCGACCACCTGCATCCACGTCACGCGCTGGTCGCGCAGGGAAATGTGCACGTTTTCAGGGACGTAGATGATGCTCGGAAAGCGTTTATCAATGCCGTAACCCGACGCCTGCAGATCCATCAGCGGCGCATATTCGCGCACCACGTCGGCCCAGGTGGCGCCATTTTCGATCAGGCTGCTGTCGGGACGGAAATCGTCGCCCAGTGAATAGCTGGGAAAAGCCAAGGCGCCACCGGCATGCTCTTCCTCGGCGGTACCGTACAGATTGGCGGCATAACCGATCTGCGTCTTCACTTCCTTCTTGCAATAACCGAAATAATTGTCGGCGATCAAGGTCACCATCACGCCCTGGGTGGTGCGGCAGGTAATCTTGAAGGCGGTGCCGTCGTTATAGAGCTCGTCGTCGCGCTCATAGCACATGCGGTCGCGCTTCTGGCGCTCAGTAGCCTGGCTGATGTGCGGCAGGCCCAGGGCTTTCTTGTTCAGCGTGGTCAAGTGCGGGGCAAGGATCAGGCAGCCACTGTGGCCAGTCCAATGTTCGACATCCAAACCGGCATCGTTGTCAGGCAAATGCGGATTGCCGGCATTGCCGAAAATCGATTCGATGAAATCAAGGTTGGAGACCAAGGCGCCCGGGGCGAACAGGCGCATGTCCATGGTCTTGCGCGGGCTGGCCAGGTTGGGATCGGCCGCCGGCACCGCCGGGCGCACGATCGGACGGATCAGCAATGATACGAAACCATGCGCCGGCACCAGCCGGTTGGCGGTATAGGGCAAAGCCGTTGAATCGCTGGGCGGATTGACCGCGGCGTGGAACAAGCGTGCATAAACCGCTTTGGGCACCGCTCGCTTATCGCCGGGAATCGGCAAGCCGCCTTCGGCGATATGGAACGTACCGACCGTGGTGCGCCGATCAGATTTCGGATTGTGCAACACGCCTTGCGCCACGCGATACGAGCGCAGCAGGTCGGTATGGTATTCATTGGCGCCGGCAGGCAGGCTGACCAGGCGCGCCAGGCCGACGCGATCGAGCATGAAGGATTGCTCAGGCAGACGCGGGGTGCCGGCTTCGGCAGCGACATCGGCGAAGTGCGCATCGAGGAAGTCCTGAATGCGCCGATCCGGGGGGCACATGTAGCCGTCAAGCAGGCGTGAGCGCTCGCGGTAGCTTTCGATCAGATCATGCACCACCGGCAGGAAGCCATCTTTGCTCAACGCGCCTTCATAACCATTGGCAGCGAGCTTCACCTCCATGTACTGAACCATCTGCTCGTGATCATGTAGTGAACGGGCGGCGGCGAGACTCATATTCGATTCCTGGATAGCCGGGGTGGCCACGAGGGCAGTGTCCGGCATGAGGCGGTGTGGCAATTCACGAAGAGTTGCTGCACCATTCAACACGCGCTCGATTAATAAAGACGCAAACTGCCCGCCAGACATCGTATCTACTGAACTATCTACGTAGTTTAATGGCTCGGTCCAAAACTCGACACTTCGCACGCACCACCCGCACAGACCATGGTCTCGCTGAGCGTGGTTTCGTCGCTGACCTCATGCATCAGGGTGTAATCGACCGGAATGTATTCACGCTGCAGATCTTCCCATAATTTGCAGTTATGCACGCGCTTGAGGCAATGCGTCATGCGCCGCAGGTCATTGGCAAAATAATTACGCGCGAATTTATGCGCCCGCCGCACCCAATCCTGACGTGCCAATAAACCGCGCACCTGCTCGTTGATGGCCTCGAGATCCTGATTCGCACCCATCGGGAATGGTGGCAGCTCTAACGATACCCCGGTGCCCAGCACGCAGGCACATGCTGCCCACAAATCATCGGCAAAAGCATGCAGGCCATCGACGATCAGCCCCGAAGCGAACATTGCCCCGACCCCATATGCGTCGACGATCTCGGCGTAGGTCAACACCGCCGTGAACGGCGCCTGTGGATAGTCGAGATCGCCGCCTTCGGGCAGCAGCGACACACCGGCAAAGGAGGCACGGTGCTCATAGATATAGTGGCTGATGGCCGCCCACTCATGGTCGTGCACGGTAATGGTGTTGGAAACGTTGTGACGCAGCCACGGTGCGGTGCAGCGCTCGGCACGGCGGCCAGCGGCCACCCAATGGTCTTGCGTCAGGCGCACGTGATCGAGCAACTCTATCGCCGACAGGTGCGTTTTGATGCGCGCCGCTTGCGGCACTTCAACGCAAAAAGTGATGATCTCATCAGTGCCGTTGGGATTCCATACGCTTTTCTCCACCGCTCGAGGATTATGCGCTTTGAAAAATTCCAACGGCGCCTCGTTGATGTTGGCCTGCACCCGACGGAAATAACGTTGCGCATGGTGCGGGTGGATACCCGAAGCAGTACCGAGAATGCAGCTGGTGGTGCCGGCTGGCTTGACGCAGGTGGCGCGCGCGCAGGGGTTGAGACCGATGCGGGGCGCGAGCTCGGCATTGACCGCCAAAATCAAACTGGCCATGCGTACTTGCAGAGCGGGATCGAAGGCCAACTGCGGGTTGTCCATCATGCCGGTCATCGAACAGCCGAGCAGTGCTTCGCGACGCACAATGCGCTCGGTGACCGAGCCGAGATAGCCGAATGAGGTGTAGCCGGCCTGCAGGGTGCCGAGGATCGCCGCCGCCCGGCAAGCGCGCTCGAAGATGTCGACAGCGGTGCAGGCCTTAAGATTGATCTCGCACAGATTGCAAAAATTCCAACCACTCAGCCCGCTGTCGATGTCCACCGGGTACATGCCGATCTCAACGCACGGATTGTACATGATCTCGGTCGAGTCAGCCCACACAAAACCCGGTTCGCCGAACTCTTTCACCGACGCCATCAGTGCATTGAAATCCGCAAAAGAGGTGCGATCGCGCAGCAGTAGTGCTGAATTGTTCGAACGTCCGCGTTGCGGATTGCGGATGAACCAATCCCCGGTCTTGGCATTGATCATGTCTTCGTCATCGGCTGAAAAGATGCAGATGGTGGCCGAACGCCGAACGCCACCAGCCAATACCGCGTCGCTGGCGTGCATCACCAAGTCATAGACATCCACTGTACGCAGGGCGCAACCATTACCGGCCAGCGACAGTCGGCTTTCGAACAGCAAGCGGATCAGTTCCAGCGAGCGTTTCAACGGCCCGGGTCCGGGCGCCTTGCCGCAGCATGACGACAATGGTGTACCAGCGGCGCGGATATGCTGATAATCGAAGACCACGGTCTTGCCGGCGTATTCGGGGAAGGGTTGCTCGGCGACTAGGTAGCTCGACACCAACGCGCCGAGCGCATCAGCCCAGCCCTCGATCGAATCGTCGATGATCACGCTAATCGTGCCCGCTTGCGGACGGCTGATGGCCGGCAGCTTGGCAACATGGTGGCGCTGTACTGAAAAGCCAACTCCGCAGCCACACAACAGCAACCACAGGGCCTCCTGAAAAAAACGCGGTCGGTCACCATACGAGACGGTGCAATTGTAGAGCCGGGCGTTTTTGTCTTCGATCGGCTTGCCACCGAACTGCAAGGCACGTTGGCTGCCCAGCACCAGGCGGTCTTTCATTGCCGCCTTGGCATAGGCGATCTCCATCTCGATGCCTTTGCCGGCATAGGTTTTCTCATGCATGGCAAAGACGCGGTCGACGGCTTCGGCAAAGGTTTCGCGCCGTCCCAGCTCAGAGCGGTAGCGGGCATACTTGGTGTTGAAGGTGTAATCCTGCAGTTGGGCGAGGGTCATGTGATCTTTCAAGGACAAGAAGGGACCAGAGTGAATCAACCCCGCAACACCAACAACGAGCTCGACGGTGCTCCGCCAGCGCATGGAATGCGGCGTAAACATCTACGCATTCGCTGCCTTTTATTCAATCCGCGCACAAAAAGTTGACGGACTCTGCTCAAGACCTTATCCCGTAGCCATCAGACAGCTGTCTATTGGCTGCGGCAGCCTCACCAGTGCATGACGGTGCGGATCTCAGCGCTGATCTGCTCGGCCATCAACTGCTGAGTTTTAATGCTCGGATGCCAATCTGCACCAATGCCATGGCGTTGATCCTGATTGGCCAGGGTTACGGCATGCACCTTGGTTTCGCCTTCACCGGCCAAGCCCGCCGCCAGTTCACTATTGAGCTTGGCGATGATGCCCTGAGGCCCATGGCCCATGGGTCCGATGGTCAGGAAAATATGCGCTAGCGGATAAGCCTTGCGGATCTGCGATAAAGCCGCGATAGGCTTCATTCCACCGCAACGGATCAATGGCCTGAGCGGAGTCATTGGTACCGAGGTTGACCACCACATCCGCCTGCCAGCGTGAAAAATCCCACGTTGGTGAGGCCGTGAACGGCAGGGTGTGGTCGAACAGCGCCGGCAGTGGTTTCTTTTTGCCATTGTCCTGCAGCCAGATGCCGGAAATGGCTTCGATCGCCAGCTCGGCATGCACGGCCCGTGCGGTTATCGCCCCCTAGGCCAGCCAGGCATTTTTCGGTGGCCAGTGAAAAATGTTCAGCCTGGTTCTTGCCTTCATTGCCGTAACCGCAAGTGATCGAGTCACCGAGGAACTCGATGCGGCGTGCAAGCACCTCAGGCGCGCTGAAGGTGGCTTCAGCCGGAGCCTCAAAGCCTAAAATTCTACCGCACCCGGCCACGATTCAGTGCGCTTGAACAGCGTCAGCGTATGCGGCCCAGCACTGAGACCGCTGACTACGGGATAGACCTTCTGCTCGGCCACCAAGGTGATGAGGCCCACTGAGGCACCGTCGACGATTACTTCAAAAGCATTGCCTGGCTTGCCCGTCAAACGCACGTTCAAAGCACTGAGGTTCCCGTGCAACGAAATCGAGGACGACGTCCATTCGCAACGCGGCGCCTTCGGGGTCGAGGTATCCCAACGCCCGCTAAAGTGCAGTCGGGCGTCCTGCGGCCCAGCTCCTGCGGTAGCGCCGGCGTCTGCCGCAGCGGCACAGATGACAACACCAAAAGAAAGTAACCAAAGACGGGCAGTCATGAAGCTGCAAGCTTAACGGAACAAGTTTCACGGAAAGAGCCATTCCATATGTGCAGCGCGGCTGCATCTCTCAGCGACAGCTACCAGTGTTCGATGCATTCTTGTTGAGTTCGGCGCCAAGGTTTTCGCCACGAACGGGCTCTCGCTTAGCAGGAGCCATGACCTTCTCGCGGCGCGCTCGACGCTCTTGGCGAAGTGTGGTCAGGTCGCCATGCGCATGCCGAATTATTATCAAAGATCATACTAATTTCATAATATAGTAATCCTAGCAAATGAGCTGAAATCCTACGTGCATTCTGCAATATTACGTTGTGTGTAAGCAACTTATACATTGTGAGTTGTCTGCCACAGGTATTGATGCCTGCGAAATACATGAACGCCACTACTCGAATCCCTGAAATCATCACCCGGCACGAATCGCAGATTCTGGCCGAATGGCTTGCTGAATTGCGTGCCGGCCGTCATCAGCGCAATGACCTGCAAAACGAAACCGATTTGCACGCCCAGTGTTTACGCCTCTTGGCGTTGATCCGCACTTCCATGCAAGCCAGCGGACTGGATGTGACCACTGACGGTTGGGAAGATCTGCGTCAGATGCTCACCGATATCAGCCGTACACGCGCCAAGCAGGGCTTCACGGCTTCGGCGACCGCCAGCTTTGTCTTCTCGCTCAAGAAGCCGATCTTCCACTACCTGCGGGTGGAATGCAAAACGGTGGAAGAACTCGCCAATGAAACCTGGAGCGCGACCGAATTGATCGATAGCCTCGGGCTTTTGACCAGCGACTTGTTCCAAAAATCGCGTGAGGAAGTCATCATCCGCCAGCAGCAGGATCTACTCGAGCTGTCCACGCCGGTGGTCAAGCTGTGGGATGGCATTCTCGCCTTACCGCTCATCGGCACCTTGGACAGCACGCGTACCCAGGTGGTGATGGAATCTTTACTGACGCGCATCGTCGAGACCGGGTGCGAAGTCGCCATCATCGACATCACCGGCGTGGCCACGGTCGATACGCTGGTTGCCCAACATCTGATCAAGACGGTGACGGCGGCAAGGTTGATGGGTGCGGACTGCATCATCAGCGGCATCCGTCCGCAGATTGCGCAGACCATCGTGCACCTGGGCGTGAACCTGGAAGACGTGGTCACCAAGGCCACGCTGGCCGACGCCTTCGTGGTGGCGCTCAAGCGCACCGGTTCAAGCATCACCCGTCCGCAGCACGCGCACTAAGCCATGGAACGCATTCCCATTCTGAAGATCGGCCGGCTGCTGCTGGTCACGATCCAGGTCGACATGCACGACCGCCTTGCCATGACGCTGCAGGACGACCTCACCAGGCGCATCGTCCAGGACCATGCCAAGGGCGTGCTGATCGATATCTCGGCGCTGGACATGGTCGATTCATTTATCGGCCGGATGATCGGGACCATTTCCGGCCTGTCGAAAATCATGGACGCCCAGACCGTGTTGGTGGGCATGCAGCCGGCCGTGGCGATCACGCTGGTTGAACTCGGCATGACCCTGCCCGGCGTCAGCACCGCGCTGAACGTCGAGCGTGGCATGAAGCTGTTGCATGAGCGGGTGCGTGAACAATGACCGTACGCAGCAGCGGCAGCCAACCGATCCTGATCGAGCAAGACGTGGTGCTGGCCCGCCAGACCGCGCGCAAATTGGCTCAGGAGTGCGGCATGCGCCTGATCGACCTGACCAAACTGGTGAC
>JAYVTR010000095.1:0-5947 GCA_043788625.1 Planctomycetota bacterium
CCATTCGTACCACCACAGCATGGGTGCGCCGGCGAGGCCGCTGACCAGTCCGCAGAATGCTCCCGAGACATGCTCAGCAACCAGCTGTGGTGGCGGGCAGGCGTTGAATTGGCCGCCGTATTCGGTGCACAGCAAGGGCTTGCCGTAGCGTCCGAGAGCGTTTGTGGCGATCGATTTCTGCAGGAGGTCGGCGAGGATCCAACCCTCGTTGTCGCCCGGGTGGTTGTGGTATAGATTGAAACACAGAAATTGTACTCCTGGCGTAGCCGCCAGGGACGGATGCACACGTGTCCAATTCGAGCTCCAGTGGGTGGTCACCGGGTGGTCATAGATATCGAGATCGCGCCAGCGTGCCGCGGCCTGTTCATGCCAGCTCACCAGCAACGGCGCCACCTGGTGACGACGCTGTTGTTCACCGACGAAATCGACCTCGCTCCACAGCTTCCAAGCCATGATTGCCGGATGATCGGCGTAGCGGGCCACCAAGTAGCGACGTAAGCGCTCTTGATCGGCGAGAGCGCGGAGATCGGTGAGTATCCCTTCGGGCGATGACAAAGGCCCACCGAGTTTACGGTTCAATGGATTGTTGGGCCACTCCGTGTCGACCCAGCCGCTGCCCTGACCATGGTTGTTGAGGGTCAGGTTGACGCGGATGTCGTGTGCCAAGGCGGCATCGAGGATGTGATCGAGCTGCCAGGCATGACCTTCGTGATAGCGTCCGAGGCCGTAGTAGCCCGGCCAGTCGGCACGCCATTCAAGGGCCAGGCCCCAGCTGGAAAGCCACAGCTCGACGCAGTCGACGCCGGCGGCTGACAGACGCGCGAAATAGGCTTCATAGGCCAAGGTGCCGCGCAGCGGCGTGATCTTGGTGCCAAGGTTCTCTTGCGAACGCGGATCACTGACCGAGCGCAGGTTGGGGCCGATCGGCCACCAGAATTTGCCACCGATGCTGAAGAAACGTGCATCAGTAGGATCGATGCGCACATACGGATCGACGGCTGTGCCGACGGCCGTCAGCGCCGGCAAGGCACTGATTTGTGGCTTGCCGCCATGCCACGCGGCTTCCAGCTGCAGGCGATGCACGCCGGGTATGCGCGGCCGATAGCGCAATGAAAAATGGGCGCGGCCGGTGGCAAGGACTTCTTCCGTGTCGCCGCGGTCGCTGGCGAGCATCGGTTGCTCATGAAAGCCGTTGATGCGTTCGACGAGTCCGTCGGGCCTGGTCACCACCAGCGTCAGGCTGAACTCGCTCGGATCATAGGGGTTTTCCGGGTACGGTTGCGGACGCAGCTGTGCTTCCCAACGCGTGCCGCAAGCGAGCTCCATGATGGCGGTGCGCACCTCGACCAGGCAATGTGTCGTGTCGCTGGGGGTGGCGACCGCCGTCGTGGTCAGGCGATTGATGGTGAGAGTTGTACGGCTTGCGCTGGTGCTCCAGATGAACAGCCCCGCCTTGATGGCGGTAGCAGCACTTACCGGATTCCACGTCGCGTCGCTGCCGATCACCGCATCCATAACCCCCAAGGTGACGCGTACGCGTTGCGTGCCTGGGCGCAGGGGGTGCATATCCAAACGCTGCCACCACTGTCCATGTTGATCGGTAAGGTAGGCGCCCACGCCCAGATCGGCGGGCGCGTCGGCGGGGACGGTGACGATGGCCGAGATTTCGCGCGCGCCCGGCGCGAAGCTGTCGGGCGCCGCCACCAAGGTGGTCAGCGGCGCTTGCAAGGTGACTTCAACAGCCCCCGCCGACGCGGCCAGCAGCCAGCTGATCACCGCCATCGAATGTTTCAAAGACGCCATAATTTGAATGCCAGATGACGGCGCCACGGCGGCGCTTGGATACGCAGAGCACCTCCGGGATGCACCACATCGAGGTGCGAAATTTCCTTACCGGTGTCGGCATCCCACCACGATAGCCCCATGTGGCCGGGATTGATCTGTTCGCCGATTTGAATGGTGGTGTGGGTGAGTTCGGCAACCTCTTGGCCATTTTGCTGCCACCGTTCATGCAGCACATAGCCCAACATGCGGCCGGTGCGTGACCATGCATGGCACCACAATGTCGCGTCGCCGCCAGCGCTGTCACTGGCTTCAAGGGTCAGGGACTGGCCGGGTGGTTGGCCAGCCGCGGCACGCAGATCTTCGCCAGCCAGAAAGCGCGTGATCGCATCATAAGGCGCAAAGTGTTCGCCTTGGTCGATCCATTCGAACCACCACAACATCGGATTGCCGGCGGCCCCCGATACCAACGAGCAGAAGCCCGCCGAAGCATGTTCGGCGATCATTTGCGCTTCGGGGCAGGCATCCCATTGGCCGCCGAATTCACTGACAACGACCGGTTTGTTGTAGCGGGCACTGAGGCCACCGCGGCGGCCGGTGCTGTCATTGAGCAGATGCGCCAAAAGCTGGCCGCGACCGCCATCGAATGGATCGTGATAGGCGTCGATGGTCAGGAAGTCGATGCCCGGCAAGGCGGCGACCGACGGTGACACGCTGCGGAAACTTCCCGACCAATGGGTGGAGATGGGATGACCATACGTGTCGAGCGTCTTCCAGCGCTCGGCGGCATGGGCGTGCCAGGTGGCCAAGACGTCGGTCTGCCGTTGGCGCCCGGCAGCGGTGAGGTCTTGCTCTGACCACAGTTTCCAACCGAGGATAGCCGGATGATCAGCGTAGCGCGCAGCCAGATAGCGGCGCAGCGCATCTTGGCGGACGAGCGCCTGGTCATTGCTGAAATATTCCAGCGCATTGTCGAGGAAGCCGCCATTTTCCCGGGCATACGGATTGTTGTGCCATTCGCGGTCGACGTTGTCTGAGGCTTGGCCGTGGTTGTTGATCACCACATTCAGACGGATGCCATTTTCCCACGCCAGATCGAGGATGCGGTCAAAGCGCCAGGCGCGCTCTTGGCTATAACGACCAAGGCCGGCGAACTCGGGCCAATCGCCGCGCCATTCAAGTGCCAGGTTCCAGGTGCTGAGCCAGATTTCGGCAGCATTGACGCCATGCGGTGCCAAGCGGGCAAAGAAATCCCTGTAGGCCAGGCTGCCGCGATCAGGAGTGATCTTGGTACCCATGCGCTCGGTGCAGCGAATGTCGGTTACCGCCCGCAGATTCGGCCCTACCGGCCAGAACGGTGCGCCAGCAACGGTGAAGAAATGCTTATCAAGTGGATCGACACGCACATACGCATCCCAGGCGGCGCCGCTGACGGTGACCGGCGTTAATGCGTACACCACCGGCGGCTTACCCTTCCAGCTGGCTTCGAGACGCAGATGATAGACCCCCGGCAGACGTGGACGCCAGCGGGCACAGAGGAATTCGCGACCTGTGGGCGTAACGATTTCACGATCACCGCGATCGGTGCCATGCATCGGCAATTCAGCAAAGCCCGGTATGCGCTGCGTCGTGCCGTCGGCGGCGGTCACCAGCAAATCCAGAGTGAACTCGGCGGGGTCGAATGGATTGCTGGGAAAGGGCTGCGGCTGGCAAAAAACCTGCCAGCGCTCGCCGGTGCGGACGGTAGCGGAGGTGGTGCGCAGTTCGCTCAGGCGCGGGGTGCCGGCCGACGGCGGTGAGAGCCGCGTCGCATGCAGATTTTCGACGGCGATCACCGCGCGGCTGGCCGAGGCGCTCCAGAAAAACAATCCCCCGTGCACGGTGGTGGCGCCTTGGCTGGCGTCCCACGGGGCGTTGAGGCCGGTAGCCGGATCATCATCTCCCAAGGTGATGCGCACCGCCTGCGATCCGGGTTTCAGCACCCCCGGTTGCAGGCGTTGAAACCACTGCCCGTGGATATCGGTGAGGTACGCACCAACGCCGAGATCGGGCGGCGCATCGGCGGGCACGGTGCATATGGCAGTGATGACTTTGCCACCTGTCGGCAGCGTCTCTTTCAGTGGCACCAGGGTACTCAGCGGCGCCGCCAGGGTGATCTCAACTGCGGGCAGCGAAGACGAGACACCCAGGATGAGGAGGCAGATCGCGAAGTACGTAAGACGGCGCATGGGTGGGTGAAGAGATACCGTTGCAACCCCCGGCGTGTTGAGCCAGGATTGGCTCAATGAGCGAGAAAGTTCTGAATCAAGCGCAGGCCGACGGCACCGCTCTTTTCAGGGTGGAATTGCAGGGCTGCCAAATTGCCGCGACGGACCCCGGCGCAGAATTCGCCGCCATGGTCAGCGCTGGCGATGACTTGCACCCCCGGGCCGGGCACGCAGTGGTAGCTATGCACATAATAAAAACAGCTGTCGGGGGCCAGGCCTTCGCCCAGGACCGGGTCGCTCAAACGCGTCGGATTCCAACCCATATGCGGAACTTTTATAGTGCGATCGGTGGGTTCGAAGCGCTCAACCGTACCCGGCAGGATGCCCAGGCAGGGCACGCCACCGTCTTCGGCACTGCGCTCAAAGAGCAGCTGCATGCCGACACAGATCACCAAAACCGGTTTGTCACGGGCTACGGCTCTGCGGATGGCATCGCCTAAACCCTTGCGGTTGAGGCTAGCCATGCACGACTCGGCGGCGCCCACACCGGGAAAGATGACTCTTTCAGCCCGGTCAACGACCTCAGGATCGGCGGTAACCACGGCTTCATGGCCGAGATGAGCCAGGGCACGTTGCACCGAGGTGAGATTGCCGGCGTCATAATCGAGGATGGCGGTGGACATGTCGGGGCCAGTCTAGGCGATTGGCAGCGCCTGCAAAGCTGCTTGGTCGACGGGATCCACGCCCTACACCGTGCGTCTTATGTCGGGCAAGCACATCCAGATCCGCATCATCTCTCTCCTTGAAGAAGCCGCCAACAGCTTTGAACAGCTTGAGACCCTCGCCAATCGCACCTTGCGGCAGATCCCTGCGGATGCCGTAGAAGCCGTGGATTTGCGCGCCATCGAGCGTGATTATGTCAACGACGAGAACGAAGCCGGCAGCGAGATGGATCACATCGTCTTCATCAAATACCGCACGGATAACGTCGAAGAATGAGTTCCAAGCAGACCGAGCACATCCAGGTAGCGCTCTTTTACGGCACGCTGCTGCTGGTCACTTGGCTGTTATATCGCATTTGTCAGCCTTTTTTGGTGCCCTTGGCGTGGGCCGGGGTCTTGGCCATCGCCTGGTGGCCGGTTCATCAACGTCTGCTAAGCCGCTTTCGACCCACTCCTTTCCGGTCCACTGTCGCCGCCGGCATCTCGACCGCTCTGCTGTCCGGGTTATTGATCGTACCTGCCGTTTTCCTGATTATCGCTCTCGCCCATCAGGCCTCGGGCGCCATCGATCAGGTGCAGCAGGCCACTGCCGATGGTCCGCCGCCGGTGGTACGCGAAGCTTGGGACAGGGCCCGCTCCTGGCTGCCTCTGCCGACCCTTGACGAGTTGCTGACTTCCCTAAGTGCCATGGCACGCGACGCCGCTGGTGCCATCGCCCGTCAGGCCGGCTCCATCCTCGGGGCTTTCCTGGTCGTCGTGTTCGATGTCTTCATCGTCATCTTCGCCCTGTTCTTCATATTGCGTGATGGGCCGGCGATCGGGGTGGCCATCCGTCATCTGATGCCTCTTGAGCCGGCGCACCGTGACCGATTGGCACATGAAATCCACGACCTGATTCATGCCAGCGTGATCAGTTCGATGATCGTCGCCTCGGTGCAGGGTTTCCTCGGCGGTCTGTTGTTTCTCTTCCTCGGCATCGATGGCTCACTCTTTTGGGGCGTGGTCATGAGCGTCTTGTCACTGTTCCCGGTCATCGGTTCATGGTTGGTATGGGCCCCGGCCGCTGGCTGGTTGCTGATCAATGATCACGTGATTAAGGGCGTCATTCTGATCGTCGGCGGCGTGGTGATGGTTGGCGGAGTGGACAATATACTACGTCCGATCCTGCTCGGTGAACGCAGTCAGATGGGCATGCTGCACCTCTTCATTGCGCTGCTGGGCGGAGTCGCTGCCTTC
>JAYVTR010000096.1:0-5662 GCA_043788625.1 Planctomycetota bacterium
AAGCCCTCGGGCACGCTCTTATCCAGTTCGGCGACGGTTAGGAGCTTGGCGGCTTTCTTCTGCTCCATCAAGGCGAGGTACTTGGCAATTTCGCGTGGCTCAAAGCGCTTGAGCGATTGCCAGGCGGCGTCTTTCATCTGCTCATAGAGCTTGGCTTGTTGCTGATAGCGAACCTGTTCGGCTTCGCCGAGCTGCTGCACAGCGGCGGTGTTCTGTACCTGCGCCGAGGCCCATTGTGCGCGGTCATCATCGAGTCGCCGCCGTTCTTCCTGGGTCTCTTGGCGGCTGGCATCGAGTTGCCGGCGGAGGTGCTCAAGGTCACCCTTGGCTAAAGCCAGTTCAGCATGCTGCTGATCAATCCACGCCTGACGCTCGTCGAGGGCCAGGCGCCGCCGGCGCAGGTCTTCGATGACCTGGGTTGCACGGTCGGCATTGGCGCGCTCGGCAATGCGCGTCAGCAGTTCGTCCTCGGTGACCCCACCTGGTGGCGGTTCGGTTTCACTCTTGTGCTCAGGGGGTTCGGCTGGCCGTGAGCTCATTTTCTTCAGCCATGTCTGCTCTTCCTCGGTGAGCACGAATTTGCGTAATTTCTCGGGGCTGAGATCGCCCGACGAGCGCAGGCCGATGAGTGTGGCGATGCCGGCCGAGACCAGCAGGATGCACAGTGCGGCGAGGATGAAGGCAGCGGTGCGCAGAAAACCACTCATGAAGCACCCCGTGCGGACGATGAGGATGAACGAGATGCGTTGGCCGCCAGGATCCGCAGCAATGCGGCGCGGTCATCGTTGCGCCGCTGCTCACGCTTCTCGTCACGCTTGAGGTCTTCGACGCGATCGCGCTCACGCAACTTGGCGATGCTGGTGCGCTGCTGATGGGCCAGGTTCAAGATGGAGCGCGCTTCGCTGATCGCTTTGTCTTGTGCCGCCAAGGCCGCGTCATGTTGTGTCAACACCACCTGCTGCGCCCGGTAATAGGCCAGGTATTGTTCATGCAATTCAGGTCCGACATTGTTCGCCGCCGTCAACAGGCGGGTGGCAATCGTTTCGCGAGCTGCCAGCATTTCGCCACGCCGGCGTTCGCGTTTGCCGAGTTCTATCTTGGCCGCGTCTTCCTGCTGCAGGTATAAAGTATGTACGGCGGTAAAGCGGATCATGCGCCACCGCCAACGATGCTCAGCAGGCTGGCGAGACTGTCATCGCGCGTCGATACCGCGCCGATGTCTTGACGAAAAAATTGGATCAACTTGGGAAAGGCGGCGATCGCCCGGTCGAGGCGCGGATCGCTGCCGGCGCGGTAGGCGCCGACTTCCACCAGGTCGCGTACGCGTTCGTATTCGCTCCACAGCTCACGCGCATGCAGGGCCAGGCGGTATTCGTCCTTGTTAGCCAGATCGATGAGCAGCCGACTGACCGACAAGGTTGGATCAATCGCCGGATAGATCGCCTGGCCGGCCATGCGCCGTGATAAGAACAGATGCCCATCGAGGATGGCTCGCACCGTGTCGCCGACCGGATCGTTTTCGTCATCACCGTCGATGAGGACGGTGTACAAGGCGGTGATGGCTCCGGCCTTGCCGGCCGAGGGCACATAGGCGCCGGTGCCAGCTCGTTCAAGCAAGCGTGGCAGGATGGCGAAGGCGCTGGGCGGATAGCCACGCGTCACCGGTGGCTCGCCGGCGGCCAAGCCGATTTCGCGCTGCGCCTGGCACAGGCGGGTCACTGAATCCATCATCAGCAGCACGTCGAGGCCGGCGTCGCGGAATGATTCGGCGATGGCGGTGGCGGCATAGGCCGCCGACAGACGCTCAACCGACGGGCGATCGCTGGTGGCGACGACCACCACGCTGCGCGCCAGGCCTTCGGCGCCAAGGACCTTGTCGACAAACTCGCCTACTTCACGACCACGTTCACCAACCAGGGCGATGACGTTGACATCGGCGCGGGCGTGTTTGGCCATTTCCCCGAGCAGGGTCGATTTGCCGACGCCCGAGCCGGCGAAGATGCCCATGCGCTGGCCATGGCCGATGGTGAACAGGGTGTCGATGGCCTTGAGTCCGGTCTCCATGATGCGCGTGATCGGCGTGCGCGACAGGGCCGGTGGCGGATCGCTGGCGATCGGCCGCCGGGCGCTGCCCACCAGGGGGCCTTTGCCATCGAGGGGATTGCCGACGCCATCGATGACCCGTCCGATCAGCCCCGGGCCCACCGGGATGTCGAGCGCGCGATGGCGGGCGACCACCAGATCACCCGGGCGGATGCCGTCCAGGTGGCCGATCGGCTGGAGGATGACTTCGCCTTCACGGAAACCGGTGACCAGAGCGATGCGCTGCTCGCCGTTCGACAAGCGCAGGGTGCAGGTGTCGCCAACCGGCACCGCCGGCCCCGAGGCGACCACCGCCAGGCCGACTACGCGCAGCACCACGCCACTGCTCTGCACCAGGTCGGCGTCAGTGGCGCGTTGGAAAAAACGGTCGATGGCAATCATGAGAGTGAATCCCCGGGCACAGGTGCTGGCGCACTTGGGAGAGTATCGACGCGGATGGCCAAGGGTTCGCTCTGGTCGTTGAGGATATCGCGGGCGAGGCGTTCCCACGAACTCGGCAGCGAGGCATCCAGGCGGGTGCCTTGGCTGGCGATGATGCAGGCGCCGCGGGGCAGCGAGTCGTCGGCGAAGAATTCCACGCGTTCGATACCTGGGGTCTGTTCGAGGATGAAGCGCTTGCGCTCGGTGGCGACTTCCGCATCGAGCGGGTGCATGCGTACCGCCACACCGCGCTTGTCGGGGACACGGTTCAGGGCATCGGCCAAGACGCCTTCCATCCATGTCGGGTCGTCCTCGACTTCGCGGCGCAGCAGCCGGGCGGCGATCAGCAACGCCAGGCGGGCGATGTCGGCTTCGGCTTCGCGCACCAGTTGGCCTTCAAGGGTGTCGAGCTGGACGGTGCCTTCCGCCAGGGCGTTGATGGCGTGGCCGAGGCGCAGTTCGTAATCGGCACGCAATTTGGCTTCGCACTCCCCGGCGCGCTTCTGGGCGGCGGTGTTGGCGGCTTCGGCGGCGGTGGTGCGCGCCTGCATTTCAGCGATGCCGGCGGTGCGGCCGGCGGCGTGCGCGGCTTCGATGCGCCGTTCCCAGGCGATGATGGATTCGCGCACCACCGGGTATTCGGCGGTGTGCACCTGCTCGCTGGTGGTGCGTGAACGGAGGATCACAGCAGCTGCTCCCCGCCGCCACGGGCGACGGTGATTTCACCGCGTTCCTCCATGCCGCGCACCAATTGCAGGATGCGCTTCTGGGCGGCTTCGATTTCGGATAGCGGTTTGGGACCCATGAGGTCGATTTCTTCCTGGATCGATTCGCGGGCGCGTGATGACAGGTTGTCGAGCAGCTTGGTACGCACTTCCGCCGGCGCGGCGCGCAAGGCCAGGGTGAGATCGGCTTTGTCGACTTCGGCGAGGACCTTCTGCATGCCCTTGGCATCGACCTTGACCAGGTCTTCGAAGACGAACATCAGGGCCTGGATCTCGGTGGCGATCAATGGCACTTCCTTGTTGAGGCGTTCGAGCACCGACTTGGTCAGCGATGGATCGCTGACATTGAGCATCTGTGCGACGGTCTTGAAACGGGCATCGGCCGATGGCTCCATGCCGCGTTTGGACATCGAGAAGGCGCGCACTTCCATCATCTCGTCGATCTGGCGGATGAGTTCGTTGGGTAGATCAGCGGTCGAAGCGATGCGCTTGATCACATCGTAGCGCAGGTTCTCATCCATATCGCGTAGCAGTTCCGAAGCGATGGGGGCTTCGAGGTGACCGATGACGATGGCCAGCACCTGTGGATGTTCACCACGGATGATCATTGCCACCTGTTTGGCATCGAGCGGCAGCAGGGCGCGAAAGGGTTCTGATTCGCGGGTCTGGCGTTTGATTTTATCGAGCAGGTCTTTGGCCTTTTCCTTACCCAGGGCGCGCTCAAGGATTTCTTGCAGCATCGGTTCGATGGTGGTGCGATCACCACCGGTGAGGGTGCTGAATTCCTTGAGCATCTTTTCCGAATCCGCGCCGCGCAACTCGCCCATGCGCGTCATCTCTTCCGAAATCATTGCGACTTCGCGATCGCTGAACTTCTGCATGACCAAAGCGGCAGCCGACGGGTCGAGCGAGAGCATGAAGGCCGCCGCTTTGCGGATGCCTTTCAGTTCGCCATCGTCAGGTGCACCAATTTTTGCCATAGTAGAAGCAGATCGTATGTCAGGGGGATAAGAGGAGCGAATCAGTATACCCTACGGCTGGAGCCGGTGGGGTGAGAATTCTTATATTCGAGCGCCAAGCAGCGGTGGCGGCATACAATCGGCGGAGCCGATGCCGCCACGATTTCCCGGCGCCGCCCGGGAAAATCGAGATGCGACAAAGCTCGGGGGTAGGCCCCCGGCCGTAGGGGCGCAGCCCCTGAGAAAACTAGTTTTCGTACATCCACTTGCGCACGATCTGCGAGGCGGCCTCTGGGTCTTCGAGGATCTTCTTCTTGATCTGTTCGCGCAGTTCGGTGCGGCGAATCTTGAGGGATTGGCGTTCGCGGTCTTCAGCCTGTTCTTCCACCACCTCTTCTGGGGGAGCGTTCTTTATCCGTTCGGCATTGACCAAGGCGCGGGCGCGTTCTTCTGCTTCCTTCCAGGCGATGTGACTGCGTTTGAGCTGGCCGCGTGCGACAAAGATGAAGGTCAGGGCGACGATGCCGGCGATCAGGTAGCCGGCGGCATCGACCCAGGGGATGCTGGTCAGCGGCAGGGCCAGCGAGGCCGCCGCCACCGTTTCAGGAGCGCGGTAGAGATCCATGCTCTGCACCGATGAGGTGAAACGCGCGTCAAGATTCTGCCCGGCTTCTGACTTGGTGGTGATATCCTTTGCGGCATTGAAACCGATGGTGTTCAAGACCAGATCTTTGAAGCGGTCTTTGTCGGTCTGCGAATATTCCTCGGTGGTGATTTCCATCTCTTTAGTGGGTTTACCCTTATCATCGAGCTTCGGCTTGGTGACCTGTTTGAAGGGCAGCAGGATGGAGACGTTCATGCCTTTTATGCGGCCGACTTCGTCTTCCTGGGTGACGGTTTTCTTGCCCACGACGTACTTGTTTTCAGATTCTTCGCGAGTCTTGCTGCCGCGTAGGGGTTCGGATTTGGTGGTGCGCGATTCACCTTCGACATTTGGCGCCGTACCGGCAATGCCGCCGGGATTCGAGGTTTCATTTTTTTCGTCGTTGGAGCTGGTCTTCTCTTCGAGCAGTTCGCGTTTGCCGGGGTCGCTGCTGCTTTCGGTGCGCTTGGTGAAATCGAGTTTGACGCTGACCTGCACCTGGCTGCGGCCAGGTCCGAGCACCGTGTCGAGCTGGTCCTGGGCTTTACGAGTCAGATAGCGCTCGCGGGCCGATTCGGCTTCGAGGGTGGTCTGCGCGAACATCGCCGTCGAGTCGGCGCTCTTGGGGGTCAGCAGGCCGGTGCTGTCCATGATCTCGACGCGGTCGGGCGACAAACCGGCAATGGCCCCGGCGGTGAGGTGGATCACGCCAGCGATCTGCCGCTCGCTCAAACGCTGACCGATGGCCATGTCGAGCTTGATGCTGGCTTTGGGCTTGGCGTCGTCATCGGCGCTGAACGGACTCGGCTGCG